>JBHEMJ010000030.1:0-21189 GCA_046262655.1 Solirubrobacterales bacterium | reverse complement strand
ATCTCCGTGTGGATTCCGAGGCTGCCGACGATCCGGGTGATCGGATCCCACGACATCTCCTTGACCGCGACCTTCTTTGAGGTGGTCGGGGTTTCTGTTGCTGCCATTTGTCTCTTCCTCCTAGTTAGATCTCGAAAGTGTCGTCAGGGAACCCGGTCTATGACCCCGGGGGCGCGTAGCCGGCTGAGCGCGACTTGTAGCCGGTGCTGATCGAGTTGCCGGGCTGGCGCCACGCCGGCTCCTTGTCGTACTTGTTTTTGATGTTCCTGTAGCGCCCCCATCGGACCAGGGGGCCCCATAGGAACTTCTCCATGTTGGAGGCCATGCCGCCGGCGAAGTCCTCGTCCATGAACGGCATGTACTTGTCGGGGAAACCGGGCATCGTGCAGGCCATGCAGATGCCGCCCACGTTCGGGCAGCCACCGTGTCCGCTCTGCCAGCCGCGGACCGGGACGTTGCATTTGACCACCGGCCCCTTGCAGCCCAGCTTGACCAGGCAGCGGTTGTCCGAGCCGTACTCGGTCGCGAACTGCCCCTGCTCGGCGAAGCCGGCACGGTTGCAGCCCTCACGGACCGTTCGCCCGAACAGCCACTTGGGCCGCAGGGCCTCATCGAGCTCCGGGACCGGAGCCCGCCCGGCGAGGTGCAGCGCCAGATAGAGCAGCGCTTCGGTCGTATTGTCGGGCTGGGCGGGGCAGCCGGGGATGTTCACCACCGGCAGGCCGGCGGCGGACTTGTAGTCCCAGCCGAGATGATCGGCGACGCCCATGGCGCCGGTCGGGTTGTTCTTCATCGCCGGGATGCCGCCGTAGGTGGCGCAGGTGCCGAGCGCGACGACCGCGGCCGCCTTGGGGGCGAGCCGGTCGAGCCAGTCGCTGGTCGTGATCGGCTGGCCGGTATCGGGGTCGTTGCCCATCCCCGTCCAGTAGCCCTCGCCTGCCAGCTCCTCGTTGGCGATCGAACCCTCAACCACCAGCACGAAGGGATCAAGCTTGCCGGCCTCGGCGTCCCACCAGGCCTGCATGAACTCATCGCCGACCTCGTAAGCGAGAACGGGGTTGTGGACGATCACCTTCGGCATGCCGGGGATCGCCTGGGTGACGATGTCTTCGAGGCTCGGGTCCACCGCCGATGTCATGGCGACGGAGTCGCCATCGCAGCTGAGGCCGGTCGTCATCCAGATGACATGTGCCTCCACCGCCTCGGTCGTTGCCTGATCCGGTACGAACTCTGTAGCTGGGGACATCTCTCTCCTCCTGATTCCTTAGGGGTGGTCCTTCAACAGATCCTCGGCAGTGGATCGCCGACCAACTGGTCGAGCACCCTTCTGCCTCCAAACGCGGTCTCCACCAGGACCATCCCGGGTGGCTCCGTCTTTACCTCGCCGATTTCCGCCGCCTGCTCGCAGCCGGGCACGGATCGCAGCGCCTCCAAAGCCTCGTCGCTCTTCTCCGCCGCGACGAAGGCGACCAGCTTGCCCTCGTTGGCGACGTACATCGGGTCGATTCCAAGAATCTCGGCGGCGCCGGCCACGGTCGGGTGCACCGGCACCGCGGCCTCGGAGACCGTCATCGCCACGGTCGAGGCGCGCGCCAGCTCGTTCAGCACCGAGGCGACCCCGCCACGGGTCGCGTCGCGCATGCAGTGAAGGTGGGAGCCTGCGGCGTCGAGCAGCGCGTCGACTGCCGGCCACAACGGCGCGGTGTCGGAGACGATCTCGGCGTCGAGCGAGAACTCGTCACGGGCCAGCATTATCGCCGAGCCGTGGTCGCCGATCGTGCCTGAGACGATGATCTTGTCGCCGGGCACCAGCCCCCGCGGTGAGAGGTCGGCGCGCGGGTCGATGTTGCCGATCCCGGCGGTGCAGATATACATCTTGTCGGCGTGGCCGCGCTCGACCACCTTTGTGTCGCCGGTGACCACCTCCACGCCGGCCGCCTCGGCGGCGGCGGCGATCGCCTCGATCTCCGCCCTCAACTCCTCGGAGGGAAGCCCCTCCTCAAGGATCAGCGAAAGGCTCAGCGCCTGGGGCTTGGCCCCGGCCATCGCCAGGTCGTTGGCGGTGCCGTTGACCGCCAGCTCGCCGATCGAGCCGCCCGGGAAGCGGATCGGCTTGACCACGTAGCTGTCGGTGCTCATCGCGATGCCGAGCCCCTCGATCTCGACCACACCGCAATCGCCCATCTCCTCCAGGGTCTCGCCCTCGCCGGCGAGGGCCGGGACCAGCAGACCCTCGATCAGGGTCTGGGTGGCCTTGCCGCCGGCGCCGTGGGCCATGGTCACGGTCTCGGCCTTGAACTTGGGCCGCTTGGAGCGGGCGGTCTCGATGATCTTCAGCACCTTCTGCTCACGCTCGGAGACGGCGGCGGCGTCTGACACCTAGACCACCTCCCTCTCGCGGGCGAAGCGCCCGTAGTTGTAATAGGCCGCGCAGGCTCCCTCGGGGGAGACCATGCACGTCCCGATCGCGTGCTCCGGCGTACAGGCCGAGCCGAAAACCTTGCACTCGAAGGGCTTGATCACGCCCTTCAGAACCTCGCCGCACTGGCAGGCCTTGGGGTCGGCGACACGCACCCCGGGCACCTCGAAGCGGATCTCGGCGTCCAGCTCGGCGTAGGCGTCGGAGAGCTTCAGCGCGCTCTGGGAGATGAAGCCGAGGCCACGCCACTCGAAGTGGGGCCGCAGCTCGAAGACCTCCTCCATGATCTTCAGAGCCGCCACGTTGCCCTCGTAGGGGACTACGCGGGCGTACTGGTTCTCGACCCTGGCCTCACCGGCGGAGAGCTGGTCGAGGATCATCTTGATCGACTGCAGGATGTCGAGGGGCTCGAAGCCGGCGACGACGACGGGCTTGCCGTACTCGGCCGGGATGAACTCGAGCGGTCGAGCTCCCACCACGGTCGAGACGTGGCCGGGCCCGATGAAGCCGTCGAGGCGCAGATCCGGCGAGTCGAGCAGCGCCCGCAGCGGGGGCACGATCGTCACGTGGCTGCACATCACCGAGAAGTTCTTCACGCCCTCGGCCTTGGCGCGTTTCAAGGTCAGGGCGGTGGAAGGCGCGGTGGTCTCGAAGCCGATCGCGAAGAAGACCACCTCGCGGTCAGGGTTTTGCTTGGCGATCCGCAGGGCGTCGAGCGGCGAGTAGACCATGCGGATATCAGCGCCTTCGGCCTTCACCTCGGTAAAGGTCTTCTCGGAGCCCGGCACCCGCATCATGTCGCCGAAGCAGGTGAAGATCACGTCGTTCTCCATGGCCAGGGCGATGCCGTCGTCGACCCGGCCCATCGGGATCACACAGACCGGGCAGCCGGGGCCGTGGACCAGCTCGACGTTCTCGGGCAGCAGATCGTCGAGGCCGTATTTGTAGATCGAGTGGGTATGGCCGCCGCAGACCTCCATGATCTTGTAGTGGCGGCCGGGCTCGATCGCCTCCAGGATCTGATGGGAGAGCGCCTGGCCGAGCTCGGGGTTGCGGAACTCATCGACGAACTTCATGCCGATGCCCCGATCCCCTGTGGAGCGCGAGCGATCGCGGTGCCGGCGTGGACCAGCAGGACGTCGCCCTCGGCCACCGAGTCGACCAGGGCTATCTCGACGCTGGAGCGCTCGCCGGTCTCATCGCTGCACAGTGCCAGGCCGCGCTCGCGATCGATCTTCAAAATCTTCAACTCGACGGCCTCATCGCCACAGGTGATGCAACCCACTGTGTGGTCGCATTCCGGAGCGGGGCCATCGGTCACTCGATCACGCTCGCCTTCAGCTCCTCGAGCTCCTGCTCGTAGTCCGCGCCCATGCCCTCGAGCATCTTGCGGGTGGCGACCGCCTCTTCCTCGTCGATCTTCGAGAGAGCAAAGCCGACGTGTATCAGCACCCAGTCACCCGGCTCCGCCGAATCATCCTCCTCGTCCAGCAGCCCGACGTTGACGTTACGGCGAACCCCGGCGACGTCGACCTCGGCCAGCCGGTTGACCGGGTCGACAATCTCAATCACTAGGCCGGGAATGGCCAGGCACATAAACGCTCTCTCTCCGTGCGCCGGCCCTGAAACGTGTGAACCCCGTCGTCAGGCTGCGCGTTGCTGTCCTCGGTTTCTATTCCTCCTGAGAGCCGATGTCAAGTTGTCTCGCGATTAAGCGAATTTGCGGAAATCCTATGTATCTCCCGATCCCACCATTTCCAGCGCCAACGCTCCCATGGCGAGGCCCCTGAGACTCGCCAGAACCAGTCTCTACCCGCCGGCAGAGGGCGTCGCTTCGGCCCCGTGCATGCGGCCGGTAACCTGAGCCGAAATGACGGTCAGGATCCTGTTCAAGTGCGAGATCTGCGGCGCCGCACCGGACTCCGAGACCAGGCTCGGGCTCGAGCACCAGCTTCAAGAGCTCCTGTTCGGCACCTACCTCGACATCGAGCCCGGCAACTGGCTGATCTGGCACGGCGGTGGCCTATACGGTCACACCCGCTACGCCTGCGGCGAGCATCGCGGGGAGCTGAAGGCGATGCTTCGCGAGGCCTACGGGACGATCGGCTCGGCACCTTGGAAGATGGGCCCCCATCCGGTCCGCTTCTACCGCCGCGGACAGGTGAAGGCGCGCGCCAAGATCGGCGCCGGCTGGGTCACCGGGCGAGGGATCCCGTATGGAAGGCGGGAACCGCCGCCCGGATGAGGCGGGTGGGCGACCTCAGCCGGCGGCGGCCGGCGGAGCATCCTGCGCTCCCTCGCCCAGCCAGCAGCGGACGATGTCGCGCATCGAGAGGATCCCGACCGGGGCTCCCGCCTCGAGCACGATGACGTGCCTGAAGCCGCCGCGAGACATCTCCTCGGCGGCCGTCTGCAGCGGCCAGTCGGCGTAGGCGTAGATCAGCTGATCGGAGAGATGGTCGCGGACGAGCTCGGAGTCGATGTCTTCTCCGCGCCCGGTTGAGCGCAGCAGGTCCCGTTCGGTGATGATGCCGGCACCGGCTTGCTCATTGTCGAAAACGACCGCGGCACCCACCTTGTGGTCGACCATGCGCCGCGCCGCCTCCCGCAGCGTGTGATCCGGGCCAACCGTGACCACGATCGGATTCATTCCCTCGCGCACCAGCATTTCGCCGCTCCTCTGGTTGCAATCGCGACGACTCTACACCAAGGCCTTGTCAACGAATCGCCTTATATGCTTAGGCGAATGGCTATAACCCTAACCCAGCTGCGCAGCTTCGTAGCCGTTGTTGAAACCGGGTCCGTGACCGCAGCAGCGGACGAGCTCCACGTCACCCAGCCCTCGGTCTCCGCGGCGGTCTCGGCCCTCTCCAAGGAGCTCGGGGTCGAGCTCACGCAGCGGGTGGGGCGCAACGTCGAGTTGAAGGACGCGGGCAAGGCGTTCGCTCCCTATGCGTCCCACGTGATCGGTCTCCTCGACCAGGGAGGCCGCGCGTCGCGCGAAGCGGCGGCCGCCGTGGACCGGGAGCTGCGGATCGCGGCGGTGACCACCGCCGCCGAGCACATCGTGCCGCCGCTGGTCAAGGAGTTCTCCGCCCTGCGGCCGGAGCTGTCGCTGACCGTCGATGTCGGCAATCGCGAGAGGGTCTTCCAGACACTGGCCAGTCACAAGGCCGACGTCGCGATCGGAGGTCGGCCCCCGGCCGATGGCCAGCTGATCGGGAAGCCATTCATGAAGAGCCCGATCCTGTTGATCACGGCGCCCGACGATCCGCTCGCCCGCCGCCGCACGGTTCCGGTATCAGAACTTGGGCAGCGCCCATGGCTGCTGCGCGAGCCGGGCTCCGGCACGCGGATGATGACCGAGGAGTTTCTGGCCCGCCACGAACTGCGACCACCGCGGCTGACCATGGGCTCCAACGGCGCGATCAAGCAGGCTGCGCGGGCGGGCATGGGTGTCGCCCTGCAGCACCAGGCGACGACCGCGCTCGAGCTCGAGCACGGGATGCTCGGGGTGATCCCGCTGGCCGAGCCGCTGCCCGTGCGGGATTGGTTTGCGCTCTGGCCCTCGACCGGCCCGCTGCTGGGCCCGGCAGAGGACTTCCTGGACTTCGCCATGAGCAAGCGGGCCAAGGAGCACATCGAGCAATTCTGGGTCAGCGGCGAAATCGCCCCTCCGCGCGCCGCCGGCGGCTCCAGGCGGAAGGCGAGAGCTCAGAAGCCGAAGACGCGTCGCCCGAAAGCGCGGTAACGCCAAGCAGGCATCCGCGGCAGCGCCCCGCGCTTCGCCGTGCTCGGCGGCGACCATCGTCAGTTGAGCGGGGCTCCCCTAGGCGGCCGGTGGAGACTCGCCGACCAGCTCTCGAACCTGGGCGGCGGCGGCGTCCGCGGTGATCCCGAGCCTGGTCAAGACCTCCGCCCCGGGAGCGGAAGCACCAAAGCGATCGATCGCCACGCTGCGCTCGGCGAAGCGCTCCCACCCCTGTGCTACTCCGGCTTCGATCGAGACGACCGGCAGGCCCGGCGGGAAGACCGACTCCGCGTAATCGGGCGGCTGGGCGTCGAACAGCTCCCAGGAGGGCATCGAGACGACGCGAATCTCGATGTTCTCGGCGTGCAGCTGCTCCTGCGCCTCCAGCGCCACCCCCACCTCCGAACCGGTGGCGACCACGACAGCCTGGGGAGGCTTCCCGGCTGCCTCGGAAAGCGTGTAGGCGCCGCGGGCGAGGCCGCCGGCGCCCGCCAGCTTGGTGCGGTCGAGCACCGGCAGGCCCTGACGGGTGAGCAGCAGGCAGACCGGCCCATCGCACTCCTCGAGCGTCACGCGCCACGCCTCGACCGCCTCGGCCGGGTCGCCCGGGCGAATCACCGTCAGGCCGGGGATCGCGCGCAGAGCGGCGTAATGCTCGACCGGCTGATGGGTGGGGCCGTCTTCGCCGAGGCCGACGGAATCGTGGGTGTAGACCCAAACCACGGGAAGGTCCATCAGGGCCGAGAGTCGCACCGCCCCGCGCATGTAGTCGGAGAACTGCAGGAAAGTCGAGCCAAAGGGCCTGACGATGCCGCCGTGCAGCGCCATCCCGTTGATCGCGGAGCCCATCGCGTGCTCCCGCACGCCCCAGTGGACGTTACGCCCCGCGTGCTCGCGCGTGTAGCTGTCCTCGTCCTCGATATCGGTGTTGGTCGATCCGGCCAGGTCGGCGGAGCCGCCGATCATCGTCGGCACGTAGGGGGCGAGCGCCTGGATCGCCTTGCTGCTCGCCACCCTGGTAGCGATCGAATCCTTCTCAGCGGGGTCAAAGCTGGGCAACGCATCGGCCAGGCCGTCCTCCGGTCGTCCCTCCCAGGCCCGCTCCCACTCGGCGGCCGCCTCGGGATCTGTCTGTCGCCAGTTATCGAGGCGCTGGCGCCATTCGCGCTGGTGCTGCTCGCCGGGCGCCACTGCCTCTCGCCAGTGCTCATAGACACCGTCGGGCACGTGGAAGCTCTTGTCGGGGTCCCAGCCCATCACCTCCTTGGTCGCCCGCACCTCGTCCTCCCCCAGCGGGGCGCCGTGGGTCTTGGCGGTTCCCTGCAGGTTCGGCGAGGGCCAGCCGATGATCGACCGCACGTCGATCAGCGACGGGCGCTCCTCCTCGGCGATGCCCGCTTCGATCGCGGCCGACAGCGCCTCGAGATCGTTGGCGTCCTCGACCTGCTGGACGTGCCAGCCGTAGGCGCGGAAGCGGGCCGGGACGTCCTCGCTGTCGAAGCTGAGCGAGGTCGAGCCGTCGATCGTGATGTGGTTGTCGTCGTAGAGATAGACGAGCCTGCCGAGCCCGAGGTGCCCGGCCAACGACGAGGCCTCGGAGGCGACACCCTCCATCAGATCGCCGTCGGAGCAGATGGCGAAGACGCGGTGGTCCATCACCTCGGCGCCGTAGCGCTCGCGCAGGAAGCGCTCCGCCATCGCCATGCCGACCCCGTTGGCGAAGCCCTGCCCCAGTGGACCGGTGGTCGTCTCGACCCCGGGGGTGACGTGGACGCGGTCGCGCTCGGGGTGACCGGGGGTCAGCGAGCCCCATTGGCGGAAGTTCTTCAGCTCCTCCATCGACAGTTCGTAGCCACTCAGGTGCAGCACGCTGTAGAGCAGCATCGAGCCGTGGCCTGCGGAGAGGACGAAGCGGTCGCGATCCGGCCAGGCCGGATCGCGGGGGTTGTGATGCAAGTAGCGCGTGTAGAGCAGGTAGGCGGCGGGTGCCATCGCCATCGGCATCCCGGGGTGGCCGGAATTGGCCTTCTGGACCGCATCCATGCTCAGCGCCCGAATGGTGTCTATCGCGAGCTGCTGGTCGGCTGGCTCCGCCGAGGCGGCTGCGTCCTTCAGCGTCCCGCTGGCTGCCGCCTCGCTCATTCGACCGGGGTGGCCTCGGCCGCATCGGGCTCGACGATCGGGTGCTCGTCGGTCGGGCCCTCGCCGCGGGTGCCCTCTCCGCCCAGTGCCACGGTTGCCCTGGCCGTCACCAGGTGGTAGAGGATGAGCAGTTGCACCAGTGCCAGGGATTCGGAGCGGTGCAGGTCGATGCCGATCGTGAACTCGCCCAGCCGGTTGCTGCGCAGGTGGGGGGCGAAGTGCAGGCGATCCCAGATCGCCTCCTCCAGCTCAGCCCCGCGGGCGGGGTCCAGGTCGCCGGGGATCTTGACCAGGCGCTCACGATCGCCCTCCTCGAGGGTGATGCCCTTCTCGCCATTGCCGATGAACGGGGAGAGGTCGGGGTGCGGCAACCCCTCGCGCAGCATCAGCTCCGCGTCGAGCCGATCGGGGTCGCCCTTCTCGCCCTCGCTGAAGGAGACCACCATGTCGGCGAAGCGCTCCTGGGGCCGGATGAAGGCGGCGGAATCATCCTCGCGGCGATCGAGCTCGGCCAGCACCTGATCGGTGGTGTAGCCGCGGCGCGAGCAGTCGCGGGCGACCTTCCACTTGCGCCGCAACTCCTCGGGAGGGGCCAGGTAGACCCGGACGTCATAGCTCGTTCGCATCTCCGGGGTGTGGTAGCCGAGCAGGCCCTCGACCACGGTGAAATCGTGGGGATCTACATAGACGGGGGCCTCGAATGTCCCACTCGAGTGACCGTAGACGGGCTTCAGGATCGCCTTGCCCTCGCGAAGATGGGCCAGGTCCTGGGCCATTATGTCGATGTAGTTGCACTCCGGATCAAGCGGCGTGATGCCCATGTCGGCCCGCTGTTCGCGGTCATAGCGGTGGTAGTCGTCGGTGCAGACATGGGTAACCATGTCCTCGCCCAGGATGCGAACCAGACCGCGGGTGATGGTGGTCTTGCCGGCCGCCGAGTCGCCGACGACCCCGAGCATGATCGGCCGTGTCACCTCGCCGTCCCCTGGTCCTCAGTCTCCTTGTTGGCGGGTTCGTCGAACACGCTGCTGCCGTAGATGTCGTCGGCCTCGATCGTGGCCAGTTGCTCCTTGGTCAGCTCGTCGTCGGATTCGAACAGGCGGTAGGCCTGGCGCAGCCGCGCCCGGTCGATCGCGTTGCGGATGCTGCGACCATTGGCGAAGCGGGGCTGGGTGGCCCGCCGCTCGACGTATTCGCGCAGGGCCCCCTCGGCCTTGGATGAGAGCTCGTAGGCCTGACGGTCGAGCATCAATGAGGCGATGTCCATCAGCTCGTCGACCTCGTAATCGGGAAAGTCGATGTGGTGTGCGACCCGCGAGCCCATGCCGGGGTTGGAGAGGAAGAACTGGTCCATGCGGTCCGCGTAGCCGGCCAGGATCACGACCAGCTTGTCGCGGTCGGCCTCCATCACCTGGAGCAGGATCTCGATCGCCTCCGCCCCGTAATCGCGCTCGTTTTCAGGCCGGTGCAGGTAGTAGGCCTCGTCGATGAACAGCACCCCGCCAAAGGCCTGCTTGATCACCTCCTTGGTCTTCGGCGCCGTGTGGCCGACGTACTGGCCGACCAGCTCATCGCGGGTGACCGAGACCACGTGGCCCTTCTGCAGATAGCCGAGTCGCTTGAGGATCTCGGCCATCCGCAGAGCGACCGTGGTCTTTCCCGTGCCGGGGTTGCCGGTGAAGGACATGTGCAGGGTGGGACGCTCGGAGGCCAGGCCGTGGGCCTCCCGCAGGCGGTCGATGACCAACAGCGCCGCGATCTCGCGAATGCGGCGCTTGACGGGAGCCAGGGCGACCAGCTCGCTGTCGAGGTCGTCGAGAACCTGCTTGACGTGCGTGTCGCGGAGCACGCTCTGAACGTTGGCCTTCGAGTCGATCGCGTCGGCGATCACCGCATCGATCTCTGCCGTCGGCTCGGGCTCCTCGGGCGGCCGCCCGGCGGCCCGCGACTCATCCAGGCCCTTGCGTCTCATCGTGAATGCCTGATCGGCCAATGCGATAACCCCTCCGGCGACTGGCCCTAGGACCCGGCGCCGTCCGTCTTGCCCTTCCCGTCCTTGCCGGCCTCCGCGTCCTTGTCGGCACCGTTGTCGGAGGCCTGGTTGCCGTAGCGTCTGCCGATCGGGTCGTTGAGGGTCGCATATGGCTGGTGGCGGTAGGTCATCTGACGGTCCCTGGAGTCGGTGCGGTCGAGGCGATAGCCCGGCTCGTCCTTGGGCCGCTGCATGATGATCGAGAAGGCCGTGGTCTGGCGCCCGTAATTGGTGTCGTAGGCGATCACCTTGACGTAGTGGTTGGGGTTTTCCTCCCGGCACTCGCGCAGCAGCCGCATCGGTTCCTCGGTCTCTTCCTCACCGAGATCGAAGAGCGGCATCGACCACATCTCCCAATAGGAGTTGCGGGGGTGGGGATCGTCGGTGTACTCGACCCCGATGGCCCAACCGTTTCCGAGGGCATAGCGGATCTGCGCCTCGATCTCCTCGTCGGTGAAGTCCGGGAGAAAGGAGAACGTTCCTTGTGTGACTCGCATTTGATTGACCTCTCTAGCTCGATCAGGCGCTGGTCGGGGTGACTTCGACGTCGGGGGTATCGGTCGAGGCGAAGTCGAAGGTGATGTCCTTCCAGACGTCCAGAGCCGCATTCAGCTCCGGGCAGCCCTTGGCCGCCTTCTGGAGAATGTCGGGCCCCTCCTGGTAATAGTCCTTGCCCTCGTTGCGGGCCTGGATTATCGACTCCACCGCCACCCTGTTGGCGGTGGCGCCGGCGGCGATCCCCATCGGGTGGCCGATGGTCCCGCCACCAAACTGCAGCACCGCATCTTCGCCCAGGTAGTGGAGCAGCTGGTGCATCTGGCCGGCGTGAATGCCGCCTGAAGCGACGGGCATGACCGACGGCATCGAGGCCCAGTCCTGGTCAAAGTAGATGCCGGTCTCTGCATTCTCCTCGATGTTGTTCTTGCGAAGCACGTCGTAGTAGCCCCTGATCATGTTCGGGTCGCCCTCGAGCTTGCCGACCACGGTCCCCGCGTGGATGTGGTCGACGCCGAGCAGGCGGCACCACTTGGCGATCACGCGGAAGCTGACGCCGTGGTCCTTCTGCCGGGTATAGGTGCCGTGCCCGGCGCGGTGCAGGTGCAGGATCACGCCGTTGGCCCGCGCCCACTTCGACATCGAGGTCATCGCCGTGTAGCCGACGGTGAGGTCCATCATGATGATGATGCTGCCCAGCTCCTTGGCGAACTCGGCGCGCTCGTACATCTCCTCCATCGTGGCGGCGGTCACGTTGAGGTAGTGGCCCTTGACCTCACCGGTCACCGACATCGCCTTGTTGACGCCCTCCATCGCATGCAGGTAGCGGTCACGCCAGCGCATGAACGGCTGCGAGTTGATGTTCTCATCGTCCTTGGTGAAGTCGAGGCCGCCCTTCAGCGCCTCGTAGACAACGCGGCCGTAGTTCTTCGCCGACAAACCGAGCTTGGGCTTGGTGGTGGCCCCGAGCAGCGGGCGCCCGAACTTGTCGAGGTACTCGCGCTCCATGACGATGCCGTGGGGCGGGCCCGGAAAGGTCTTCACGTAGTGCGGGGGGATGCGCATGTCCTCGAGGCGCAGCGCCCGCAGCGCCTTGAAACCGAACACGTTGCCGATGATCGAAGAAGTGAGGTTGGCGATCGAGCCTTCCTCGAAGAGGTCGAGGTCATAGGCGATCTTGGCGATGTACTGATCGTCGCGACCGGGGACGGGCTCCACCGAATAGGCCTTGGCCTGGTAGTGCTCGTGATCGGTGAGGCGGTCGGTCCAGACCACCGTCCAGGTAGCCGTCGAAGACTCGCCGGCGACGGCGGCGGCGGCCTCGACCGGGTCGACGCCCTCCTGGGGGGTGATGCGGAAGGCCGCCAGGATGTCGGTGGGCTTGGGCTCGTAGTCGGGCACCCAGTAGCCCATCTCCGCATAGGGCGTCACGCCCGCCGCCCAGCGGTCTTTCTTGGTCGCCGTGCCATTGCCGCTGGTGGGGGTCATCGACTGCCTTCCTCTTTGCTTGGTTTCAAATACACGCTATACCCTAGTACCCGGATACCAAAAGATAAAGCGAATCTTTTGAGCTTATTCATAAGGTTACCTCTATCTAGTCTGGACCCCGGTGCGTCCTGCGACGTGCGGCTCGCGCCGTGACAGGGCGGTGACCGTGGCGGCGTCGTCCCCGACATCGCTCACCTCGGGGACGATGTCGAGCCTCGATTCACCCGCGCACCAGGAGATGTCGCCTCCCTGACCGCTGGATCGCAGCACCGCCCCGTCAGCGCTGACCGACAGCGGCTCGAGCGGATCGGCGAAACCGGTGGCAACGCGTTCGGCGACCAGGGCAGCATCCGAGCGCTCCGCCTCGAGCTCGCCGACGATGCGCCCGGCCGCGTAGATGTCTTCGATGGCGGCGCGACCGTCGGTCCCGGCGCAGACGATCGTCACCTCGCCGTCCGGCCGGATCGCGGCGACCACCGCGGCGAGGTTGAGCAGGCAGCCGATCACCACCCGCTGCGAACAAAGGGCCGCGGCGAGGATCGCCGGCGAGCCGTTGGTCGTCGCCATCACCAGCTCCTCGCCGAGCGGCTCCCCCGCGGCCACCGCGGCGGGCGAGTTACCGAGCTCGAAATCGGGTACCCGCAGGCACCGGCTTTCGCCGGCGAGCACCCTTCCGGGGGCGCGGTGGCGGCGGGCAGCGTCTATCGACTCGCAGCAGATCACGCGGCGATAGCCGGCGTCCAGCGCCTGGGTGATGGTCGAGCTCGCACGGAGCACGTCGATCACGACGGCGGTCTGGGCCGGCGCGATCGCCGCCGGCGTCAGCGCCACGTCAACGCGACTGGATCTCATCCGGCGACGAGCTCTTCCTCCAGCGCCTCGGTGTACTCGCCCCGGCGGGCGGCTGCCGTGCAGCGGGCCCGATGCAGATAGGCCGCCTGGGCTTCGCCGGCGTTGGAGCTTTCGCCGGACCAGGCTTTCAGCGGAGTGGCCTGCAAGGCGCGCCCATATGAGAAGGTGAGCTGCCAGGGCACTCCCCCGAGGCGGTTCATCGCATCGAGGTGCTTGGTGGCCAGCTCGTCACTCTGGCCGCCGGATAGGAAGGCGATCCCCGGAACCGCGACAGGGACGACTCGGCGGAACAGCCGCAGGGTCCGCTCGGCCACCTCGCCCACGCTTGCCTGCTCTGGGCAGCCGTAGCCGGAGAGGACCATATTCGGCTTCAGCACCGTTCCCTCGAGCGCCACCCGTTGCCGCGCCAGCTGCTCGAATACCGCCAGCAGGGTCTCGCGCGTCACCTCCTCGGACCGGTCGATCGTGTGCTCTCCGTCCATCAGCACCTCGGGCTCGACGATGGGGACGATCCCCGCCTCCTGGCAGAGCGAGGCATAGCGGGCCAGCGCGTGGGCGTTGGCCTCGATCGAGCCGCGGGTGGGCAGTCCCTCGCCGATCTTGATCACCGCCCGCCACTTGGCGAACTTGGCGCCCAACTCGCGGTATTCCTCGAGCCGCTCGCGGAGGCCGTCGAGCCCCTCGGTAACGGTCTCCTCGGCGAAGCCGGCCTGCGGCTTGGCCCCGGTGTCGACCTTGATCCCCGGCAGGATGCCGCGCTGGGAGAGGAGCTCGGGGAACGGGGTGCCGTCGTCGGCCTTCTGGCGGATCGTCTCGTCGTAGAGGATGACGCCGCTGATCGCCTCTTCGGCCCCCTCGGCGGTCAGCATCAGGTTTCTGAAGGCGTGCCGCTGCTGTTCGCTTTGCTCGACGCCGACGCTTTCGAGCCGCTTGTTCATTGTGCCCGTGCTCTCATCGGCCGCAAGGATTCCCTTGCCCTCGGCGACCATCGCCGCCGCCGTCGTCTCGAGCTCTGCTGTGTCCATGACTATCCGACCTCCTGTGTTGCCTTGGCTTGCGTTTGCCCGGCTTGATCGCCGCCGTTGCGGGCCGGAAGGTACTTGACGCACTGCCGCGAGACCACGATCGAATCGGTGATCGGCTCTCCAGCGCGCTCGGTGGGGCGCTCCAACAGCGAGCCGCCGGTGACGCCGGTGGCGACGAAGAACGCCTCGCCATCGACCAGATCTTCGAGCTCGTAGACCCGCCCGGGGTCGAGTCCGGCCTCCGCCAGGGCGCTGCTCTCGGTCTCCTCCTGGGGTGCGAGCCGTGCCTGCATGCCGGCGCCGACCGCGCTGGCCGCACAGGCCGTCATCACTCCCTCCGGCGTGCCGCCGACGCCCATCAGCACGTCTGCGCCCAGCTCGGGCAGCAGGGCCTCCAAAGCGCCCGCGACGTCCCCGTCCGAGGGGGTGCTGACCGAAACGCCGAGCCTGTGCAAGGCGGCGATCAGCTCCGTGTGGCGAGGCTTGTCCAACACCACGACACACAGCTCGCCGACATCCTTGCCCAGGGCGCCGGCAATGCGGCCGAGGTTCGCCTCGGGTGGGTCGGTGATGTCGATCACCTCGCGAGCCGCCGACGAGACCACGAGCTTGTCCATGTAGAAGGAAGGCCCGGGACGCATCAGGGCGCCCGCCTCGGCGAAGGCGATCGTCGCCAGCGAGCCCGGCAGCCCCTTCGCGCACAAGGTCGTGCACTCCAGGGGGTCGACGGCGATGTCGAAGTCCGGTCCGCCCGCGCCGAGGCGCTCGCCATTGAAAAGCATCGGCGCCTCGTCCTTCTCGCCCTCGCCGATGACGATCGTTCCGATCCCCGGGGCATGGGCGAGTGCCCGGCGCATCGCCTCAGTCGCCGCGGCATCGGCGGCCTCCTTGTTGCCCCGCCCGGCGAATGGTTGACAGGCCAGGGCGGCATCGCGCGTCGCTGCAAGCGCCGTCGGCTCCAGATCAGCGAGCACGGTCTGCACTCCTCTCGCCCGTTCAATCCTCTTGCTCAACTCGACGCCGCGGCCGGTTGCAACCACTTCTGCCATCCACTCCTCCTGTTGCCAGCTCCAGAGCAGACCCTACACCGCAACCTATTAGCTTTCAAGGAGATGGGCGCGGGGATCATTAGGCATACATCTATGCCTGAGAGGGGCTGAGGTCGCTGGGGCTGGCGTCCGGTCGACTCAGCCATGAAATAGAAATCGGTTATACCGGCATACTCAACCGCTATCGAGGCGCGCCGCGACCCGGTCAGCCACAATCAACCAGATGAGTGAGAGATCCGAACAGGCGCTGAGTGAGAAGGTGTACGACGGTTCGGACTACCGGCCGTTCGGCGAGCTGAGTGTGGCCGACGCGCGCGAGCGCGCCGCGGCGCTCAAGGACGCCACCGGCTTCGGGCCGACGATGCGGGTGCGGCCGGTGGCCGACGGCTGGCGGGAGCTGGCCGATTTGATGGAGGAGACCGGCGCGGCGACGGTCGCTGGGCTGGAGCCGGATCAGATCGAAAAGTACGCGCAGAAAGTCTGGGTGCTGCAGCCCAGCGGCAGCTTCCTCTCCGACCCTCCCCCGGTGCCGCCCGATCCTCCCGCCGCCAAGGACCCGCCCGCAAGCCCGTAACCGGCGCCGCTTGCCGCGGTAGTCGATATGCTCGCGGCGATGAAGCGTTCTCAGCTGATTGTCCTCGCCTGTGCCACCGCCCTGCTGGCGAGCACGGCCGTAGCCGCGGCCCAGGTCTACGGCCCCGCTCATCCGACGCGTGCCGAGTACGTCGCCAGCGCGGAGGGGATCTGCACGGCGAACATGAAGAAGGTCAACAAGCTCGTCACCGCCGCCAACAAGAAGACCAGGAACGGCGACTTCAAGGGAGGTGGAGCCAAGATCATCAAGGCGGCCCGCGTGTTCGGCAAGAGCGTCAAGGCGCTGGCCGTCCTCGCCCGGCCCCCAGCCGACACCGTTCTGCTGGGACGCTGGGTCAAGAGCCTGACCGTCGACGCCGATCTGTTCAAGCGGCTCGGCAAGGCGCTGCGCGCGGGCGACGCCGCCAAGCTGACCAAGATCGCCAAGGCCTCGCGCAAGCATGCCAAGCGAACCAACGCAATCGTCGCCGGCTTCGGCTTCAGCTCCTGCTTGATCAACCGCTGAGCCGGCGGAACTAGGCCCAGCCGCCGATCTCGTAGCCGGAGTCGCCCGGCACGCCTATCAGCAGCGCCCGCACCGGGGCGTCGGAGCTGTTGCGGATGGTGCGGTTGACCTGCGGCGCGTAACGGGCGAAGGTCCCAGCCGGAGCGGGGTGCTCGTCCTCGCCGGTGACGATCGTCGCCTCGCCGTCGAGGATGACGAAGACCTCCTCCTGACCGCTGACCGACTCGTCGTGCGCGGGGATCTCGCCACCGGGGTCGATGTCGACGACGTTGAAACCGAAGCTGCCGGCGTCGAGGGATTTGCGGGCCAGGCGCCAGGTGGCGCCGCCGGAGCCCTCCATTACCTCGAACTGGTCGACATGCTTGACGCAATAGGGATCTGGCATTTCTACATCTCCTCTTTGGGCGGTTGTCTGCTCTTCGGGGGTTGGGCTGGCGCCGCTGGGTAATCGAACATATCCTCTGGCCGTGACCGCCGAGGACTCCGCCGCCAATCTCGAGCACGCGATCGCTCGCTACAACGAGGCCTGGAACGGCCACGACCTCGAAGCGATCATGGCCATGCACGCTCCCGACATGGTCTTCGAGAACCACACCGCCGGCGAGTCGGCCACCGGCGATCAAGCGGGCGTCCACATCGGATCGATCTTCGAGGCCTGGCCCGATATCCACTTCGAGACCCGCCGCCTCTATGTCCGCGACGGAGTCGTGACCCAGGAGTGGACCGCCACCGCCACCCACGACAACCAGATGCGCCGCGGCGAACTCGTCGCCGTGCCCACCGGCAAGACCGTGACCTGGAACGGCATCGACGTGATCCCGTTCGAGAACGGCCTGGTGAAGCGCAAGGACGTCTACTCGGACTCGGTTTCGATCCTGAGGCAGGTGGGTCTGCTCGACTAGAGCTCCGGAACGTCGGCGCCGAGCGCCGCGAACGGCACCCGCCGCACCTCCGCCCAATCCCCCACCTGCTGATTGAGCGCCTCGACGATCTGGCCGGTCTCCTGCCAGTTGGCCCAGACCAGCACGCTCGGCCCGGCGCCGGAGATGGTGGCGCCTATGGCGCCTGTCTCTGCAGCACTCGCGAGCAGCTGCATCGAGTCTGGATAGAGCGCCGCGCGGCGCGGCTGGTGGATGCGGTCGGCGAGGCCCCGCTCGATCAGGTTGAGGTCGGCGTTGCGCAGTCCGAGGACCAGTAGCGCGGCGGCGCTGATGTTGGCGACGGCGTCGCCGAGCGGGACTTCGGCTGGGATGGCGGCCCGCGCCTCGGCGGTCGGAACCTCCTCGGTGGGAATCACCAACACCCCCTCGATGCCGCCGGGGGGGTCGAAGCGCGTGGCCGCGGGCCGGCCGCCGAGCTCGTCACAGATCACGAAGCCGCCATAGATCGCGGCGGCGACGTTGTCCGGGTGGCCCTCGATCTCGGCCGCCTTATACAGCAGCTCCTCGCGGGAGAGCGCCAGCTCGTGCAGGTGATCGGCGGCGACCAGGCCGGCGACGATCGCCGCGGCACTGGAGCCGAGTCCGCGGGCGGGCGGAATCTCACTGCGGATGCGGAAGGTGACGCCGTCGGCGGGCTTCAGCGACTCGTAGGCTGAGACCACCAGGTTGGAGCGATCGAGCGGGACGTCGAGTCCCTCGGCCTCCACGCCGAACTCCCCGGTCTCCTCGACCTCGACCTCCAGGGCCAGCTGCAGGGCGGCGGCCAGCACGTCGTAGCCGGGGCCGAGGTTGGCTGAGGAGGCCGGGACCCGGACCAGGCGACGCCGCTCCATCAACCGGGCGATCCCTTAGCGGCCCCCCGGCCGATCCCCTTACCCGTCGTCCCCGATGACGGACAGCCCCCTGCGATCCGGAAGAGTCCGACGGAGGAGGAGGCCGATGTCACTTCCACTTGAGCGAGCAGCCGACCGGCTCGGACTCGGCCATCTCGACCTGGCGGCCGCCGAGCAGGTCGTCGATCGCGGCTCGCAGCCAGGCCGCCTCCTGGGATGGGTCCTCGTAGTCGGCATCGGGGGCGCCGCGGTATCGCAGCTTCATGTCGGCGTCGAACACGTAGAGGTCGGGGGTCTTCTTGGCGCCGTATTCCTTGGCCACCTGCTGGCTCTCGTCGTGGAGGTACGGATGGGGCCAGTTGCCCTCGGTCTTGACCCGTTCCTTCATCGCGGCGAAGGAATCGTCGGGATACTTCTTGGCGTCGTTGGAATTGATCGCCAGGAAGCGCACGCCCTGCCCCCCATAGTCGTTGGCAACCTCGATCAGCCGGTCGTGCCAGGCGAGAGCGTAGGGGCAGTGGTTGCAGGTCCAGTAGACGACCGTGACGCGGACGCCCGGCTCCGAGATCTCGGAGACCGCGTAACTCTTGCCATCGGTACCCGGCAGCTCGAAGGCCGGTGCCGGGTCACCCAGGGTTATGCCTGCCATCAGCTCACCTCTCCTTCCTGTCGATCGCGGCCCGGAGGGCTTCCCGCACCTGCTCACCATCGGGCATTGGGGAAACCCGTCCATCCTCTCGCCGGTAGATGCGGCAGGTGAGCCCGAATGGCTCATCCTCTTTCGGGGGATCCACGTCCACCCCATCGATCCGGATCGTCGGAGAGCCTACGAAGGACCGGCTTTCGGCGTCGTGCTGATCGCGAATCTCGGACATCACGATCGAGTCCGGATCGAGCCCGACGTCCCCCATCGTCCCCCGCAACTCGGCCACCGCACGCTCCCAGGAAGGGCATTCGCGCCACCAACAAAGCTCTACGTGCGGATCAGGAACCGAAAACCCTTGTCCTCTGGGCCCGACGCACGATGCCTGCCGCGGGTCCGGCGGCGAGGCTGTCCCGATTAATCGACTCGAAGAGACCCATAACCCTCGCTTTCTGGTCGTCTCGGTGATCGCCATTATCACCACCTCGGTCAATGCATGCCTGGCGCGCCAGGCCGCGGCCATCCAGTGAGCGCAAGATCATCCGCTAGAAACTGCCGAAACGAAAGGAACGAAGATGTTCGAGAACACCAAGGCCTACAACGGCTTCGCCGTCGACGACCTCGACAAGGCCCGCCAGTTCTACAACGAGACGCTGGGGCTGAAGACCACCCTGATGGACGAGGAGAACGGGCTGCTCTCACTCGACCTCGCGGGCGATCGCACCACCCTGGTCTACCTCAAACCCGACCTCAAACCCGGCAACTACACGATCCTCAACTTCCCGGTCGATGACATCGACGAGGCCGTCGACGAGTTGACCGCGCGCGGTGTGAGCATCGAGCGCTATGACGGCTTCGACCAGGACGAGAAGGGCATCGGCCGCGGCATCGCCGCCGGCAGCGGCCCCGACATCGCCTGGTTCAAGGACCCGGCGGGCAACATCCTGTCGGTGCTGCAGGAGAACTAGTCGAAGACGGCCTTCTCGACGGCCCTGACGTCCGCCTCGCAGCCGATCACCTGCGGCGCCTTGCCGAGGGCGGTGTCGGGATCCTTGAGGCCGTGGCCGGTAAGCACGCAGACCACGCTGCGGGGCGGCTCGCTCCCCTCGGCAACCGGCAGCCCGTGGGCGAGCACCCCGGCGACCGAGGCTGCCGAGGCGGGCTCGCAGAAGATCCCTTCGCCGGAGGCGAGCCAGCGGTAGGCATCGAGGATCTGCTTGTCGGAGACGGCGGCGACCCTGCCCCGCGAGGCGGTGAAGGCGTTCATCGCCTCCTCCCAGCGGGCGGGGTTGCCGATGCGGATCGCCGATGCCACCGTCTCGGGGTTCGCCACCCGCTCGCCGGTGACCAGCGGCGCCGCGCCCTCGGCCTGAAAGCCGTAGAGAATCGGGCCCGCTCCGCGCTCGCCGAAGCCCTTCCAGTAGGAAGTCACGTTGCCGGCGTTGCCGACCGGGATCGCCAGGGCGTCGGGCGGCTCGCCGAGGTCTTCGATCACCTCGAAGGCGCCGGTCTTCTGACCCTCTATCCGGTAGGGATTGAGCGAGTTGACGAGCTCGATCGGGTGCTCGTCGGCAAGCCGGCGGACGATCGTCAGCGCTTCGTCGAAGTTGCCGCGGATCGCGATCACCCGCGCCCCGTGCATCAGCGCCTGCGCCAGCTTGCCGATCGCGATCTTGCCCTCGGGCACGATCACGGCGCCGCGCATGCCGGCTCTGGCCGCGTAGGCCGCGCAGCTGGCGGCCGTGTTTCCGGTCGAAGCGCAGATGATCGCCTCCGCCCCGGCCCCTTTGGCGCGGGAGACGGCCACGGTCATGCCCCGGTCCTTGAACGAGCCGGTCGGGTTGGCCCCCTCGAACTTGAGGTAGGCCTGCGCGCCGATCCGCTCCGAGAGCCGCGGCGAATGGATCAGCGGCGTCGAGCCCTCATTGAGGGTCACCACCGGATCCCCCGGCTCGAGGGGCAGCGAGTCGCGAAACCGCTCTATCAGTGGAATAGGCACAACGGTCCTTTAGCCTCAGTTGAATTCCTTCTCGATCACCCGGATCGAGCGCGGCGGCGAGCGCATGAAGGAGAGCTTGGCGATCTTTTTCACCGCCGTCTTGAAGCTCTTTTCCGGCGAGGAGTGGGTGACCATCACCAGGCGGGCGTCGTCGCCGATGCCGCGCTGGTTGACGCTGCGCACCGAGATGCCCTGGTCGCCGAGGATCTCGGCGATCTTCGCCAGCACCCCAGGCTTGTCGGCGACCTCTAGGTGCAGGTAGAAGGCGGAGTCGAGGTCTTTTGCCATGGTCAGCTTCTTGCCAACTCCAGGCAGCGGGGCGCCGCCGGAGAGCACCGAGACGAGATCGCCGAGGACGGCCGAGGCGGTCTCGAGGCCACCGGCGCCGGGGCCGGACATGGTGATCTCGGTGATCGCCTGA
>JBHEMJ010000029.1:0-12003 GCA_046262655.1 Solirubrobacterales bacterium | reverse complement strand
TCCTTGACGAAGCGCTGCGCGTTGCGCACCGCGTCTTCGTTTGAGGTCTCATAGGAGCCGAAGGGCATGTCGCCGATCAGCAGCGGAGTTTTCAGCCCGCGGCGCACGGCGCTGGTCAAAAACAGCATCTCCTCCATGCCGACCGGCACGGTGGAGTCGTATCCGAGCACGGTCATCGCCGCCGAGTCGCCGACCAGAACCATGTCGACGGCGGCTTCCTCGACGACCTGCGCGGAGGGGAAGTCGTAGGCGGTGACCATCACGATCGGTTGGCCGGCGTTGCGCATCTCGGCGATGCGGGGCAGGCTCACCGGTCCACGCGGATCTCCACCGGCGCCGCTGGAGACCTGGGGGCGCGTGCTCATGACGTAATCCCCCGGCAGGACGCAAGGAATTTGATGAGGACCCGGTGGGGTCTCATTACGCAATCCCCTCGGGCTCGGAGAGCAGCACGGTCGGGTCGCTGTCGACGCGGACGATCTCGTTGCGTTCGCCGACGTGGACGACCACCGGCGAGTAGGTCTCGAGGTCCTGCTCGTCGTAGGCGCCGAAGGAGGCGACGATCACCTTGTCGCCGGGACGCACGAGATGGGCGGCGGCGCCGTTGACCTGCACCGTTCCCGAGCCTTGCTCGCCCTCGATCGCGTAGGTGACGAAACGGGCACCGTTGTCTATATCCCAGACGTGGACCTGCTCGTTGACCAGCATGTCGGCCTGCCTCATCAGCGCTGGGTCGAGGGTGATGCTCCCGACGTACTCGACGTCGCAGTCGGTCACCGTCGCTCGATGGATCTTGGACTTCAGCATCTGCCGCTGCATTGGTCTCCGTTCTCCCTTCAGGGATTCGTGTTGACGATCGTGTTGTCGATCAGGCGGGCCCGGCCGACCTTGGCCGCCACGGCCAGCAACACCGGCCGTCCATCAAGCTCCGCCACGCGTTTCAGGCTGAGGTTGTCCCGCGCCTCGACGTACTCCGGTTCGATCCCGGCGCTGCGCAATTCACCCCGGATGGTCTCGACCAGCTGCTCGGCCGAGCGGACACCGTCGGCCGCTCGCCGCTCGGCGGCGCGCAGCCCGCGCCCGATCGCCCGGGCCCGCTGGCGTTCGGCCCGGTCGAGATAGGCGTTGCGTGTGCTCATTGCCAGCCCGTCGGGATCGCGCACCGTCGGCATCACCACGATCTCGACCGGGAAACCGAGGTCGCGGGCCATGCGTTTGATGACGAATGCCTGCTGGGCGTCCTTCTGGCCGAAGAAGGCGAGGTCGGGACCGACGCAATTGAAGAGCTTGGCGACGACGGTGGTGACTCCCCGGAAGTGGGCGGGGCCGCGCTGTGCGGGATCGCCGCAGAGCACCGCGGTGAGCTCCTCGGACACCTCGACCGTCGTTGCGAACCCCTCGGGATAGATCTCCTCGACCGGGGGCGCCCAGAGCAGGTCGGCGCCGGCCGCGGCGGCGAGCTCGGCGTCACGGGCCTCGTCGCGTGGATAGGATTCGAGGTCCTCGCCCTCGCCGAATTGGGCCGGATTGACGAACAGGCTGACGACGACGACGTCGCAGCGGTCTCGTGCAGCGCGGATCAGCGACAGATGCCCGTCGTGCAAAGAGCCCATCGTCGGCACCAGTCCGATCCGTTTTCCCTCGCGGCGGGGCACGGCCAGCGCCTCGCGCAGCTGGCCGGTTGCACGAACCAGCTTCATGAGGCCACCGCTGAATCGGCGAGAGCTCGCGTCCTATCGACCATCGCCTCGTACATTTTCTCGAGCTCTGGCGCCAGCTCGGCTATCGCCGCCCGGTGGCGGTCGACGGTCGCTTCGTCTCCGCGGGCGATCGGGCCGGTCAGCGCCTCGCCACCGCGCTCGGACCAGTTGGCCGCGGTGCACAGCACCAGCGGTGCGAGCAGCTCGCGGGCGTCCTCGCCGACACCGGCCTTGTGCAGCAGCTCGGCCGCCGATTCCTCGAGGGCGACCAGGAAATTGGAGGCCATCGAGGCGGCGGCGTGGTAGCCGGCGCGGCCTGATTCCGGTACTCGGAAGGGGCGCATGCCGAGGCGTTCGGCGAGCTCGCGGGCCGCGGCCGTGGCGGCGGGTGTCGATCCGGCGATCGCGCATGGCGCGCCCTGCGGGTTGGTCTCGGAGTCCGGGAATGTCTGCAGCGGATGCAGGGAGAAGGTGTCGGCTCCGACGGCGATCGCCGCCGTCAGGAAGTTGAGGGTGGCGGCGCCGCTGGTATGGCCGATGAGACGGGGGCGCGGTTCGGCGCCGGCGGCCGCCTCGCAGGCGGTCTCGATCTCGGTGTCGGGAACGCAGAGCAGGACCAACTCGGCGCCGGCGCTGGCCTGGCGGGCTTCCTCACGCCCCGCCAGCCTCACCTCGAGGCCGGCGGCATCTGCCGCGGCGGCCAGCGAACGGCCCAGCCGCCCCGCGCCGACGATCGTCAGGCAGGACAAAGCCGACAGCGGTTGTGACGCTGCCTCACTGTTGGGGGGAGTGTCCCGTTCCAGTTCCCGCATCGGGAGATACCAGACGGCTTGAGCCTCAGACGATCACAGTAGTTTTCAGGTCCATGCCGGATTCGGTCACGGCCTGGGGCACATCATACCTGGCGAGTTGCGCGGACAAACACCTGGCGAGGTCCCTGGACGAACCGGTCGCAACTCCGCTCTACGATCTGCCCGTGGCCGACGCACAGGCGAGACGAGAGCGGCTGGTCGAGATCTACAGGGAGGCCTCGATCTGTACCCGCTGCCCGTTATCGGCAACGCGAACCAAGGTCGTCTTCGGCGCCGGCAATGCCGACGCCGATCTGATGTTCATCGGCGAGGGACCGGGAGCGGAGGAGGATAAGCAGGGGCTGCCCTTCGTCGGCCGAGCCGGGCGGCTTCTCAACCAGCTGCTGGAAAGCATCGGCCTGACCCGCGAGGAGGTGTGGATCAGCAACACGGTCCGGTGCCGGCCGCCCGGGAACCGCGATCCCCAACCGGAGGAAATCGCCAGCTGCGACCGCTACACGTTCAGCCAGGTCGAGCTGATAGAGCCACGGGTGATCTGCACCCTGGGAAATTTCGCCACCAAGTTGCTGACCGGCAATCCGACCGGCATCACAAAGGTGCGCGGCACTCCTCAAGCGCACCTGATCGGTGGCCGGCCCGTCCACATGTTCCCTCTCCTGCACCCGGCTGCCGCCCTCCGCACCCCGAAGATGGCCGAGCTTCTGCGCGAGGACTTCACCAAGCTCCCTGCGCTCCTCGAGGAGCCATTGCCAGATCTCGCTCCGCCCGAAGAGCCGGTGACCGATGTCGAGGAGGTGCCGATTGACAATGACCAGGTGACGCCGAACCAAACCGGCCTCTTTGGTGACCCGACCAATGGCTGAACCAGAGGCGCTCGTCGAACAGACCGCGGGGGCCACCGAGACCGAGGCCGTCGGTGGGCGGATCGCCGAGAGATTGCGCCCGGGTGACGTGGTCCTGGTTCGGGGCGAGCTCGGCGCCGGCAAGACGACCCTGATCCGCGGTGCCTGCCGGGCCCTCGGCGTCGAGGGGCCGGTCACCTCGCCCACCTTCACCATCGGTCAGCGCTATACGGGCCGGATGGCGGTCTCCCACCTCGACCTCTACCGCCTGGGCCCCGCCGGGGTGAAAGGGGAGGACCCGGCATTGCTCGCCGACTACCTGACCCCGGACGCGATCGCCTTTGTCGAGTGGCCGGAGGCGGTTGCGCCCCAGCTCGGCCCGGTTGTGCTGGAGGTGGAAATCAGCCACGCCGGCGGCGACCGGCGCGAGATCCGCGTCGTCTACTAGTAGCCGCCGGAGGAGCTGCCGCCGGTCGCCGGGGTCGTTTCGGTGCTCCCGGTGCCGCCGGTCGCCCCACTCTGGCCGCCACTCGGGCCGGCCCCGCCGAGAGCGCCCGAGTCCGAGCCCGGGGTGTCCTGGCTGCCCGTGGTGGGCACCGTGGCCGCCGGATTCGAGGTCGTCTCCGAACTCGTGCTGGTGGTGCCGCCGTTCGACGAGTCACTATCGCCACAGCCGCTCCAGGCTGCGGCGAGAAGCGCGATCGCCGAGGCGGCGATGAGTGCACGTAGGCGCCTCACGGGCTCTGCACCGGGCCCTGCGGAGCGCTGTTGCCGCTGCCGCTCTGGGCGTTGGGAGTGCTGCCCAGGTTGTCGGTGGTCGAGGCCGCCGGGACCGAGGTGGTGCCACCGCTGTTGTTGTCGTTGGGGTCGCTGTCGGGATCGCTGCAGCCGGCCCAGGCGACTACGCAGAGCGCCAGCGCGGCAATCGCGAGGCAACTCCTGACTTTCATTGCGGCGCCTTCCATCGACCGAGGGGTACCCGCCGGGGGCAGACGGAAACAGCGGGGCCGCCTGGCTCAATCACCGCCGCTGTTGTCCTCGACCGTGCTCTGGATCTCATCGGCCTTCTTCTGCGCCTCGTCGATCTGGTTCTGCACGTCGGTCTTGGTCTTCTCGAGGTCGCCCCTGGACTGCTCAGCTTGCGACTTGACCGAGTCGACTTTCTCCTGAGCATCGTCTTTGGCGTTCTTGACGTCGTCGCTCCCGCAGCCGGCGATCGCTCCACCGAATGTCCCCAAGGCGAGCACAGCGCAACCCGCGACGGCGTGTCTGATCGATCTCGAAGTCATTTGCACCATCTCTTCGGTTCGTGGGTCGGCACCGTATCGTCGCACTGGAGATGGCGACCGTACTGGGCATCGACACCGCGACCACCGACGCCGCCGTGGCTGTAACGCGCGATGGCTCCGCAGTCGAAGAGCGCCTGGTGGGACCCCGGCCCGATGGCCGCCCCCGGCACGCCCAGGTTGTGCTCGCCGAGGCCGAGGCGGCGATCGCCACCGCCGGCGGATGGGAGCAGATCGAGCTGGTCGCCATCGGCATCGGACCGGGGTCCTATACCGGCCTGCGGATCGGTATCGCCACGGCTCGAGCCCTGGCCCAGTCGCTCGGGTTGCCGCTGGGCGGGGTTTGCACCCTCGCCACTCTGGCTCGCGCGATCGGTGAACATCCGCAGGCTGCCGGGGTCCCCCGGCTGGCTGCAATCGACGCCCGCCGCGGCCAGCTGTTCGCCTCGCTGTATGACCCGGCGGGCGAGCTCACCTGGGGCCCGCTGGTCGCTGAGCCGGCCGAGGTTGCGGAGCTGGTGGCCAGGGAGGATGCGATCCCGCTGGCGGCGGGGGACGGGGCGCTACGATTTCAGCCAGATCTCGAGGCTGCCGGCGCGACCATTGCCTCCCAGGACGACCCGGTTCACCGCATCGCCGCCCGCCATCTGTGCGTGCTCGCGGAGTCCCTGGCGCCACGGCAACCGCAGGAGATCGAACCCCTGTACCTGAGAGCACCGGACGCGGAGATATGGCTTGAGCGAGATCATCGATAGGGAAACCCAGGCCTCCCGGGCCATGCGTATCCGCCGGCTGTCCTATAGCGACCTGCCGGCCGTGATCGCGATCGAGCGCCGCTCCTTCGTCACACCGTGGTCGCTGGCCATGTTCGTGCTCGAGCTTTCCAAGCCGTCCGGCATCTGCCTCGCCGTGCTCGACCAGCGGGAGCGCCTGATCGCATATCTCGTCTGCTCCCGCTACGACGAGGTCTGGCATCTGATGAATGTCGCCGTCGATCCCTCGCGCCGCCGGGAGGGCATCGCCACCGAGTTGATCGAGACGCTCTTCGACCGCACCCGCTCCGATTCGAAGATGACTCTCGAGGTCAGGGTCTCCAATTTGCCGGCCATCCGCATGTATGAGCGCTTCGGCTTCCGCTCGGCCGGACTGCGCCGCCGCTACTACCACGACAACGACGAAGACGCTCTGATCATGTGGCGAGAGGCTGCGCTGCCCATCTGATGAGCGCCCCGGTCGTCTAGAACTCGCTTGCGGCTGCTGGCACTCGAGACAAGCTGCGATGACACCTGCGCCGCCGTCCTCGACGGTGGGGCGGCGCTCTCGTCGGTCGTTTCCTCTCAGGCTGCGCTGCACGAGCGCTTCGGCGGCGTCGTCCCCGAGGTCGCCTCCCGCCACCACTTGCAACTGATCAATTCGGCCGTCGACGCGGCGCTCGAGGATGCCGCCATCGGTCTCGACGATCTCGACGCCGTCGCCGTCACCCGCGGCCCGGGGCTGATCGGCGCCCTACTGGTCGGCCTCTCGACGGCGAAGGCGATCGCCGCCCCGCGGCGGCTGCCGCTGATCCCGGTTGACCATCTCCATGGCCACGTCGCCGCCAACTTTCTCGAGCCCGAGCCCTTCGAACCCCCTTTTCTATGCCTGATCGCGAGCGGTGGGCACACGTTGCTGGCCGGCGTTCACGACCACCAGCGCTTCGAAACCCTGGGCACGACCCTCGACGATGCGGCCGGGGAGGCTCTGGACAAGGCCGCCCGCCTGCTCGGCCTCGGCTATCCGGGCGGCCCCGCGATCGAAACCGCGTCGCGCGACGGGGATTCGCACGCGTACGAGCTCCCGGTGGCGATGAGCCGCGGCCCCGGCCTCGACTTCAGCTTCAGTGGCTTGAAGACGGCGCTCGCCTACATCGTCCGCGACCTCGAAGAAGATGAGGTGAGGGCCCGCACGCCTGACCTCGCCGCCTCATTCCAGGCGGCCGTCGTGAGCCAGCTGGTGGCCAAGATCGATCGCGCCCTCGAGGGCGGCGAATGGCGGGCGGTGGCGCTCGGCGGGGGCGTCGCGGCCAACTCGCTTCTGCGTGCGCGCACTGCGGAGCTCTGCGAGCAGCGCGGGGCCACGCTGAAGCTGGTCGCGCGCGAGCTCTGCACCGACAATGCCGCCATGATCGGCTCCGCCGCCCGCTTCGCGCCGCCGATCGCTCATCCCGACTACCTCGGCTTCGATGCCTTTACCGACGGTTCTTCTCTACGGCCGGCCTGACTGCCACCTCTGCGACGAGGCCCGGGCGGGCCTGGAGCAGATGCGCTCCGAGGGGGTGCGCTTCGAGCTGCGCGAAGTGGACATCGAGTCCGACCATGCGCTGCTGCGCTCCCACCTCGAACGCATCCCTGTGATCGAGGTCGATGGCACCGAGGTGTGCGAGCTGGGCCTGGACCGAGGTGCCGTGCGAGCGCGGCTCGGTACCGTGTCCACATGATCGAGGATGGCGTAACGGCGGCGGTGCCCAAGGGTGGCGAGAGCGAGGAATCGCTGTTCGGCGACGGCGAGCGGCTTTCGCTCGGGGTGGCGGCGCGGCTCTCACGCTACCTGCAGGTGCTCACCCAGGCGCGCAAGATGGGCAAGGACACGATCTCCTCGCAGGAGCTGTCGGCCTACACGCACATCAACTCGACCCAGATCCGCCGCGATCTCTCCGGATTCGGCAAGTTCGGCAAGCGCGGAGTCGGCTACAAGGTCGACTCGCTGGTTCAGGAGATCCGCAAGATCCTCCGCACCTCCGGCCAGCACAACATCGCCCTGTTCGGCGCCGGGAACCTCGGCCAGGCGATCGCCAGCTCCGACATCTTCGCCGACCACGGCTTTCGCGTGGTGGCGATGTTCGACGTCGATCCGGCCGTGGTCGGCAATACCGTGGGCCAGCTCACCGTCCGTGACTTCTCCGAGCTTGAACGCGCTGTCGCCGAGGAGGAGATCGTGGTGGGAGTCCTCGCCGTCCCGGCTGCCGCCGCCCAGCGCGTCGCCGACCGCCTGGTCGAGTCCGGGGTGACGATCATCTTCAACTATTCCGAGCAGCTGCTCGAGGTTCCCCCGGAGGTCACCGTCCACACCTCGAGCCCCGCGGTCGACCTTCTCTACGCCCTCTACTTCTACCTGACTTAGGTGGTCCGGTGAGCGGCAAGGGCCTGGATCTCGACCGGGCGCGGGAGATTTTCGAGTCCTCCCAGGACTTTACGATCGGTCTCGAGGAGGAGTTCGCGATCGTCGACCCGGCCTCGCTCGAGCTCTCCCACAGCTACCAGGACCTATACGACGCCTGCCAGCAGGACGAGGTGCTCGCCGTTTCCGCCGCCGGGGAGCTGATCGACACGGAAATCGAGATCCGATCCGGCCGCGGGGAGAGCTTCGCGGAGGCAGCCGACGCCCAGCGCGATCATCGCGCGCGGCTGTTCGCGCTGGCCGAGACCAAGGGTCTGACGCTGGCCGCCACCGGCACCCACCCGTGGGCCGACTATCTCGACCAGCGGATCATCGACACCGAGCACTACCGCCGCCTGGAACGAGACTTGGCGTGGGCCGCGCGGCGCAACAACACCTGGAGCCTGCATGTGCACGTCGGCATCGCCGGCGCCGACCGTGCGATCGCCGTCTGCGACTGGATGCGCGAGGTGCTGCCGGCGCTGCTCGCGGCCTCGGCGAACTCGCCCTTTCTCGACGGTCGGGATACCGGCCTGCACTCCGTGCGTACCGAGATCTTCACCCGCGTATTCCCCCGCTGCGGGGTCCATCAGCCGTTTCGGGACTGGGCCACCTACGCCGACTTCGTCGGTCTGCTCGAGCAGACCGGCTCGATCGTCGAGTCAACCCAGCTGTGGTGGAGCGTGCGCCCACATCACGAGTTCGGCACGGTCGAGGTGCGCATCTGCGACGCCCAGACCCGGGGCGAGGAGTCGTTCAATCTGGCGGCGTTGATTGCAGCGCTGGTCGCCCAGGCCGCCCTCGATTACGACGAACACGGCTATGACGGCGCCGCGGCCCCGTTGGCACAGCGCGAGATCGAGGAGAACCTATGGCGGGCGATCCGTTACGGGCTCGAAGGCGAGATGATCGACTTTCGCAAGCGCGAGGTGCTGTCGACCCGCAGTCTGCTCGAGGGCCTGCTCGAGTGGAGCGCACCCGCACAGCGGCGCCTCGGGGTCGAGGTCAGGCTGCCGGACGCCAACGGCGCCCAGCGCGCTCGCAGCTCGCTGGCCGAGGGCGCCTCGATCGAAGAGATCTACCGAGAGGCCGTCGCCGAGACGCGCCGAACCTACGTCGGAGAGGAGGTCCGAAGGTGACCGAAGACCCCAAGGAACCCAACACGGAAGTTCCCGACCCCACCGCCCCCGATGAGGGACCCGAGACCGCGAACCGGCGGAGCCCGACGGAGCGGGCGGGGGTGGATGAGACGCCGGAGTCCGAGGAAGAGCTCAAGGCCAAGCTCGAGGAAGAAATCAAGAAGGTCCGCGTCGAGGACGTGATCCTGCAGAGCACGGTCAGCATCCTCAATCTGGCGGCGCGCCGGATCGCCAAGGACGACGAGCGCGACCTCGCGCAGGGCAAGATCGGCATCGACGCCAGCAAGGCGCTGCTCGACTATCTGCCGGAGGACGCCTCCGAGCAGGTCCGCGAGGCGGTTTCAGAGCTGCAGTTGCTCTACGCGAAGCGTGTCTCCGACGCACCGTAAGCTCCTGCCGCGCGCCACGTAGATAAACTGCCGCGCCGCAATTCGCGACTTATCCAGAACCACCTCTCAAGGAGAGAATCCCTCTTGACTGACTTTCTTACCGACCATGGTGTGGTTGTCGCCCTGGCCTGTGCCGCGGTGGCAGTCCTGTATGGCATCGCCGTCACGATCAGCCTGCTGCGCAAGCCCGCGGGCAGCGAAAAGATGCAGGAGATCTCGGGTGCGATCCAGGAGGGCGCCAGGGCGTACCTGACCCGCCAGTATCTGATCATCGGCGTCGTCGCCGTGATCCTGGCGATCGTCCTCTACTTCCTGCAGAACTCCGCAACCGCGATCGGCTTCGTGATCGGCGGCGTGCTGTCGGGCTCCGCCGGGTTCATCGGCATGAGCCTCTCGGTTCGAGCCAACACGCGCGTCGCCGAGGCCGCCCGTGGCGGCGTGCCGCCGGCGCTGAACGTCGCCTTCCGCGGCGGGTCGGTGACCGGACTGCTGGTTGTCGGCCTGGCGCTGCTCGGCGTCGCCGGCTACTTCGGCGCGCTCACGTCGTGGTTCGACTACAGCGACAAGAGTGCCGTCGACGCCCTGATCGGGCTCGGATTCGGCGGTTCGCTGATCTCGGTGTTCGCCCGACTCGGCGGCGGCATCTTCACCAAGGCCGCCGACGTCGGTGCAGACCTGGTGGGCAAGATCGAGGCCGGCATCCCGGAGGATGATCCGCGAAACCCGGCGGTGATCGCCGACAACGTCGGCGACAACGTCGGCGACTGCGCCGGCATGGCCGCCGACCTGTTCGAGACCTATGCGGTGACCGCGGTCGCGGTGATGCTGCTCGGCGTGCTCTCGTTCAACGCCGAGGCCGCCCGAGCGGTGGCGCTCTACCCGCTGGTGATCGGCGCGGTGGCGATTCTCGCGTCGATCGTCGGGGCACTCGTGGTCCGCACCCGCTCCGACAAGGTCGAGGGCGCGCTCTACCGCGGCGTGATTGCGGCCGGCGTGCTGTCGGCGGCCGCCTTCTACCCGATTACCAAGTGGCTGATGGAGGATGCGCTCAAGTTCAACGTCGCCGACGCCGGTTCGGCGCTCTCCGGCGCCAGCGTCACCGATCTGTGGCTCTGCGGCCTGATCGGGATCGGCGTCACCGCGCTGCTGTTCGTGCTCACCGACTACTACACCTCGACCCGGTTCCGGCCCGTGAAGACGATCGCCGAGGCGTCGCAGACCGGGCACGCGACCAACATCATCCAGGGCCTTGCCCAGGGCTTCCAGTCGACCACCGGCCCCGTGCTGGTGATCGCCGCGGCGATCTTCGGCGCCAACGAGCTGGCCGGCATCTATGGCATCGCCGTCGCTGTGATGGCCCAGCTCTCGCTCTGCGGGCTGATCGTCGCCCTCGATGCATTCGGGCCGATCACCGACAACGCCGGCGGCATTGCCGAGATGGCGAATCTGCCCGAGGATGTCCGCAACGTGACCGACCCCCTCGATGCGGTCGGCAACACCACCAAGGCGGTGACCAAGGGATACGCGATCGGCTCCGCCGCGCTCGCGGCGCTGGTGCTGTTCAACGCGTTCCTCTCGGAATTGCAACAGGAGGATCCGAGCAAGGCCCTCACCTTTCAGATCTTCGAACCGAAGGTGCTGATCGGCCTGCTGATCGGCGGCATGATGGTCTACCTGTTCTCCGCCCTGTCGATCGAGTCGGTCGGCCGCGCCGGCGGCCAGGTGGTCGAGGAGGTGCGCCGCCAGTTCAAGGAAAAGCCGGGGATCATGGAGGGCAGGGAGAAGCCCGACTATGCCCGGGCGGTCAGCATCGTCACCAAGACCGCCCAGCGAGAGATGATCCTGCCCTCGCTGATCCCGATCGTCGTGCCGCTGCTGATCGGCCTCTGGTCCTACCAGGCACTCGGCGGGCTGCTGATCGGCGTGATCATCGTCGGCATCTTCATGGCGATCTCGATGACCGCCGGGGGCGGCGCCTGGGACAACGCCAAGAAGCTGATCGAGGACGGTGGGTTCGGAGGAAAGGGCTCCGAGGCCCACGCCGCCTCCGTCACCGGCGACACCGTGGGGGATCCCTACAAGGACACCGCGGGACCGGCGATCAACCCGATGATCAAGGTGGCCAACATCGTCGCCATCCTGATCATCCCGATCGTCGCGCTCTAGATCGGTCCCAGCCACGCGCTCGCGGGAGGAGACGCGGAGCCCGGCCCGGTTCGATCCGGGTCCGGGCTCCCGCACGTTTCCGCCCACAAATGGGGGAGTCCGGCGTTCCGCTTCTCTAACTTTGCGGTAGATGGCTAGGCGGATCCCACGGGATGAGTCGCTGGCCCGGGTCCACGGCTCGAGTGCACTGTTCGCCGCCGCCTACGGAAACGTCGGATCCTCGATCTATTACGCGCTCGGCGTCGTCGCGCTCTACGCGCTGGGACTGACGCCGCTGACCTTCATGATCGCCGGCGTCATCTTCATCTTCACCGCGGCCTCCTACACCGAGGCGACCGTGATGTACCCGGAGGCCGGTGGCTCCTCGAGCTTTGCCCGTCACGCCTTCAACGAGGTGGTCAGCTTCTTCGCCGCCTGGGGGCAGATGCTGACCTACATCATCACGGCGGCGATCTCGGCCTTCTTCGTGCCTCA
>JBHEMJ010000028.1:0-5217 GCA_046262655.1 Solirubrobacterales bacterium | reverse complement strand
AAGGGCGGCGACGCGCCGCTGCGCGGGGCCCAGAAGGCCGCCGGCGAGGCCCCCGGAAAGCTCGGGCACTGGCTGCAGAAGCCGTTCGGCACCTCGCGCAAGGCGGTTCGCAAGAGTGGCTCGGCCGGCCGCCGGGCCCGCTCCAAGTCCCCCGGCTGAGCGGCTCTACCGCGGCGTCAGCCCGTGCTCGAAGGTGGTCTCGAGCCGGCGCTCGTCCTGCTCGTCGGTGGGATTGGTCTTCTCGAGCTTCATCGCCGCGCGGCGGCCTTCGATGATCAGGGTGCCGATCTGGTTGTCGAAGTGCGCGCCCTCGCGCAAGCGCCAGCGCAGGTCCGGGTCGTGGACGCCGGCGCTGCGGGCGAGCAGGCGGGCCACCGCTCCGCCGAGGGCGGTGCCGCTGGCGCGCACCGCGAGACGCTCGTGGCGGTCGAGTGAGTTGCGCATCGGCGATACCACCGCCTGCCAGACGGCGCTGCGGACCCGGTCGGAGCGGCGAAAGGCGGCCTCGGCGAGGTAGGCGTGGTGGACGTCGCCGGAGAGCACCACGATCGAGGCCGGCGCCGTGCCGCGCTTGCCCGCTCCCACCTCCCTCAGCAGCTCGGTCAGCTCCGCGAAGGAGCGCTTGAAGGAGGGCCAGTGGTCGAAGTCCACGCTGCGCCGCATCCTCTCGGCGAGCTTCGCCGCCCCGGCTCCCCAGACGCCGTCGGCGACCTGCTCGTTCCAGGCCTCGAGGTAGTGAAAGCCCTTGGTCATCAGGAACGGGTCGGAGGTACCGATCAGCAGGTGGTCGAAGTCGCCGCGGGTGTGCTCGGTGATCCATTCCCACTCGTGGTCGTCGAAGATCGAGCGCCGGTCCTCCTCCAGCACCCGCCCGGCGCGTGAGTCCATCACGATCAGCCGGGTCCTGCCCAGATCGCGGTAAAAGCTCCATCGGGTGCCGGCGTCCTGGCGGTCGGAGCGCTCCGCGTAGTCGCGCAGCAGCCGACCGGCGTCGTCGGCTCCCGCCACCTCGGCGAACATCTTGCTGTCGGCGAGCTCCTGCGGGGAGAGGTTGCCGATGTGCTGGTAGACCCAGTAGGACATGAAGGCGCCGGTGATGCGGTCGTCCCACCACTCCAGGCCGCGCATCTCCTCGACCCAGGCACGGGAGATGTTCCAGTCGTCGTGGACGTCGTGGTCGTCGATGATCATCGAGCTCGAGACCGTCGAGAACAACCAGCGAATCAGCGGGTCCCGCCAGGACTCGTGGTAGAGCCAGGTGTACTCCTCGAAGTCCGCCACCTCCTCGCCGGGCTGCTCGGAGGTATCGCGCCGCTCGCGGATCTTCTTGCGCGCCTCGATCGAGCCCTCGTCGACGTAGACCTGGTCGCCGAGCATCAGCAGCAGGTCCGGCCAGTCCTCGGGGGACTTGCCCAGCATCTCGCGGGCCAGCACGTAGAGGGCGTCGAACTCGCGGCCGCGGTCGTCGTCGTCCTTGTTCAGCGTGTAGGGCGGCTGGTGGGGAAGCGCCACCCGGCAGGAGCCGAAGGCGACCTCGATCTTCTCGTTCTCGCCGCCGAAGGTGCGGATCGCCGGCGCCGGAAACTCGTAGTCCGGCGGCGGCCAGACCTTGTCCCCGTCGAGATGGAGCTCGTACGGAATCGTGGAGCCCGGCTCGAGGCCTTCGATCTGCACCAGCGCGTAGTGGTGGCCCTCGACCGCAAAGGTGGAAGCGCGGGCGCCGAGCACCTCGGCATCACAGGCGGCGTCGGTCTCCACGAACACCGTCGCCTCGGTCTCCGAGACGTAGCGCAGCATCGGTCCGACGATCAGCCCTGGCATCGAGTTCCCATCCAGGCTCAGTCTAGGCAGGGGCGCGTCTAGCATCATCGCCGTGAAGCGCTACGCCTACCTCGACGTCCTGCGGGCGATGGCAGTGCTGCTGCTGGTGTTCTTTCACGCCACCGGCTTTCTGATCCTGCGCCACGAGACCACCGGCGTCGGCATCGGCGGGCGCTGGATCGTGCACTCCTTCCACATGCCGCTGTTCTTCGTGCTCTCGGGCTTCGTGCTGGGGCTCGCGGCGCGGCGCTCGGGGCTGGCAAAGCAGGTCCGCTCGCGCTGGAAGCGCCTGGCGGTGCCGTTCGTGGCCGGCATGGTGACGGTGATCCCCGCGATCAAGCTGGTCGGCCTCTATTTCACCTCGCTGAAACCCGAGACCGCAAACCGCGAGGCCGCGAGGCTCACCTTCGACAACGTCTTCTCGCTGCACCCCCAGCACCTGTGGTTCCTCGAGTACCTGCTGTTCGGATCGCTGATCGTGCTCGGAATCTGGGCGCTTTGGCGGCGCAGCGCGATCTCCGAGCGGATCGACGCCAAGATCCGCATCCCGCTTCTGCTGCTGTTGATCGTGGCCCCGGTCGCCGCGGTCTATCTCGACGGCGGCTGGGAGGCCAGCTACCAGCCCGACACGATGGTCCCCGACCCGGCCCTCGGCGCCTATTACCTGTGCTTTCTTGCGGCCGGGTGGGTGTTCTCGACCGAGGACGGGTTCCGCACCGCGATCGAGCGCGCGCCGGGCACCAGGCTGCTGATCGGGGCGGCGCTGCTGTGGGCCTCCTACTCGGCCTACCTCGACCAGCCCTATCCGCTACCCACCGGCGGCTCGTGGACCCGCCTGGCGGTGATCGCCGGCTCCGTCGCCGCCGCCTGGCTGGTGATCAGCGGGCTCTGGGGCCTGTCGGCGCGGCTGTTCGCCTCGCCGGGCAGGCGCATGAAGCTGTTCGCCGACTCCAGCTACTGGATGTACATCGTGCATCTGCCGATCCTCGTCTTCGCCGAGAGCGAGCTCGCGCGTACCTCGCTGCCGGTGCTGGTGCGGTGGGTGCTGGCGATCGCAATCGCCACCCTGTCCTGCGTCATCAGCTACGCGCTGTTCGTCCGCGGGCGCTTTCTCGGGAGGCTGCTGGGCGAGGCTCCCCGCCGGCCCCCCGTTGCTACTGTCTCAGCCGATGCCCGCCAACATGCGAATGAGACAGAGCCAGGCTCAGCTCGAGGAGGCGTTCGAGCAGGAGATGGCTCTCGAGCGGCGCCGCCGCGAGCAGCTGCGAAAGCGCGCAACGAACCGCTCCCGGGCACGCCGCATCCAGACAACTGAGAAGAAGGGCCGGGTGCGCTTCAGCGTGCTGCTGGTTTGTTTGACCATCACCGTGGTGACGGTGGTGGTGGCGATGTTCGAGACCCTCGCCTGGCTGATGGCCTGAAGCTAGACCGCCGGCCTGACTTCCTTCTCAACCACCATTCGCTGGTAGACCTCATCCCGGTAGATCGGCACGTCCTTGTCGGCGCGCACGCCCAGTCGCACCTTCTCTCCAGAAACAGAGAGAACCGTGACCTCGACGCCCTCCCCGATGATCAGACTCTGGCCCGTCTTTCTCGTCAGAACCAGCACTTGAAACCCCTTTCGGTCATACCCCGGTCGGCTGACAACCCCTCCTCAAAAGCAAGTAGGCCGCCGCGTGGCAGAGCATAGACCACCCCGTAGTAGGCGTTAGATAGACTCGCGCCCTCGCCTGCATGGCTTGAGAGTTCCTTTGGCTAGAAAGTCCCTTCGTCCACAACTGAACCAGATCCGCGCCTGGAAGCAGCAAGGCAGGACAGACGCCTGGATTGCGCATCAGCTCGAGGTGAGCGCCTCCGAGCTGAGCGAGTTCACGCGCCGCAACAGCCTCGAGGGCGGCGAGGACTCGGGCGCCGGGCAGGTCGACCTGCGCGACGAAATCGAGGCGGAGATCGAGGCCGCCGAGGCCGCCGAGGCCGAACGCAAGGAGCTGCAACAGGAGCGCGGTGAGGATCGCAGCGGCCCCGCAGAAGGCGACGGCAGCGACGGCGAGCCTGACGGTGAGCCACGACGCCGCCGACGCCGGCGCCGCGGCGGGCGCGGGCGCGGCAGGCGCCGCCGCCGTCCCGGTGCCGGCATGGAGGCGAGCTTCGAGCACGGCGACGGCGACAAGGGTGGCTATGGCCTGTGGCTCGACGACTCGATCAAGGACGACCCGATCTATGGCGAGCACTGGGCCGAGCAGACAGAGCTTCGCGTCACCTTCGAGCCCGAGCGCATCGTGCTGGAGCGCCCGCCCGACCAGCAGCGCGCCGAGGACGACGACCAGCCGCGCGCCGAGGACGATGATGACGGCGACGATGCCGGCAACGGCAGTGACGCCAACCTCGGCGACGAAGACGACGAGTAGCCGGCGCGCCTAGTCGATCGCCAGGCGCTTGCCGCCGGCCCAGTCGCGGGCGGCGCGAAGCTGCAGATGGAAGGCGGCGTCGGTGATCACCTGGGGGTCCCACTCCATGGCCTGCTCGGGAGCGACCGCGGTAGCCACCTCCAGGCACCAGTCGGTGCCCCGGCCGTAGAGGTCGGCCAGCTCGGCGACCGTGAAGGTCGCCCCGACTCGGCGGCGAAGCTCGTCGCGGACTGCTTCGATGGCGGCGTGGACGCCGTGGTAGAGGCCGGGCTCGTCGGCCAGGGCCTGCAGGCGGCTGTACCCGTCCTCCCACTCATACAGCGCGTTGTCGACGGGGTAGCTCATTCGCAGCGGGCCGGGTCGAGCTCCCCGTCGATGCGGAAGATGCTCACGTTGGGCTCCTTCAGCACCACGGTCGCCGCCGGGTCGGTAGCGGTCCAGCGCTCGAAGCGCGCCGGCAGCGGGTGGTTTGGCTCGTCCTGGTCATAGCCGGGGGTGGTGACGACGTAACGGTAGCCGCCCTGATTGATCTTGGTGCGCCAGATCTGGCAGTCCGGGACCTCGTCGAAGGAGCCGCGCGGGCCGCGCGAGCCGATGTATCGGACCCGGTTGGAGGAGTCGGGACCGTAGAGCCCGTACTGAAAGAAGGCGCCGGTGGTGCCGCCCAGGGCGATGCGCTGGCCCCGCTGGGCGCGGGCCCACTGATAGGCCTCGCCGAGACCCGCGGCGAGCTCGGTGCCCGGATGCTCGCTGACCGACGGGTAGCCGGGCGCGGCGAGCGCGTAGCGCTGCTTTTGATAATCGCGCTCGGCCGGCCAGCCGGCAGCGAGGAGCGCCAGGGCGCCGATCACACCGGCCGCGCGCAGCGGCCGGCGGGCCCGCCCTCCGCAGATCGCCAGGGCGATGGCCAGCCCCGCCGCGGCGGCGATCACCAGGGCGGCGATCAGGTGCCCGTCGTCGAGCGCCGCCAGCGGCGATTGGCCGGCCA
>JBHEMJ010000027.1:0-4093 GCA_046262655.1 Solirubrobacterales bacterium | reverse complement strand
TTCGGAACTGGCTAGACGGGCGCGAGCCGGTTTCGTGCGGACACATGGCGGGCGAACCCGTTTGAACGCGAGAGGACATCGTGGCTCCACTCGAGGGAGCTCCAACGGGCCCCGTGGTGAAGACCCACTACCTAGCGCCGTGCCCGATGCCGCCGCACATGATGCCGCCGCACATGATGCTTGACCGCCCGTCGCCGATGCGCCCGGAGCGACCGCGACCGCGCTTCGAGCCCCGACAGGCCGAGGAACAGCTGCTTGGAAGCCGATGGCTCGAGCCCCTTGGGCATCTTCTTGTTGACGAACAGCATGTATGGCCCGGGCGGGGCGACGTTCGCGGTCGGGGGTGACTTGACGGTGAGCACGTTGCCGTTGCGGCTGATCACCGGAAGCACGACGTTGCGCTGGTTCGGATCGACCAGGTGGGTGACGGACGGGTTTGAGACGAGCACGACATTGTGGATCGCGCTTGCCGGCTGATCGGTGGTGACTGTGAACGTCTGGCCGTAGTCCAGCGGGCTGGTGGTCGGGGGAGCCGAGGTGATCCTGGGCTGCGGGCCCCAGTACATGTAGGGCGGGTCGTAGATCTCGAACGAGGCGTCGCGACCGTTGTTCGGGGCAGTGATGCCGCCGGGGACGGTGACGTTGCGCGTGTAGAGAAACGATATCGGCGCATGGCCGCTGACCAGCACGCGCCCGTCAGGCAGCAGCGCCGCGGCGTTGTGGTAGGTGCGGACGTCGTGCGAGCTGGCCACCGGGCTCCAGCGCTCAGTGGTCGGATCAAACAGCTCGGCCTGGCGCTTGCCGATCTCGACCCCCGGGCCCGCGACCTCGTCACGGTCTGAGCCGTTGAAGGCCAGCACCTGACCAGTGGGCAGCATCACGCCGGAGGGGTACCACCGTGGGCCGGGGAGATCACCGGTGGGGTGGGTCGACATCTTGTCGGTTCCGCCGGCCGTGTTGACCGTGGTGACCCGGCTGTCGGAGGTGGAGAAGTAGCTGCCGGGGCTGGGGGGGTTGACCACCCCGCCGGCGGTGAGGAAGCTGGCGCTGGTGTATTGGCCGTTGGCGCCCGGAACCAGCGGAAGCTCGATCGAGAACGTCGAGCCCCGGAACCCGGGCAGCGTCACGGCGTTCCCGCCGCCGGGGATCCCGCCCTGCTTGACCGCCTGGGCGGCGTCGCTCAGCAGGCTGTTCAGGTCCGCCGGCTGGCCGGCGCTGAGGTCGGTCAGCCCGGGGACGCCGAGATCGGTCCAGCTCTGGCTGCGCGGGTCGTAGACCGAGGCGATGTTCCAGCTCGCCTCGTCGTAGGACTGCCCGAACGGGTTGAACGACTGCCCGGCGGCGTTGTAGAAGATCTTGCCGTCGGGGAGCTCGTGGATCCGGGGATACAGCGGCAGCGATTTCGCCGCCGACGCCGGGTTGGTGCTCCAGGTCCCGGTGACCGGATCGTAGGTCTCGGTCTGCTTGACGTTTGTGCCCGAGTCCTGCGGGTGCGTCGCATAGACCGGCTTCAGCAGCTTCGTCACGCCGCTGACCGCGAGGACCTTGCCGCTCGGGAGGGTGACCGTCGAGGGGTACCAGCGGCCATAGTGCATGTCGCCGCTCTGCACCCACGTGTTCGTGGCCGGCTCGTAGATCCGAGAGTTCTTGAGGCCCTCCAGCTCGGCAATCCCGAACACCCCGGAGCCGACCTTGACGCCGGGCTCGCTGTAGTAGGCGGTTCCCCCGTTGGCGAGGACGGTGCCGTCGGGCAGGAAGATGTTGTCGGTACAGAACAGCGCGCCCTGGTTGTAGGTCGGGGCGACTACCAGCGGGGGTGGCAGAATCGGCTCAGACTTCGCGTACCCGCTCGGGTTGGCACCGCCGTCGACGGGGGTGGGATTCGTCCAGGTGGCGCTCTGACCGTTGGGGTTGTGGTGGAGATCGAGCAGCCGGCTCTGGTCGTTGACCGAGTTGTTGCCGTACTCGGCGACGATGCTGTACTTGACGTTCTCGGTCCCCTCGAGGCCGTCGAAGTACATGATCTTTCCGTTGGGCAGGACGTTGACGCTGACGCCGGCCGGCTTGCAGTCGAAGATGGGACCGTCGTATGTGGGGTCGTTCGGCACGCCGGGGCGGCGGACGCAGGGGTGTGAGGTGGCGAGCTTCGCGCCGCTGGCCAGCGTGATCGTCGGCTCGACGAAGGGGTTGGTGAACGCACCGATGTCGGCGGGGTTCGTGCTGCCGGGCGGAGGTGGATCGAACAGGCTCGAGGTCGGCTGCGGCGAGCTCTGAGTCGGATCGGAACCGATCAGGCCCAGCGGGTCCCCGGGCGAAACGGCCGCCACCGCGGAACCGGCCTGGGCGAAGGCCGCTCCGGCCAGCGCCAGAGCCAGCGCGACACCCAGCGCGACGGGTTGAAGAAGCGACCTGGGCGAGGCGGCCGACGAGGCCGCGCGCAGCTCTTGCATTTGAATCCCTTGCCTATCGAATCGCGAGAGCTGCAGACCCAGCCCTCTCCCAGCCCGAAGGTATACGCAAACGTGACGGGGGAGTCAAGTTCGAACCCTGCGCACGGCGAACACCGTCGCCGCGAGCACGGCGAGCCCACCGAGGCCCACCCATAGCGCAACCGACGAGCCGCTCGGGTTTTCATGCGCGCCCGGGCGTCGGATCCGCGGCCCGGGGCCGGTCGCCACGGCCCCCAGAGCGCCCGCCACGGGCGGCGGCGCGCTCAGTGCCCCGGTGATCGACAGCCTCCGGGTGCCGACGAGAATCGGCACGGTCCAGCTGCGCTGAAGCCGCGGCCGCGGGTCGAGCCAGTCGTACGTCCCTGCGCTGGAGACCCGTCGCCAGAGCGGGTGCGCGGCCGGATTGGCCTGGACCTCGGGACGTTGACCGCGGGCGGTGGCGTCTGCCGCGTGGATCGGGCTCCGGAGGTTCACGAGCACGCCGTGGGGGCCGATCTGCGCAAACGGCTCCCCCTGCTGCCCGAGCACCGTGACCGTCTGAGTGCCGCTGTCCTGGAGATAGAGATCCGGATGGCTGCCCGCGAGCAGCGCGACCGTGACCCCGGGCGCCGGGTTCGTCGGAGAGGTCAGCCGGGCCAGCGGCAGCGCGCGCGGTGGAACGTACTCGACCTCGCCCTCCGCGGCCGCTCGCTGCGCGCCGAGGCGCAGGGGAATCGAGAAACCTGCCAGCTCGCTCGGGGCCAGGCGGCCACGAACCGCGGGCGGGGCAGCGGTGATGTTCGGGACGCGGTCGTCGTACCACGCCCAAGCCGGACGCCGGGAGAGCAGGGCCCAGCGCGTCGGAGCCCGGCCGGCCGCGACGTTCGCCGGCACGCTGACTGCGCCGCTGGGTCCGGCGGAGCGGTAGAACGCCGCGGCCCCGAGGTTGCCCTCGGCGCCTCTGGGCCCGATCCGCAGGAACGGAACCCCGGAACGATCGAGGACTTCGAGCTCGGTCCGCGTGCTGTTGCGCAGTGAAAGCGCCGGTACGACGTTCTGGACGACATCGATCGCAACGCCCGGCAGCGCCGGCCGCACGCCGAGGATCACCGTGTCGATGTTCGGGTCGCCCTCGTGGGCGTAGGCCGACCCGAACGCGAGCAGCACGGCGGCGAGCGCCAGCAGTGCTGCCCGGCTCGGGGACCGGAGCGCTACGCGAGCCTCTCGACCAGCATCGCCTGGCCCATCCCGCCGGCGACGCACATCGACTCGATCCCGAACCTTCCGTCGCGCTTCTCGAGGCCGTTGAGCAGCGTCGTCATGATCCGCGCGCCGGTCATCCCGAACGGGTGCCCAAGGGCGATCGCACCGCCGAACGGGTTGAGCTTCTCCTCGGAGATGCCCAGCTCTTCCCGGCAGGGCACGATCTGGGCGGCAAACGCCTCGTTGATCTCGACGATGTCGATGTCGTCGATCGACATTCCGGTCTGCTCGAGCAGCATCTTGATCGCGGGAATCGGGCCCAGGCCCATGAGCTCCGGGCGGATCGCGGCCACGGTGGAGGCGACGATCCTCGCCTTCGGCGTCAGCCCGAGCGACCGCGCCTTCTCGTCGGACATGATCAGCACGGCTGCGCCGCCGTCATTCAGAGGGCAGGAGTTGCC
>JBHEMJ010000026.1:0-2983 GCA_046262655.1 Solirubrobacterales bacterium | reverse complement strand
GTCTGGCTACCGGCGAACTGGGAGTGGGGGAGATGGGGCCGTGGAGCCCCTTTTCGTGTCCAAAACCGGCCGCCGGCTTTCGCCCTCGGACGTCGGCCGCCGATTGCAGAAATGGGTTCGCGAAGCAGCCATCGCCGGCGGTGTTTCCCCTCACTCGCTGCGGCACACCTTTGCCACCCACCTGCTCGAGGGCGGTGCAGATTTACGTGCAATTCAGGAGCTCCTCGGGCACGCGAGCATCTCAACGACCCAGATCTATACGCGTGTGGACCCGACCAGGCTACGCGCCCAGTACGCTCAAGCTCATCCTCGCGCTTAACAAGGAGGGGGGAGAGCGGGAACATGGAGATGAAGGTCAAAGAGTTCGAGCTCCGGGAGCTCTGGAAGCGCTACAAAGTCGACGAGGACCCGTCCGCGCGCGAGCGACTGGTTGTCGCCTATTCGCCGCTGGTCAAATACGTAGCCGGGCGCACGGGTGCCAAACTGCCCGCGCACGTCGAGGACTCCGACCTCATCTCCTACGGCATGATCGGGTTGATCGAGGCGATGGAGCGCTTCGACGCCGACCGCGAGGTGCGCTTCGAGACGTTCGCCATTCCGCGTATCCGCGGCGCCATCATCGACGAGCTGCGCTCGCTGGACTGGGTACCGCGTTCGGTGCGCTCGCGCGCCCGCGAGATCGAGGTCGCCAACTCCAAGCTCGAGCACAAGCTGGGGCGGGTTCCCACCGACGCCGAGCTGGCGGCTCAGATGGATATCACCGAGCAGGAGCTGCAGGATTCGCTGATGACGATTTCCAACTCCTCGATTCTCGCCCTGGAGGAGCTGTGGATGACCCCCGACTCATCCGGTGACAAGGTCTCCCTGCTCGACACGATCGAGGACCCCAGCGCCCCCGATCCGCAGGGCGCGCTGGACAGCGTCGATTTGCGCGAGCAGCTGGTCGAGGCGATCGAGACCCTGCCCGAGCGCGAGACTCTGGTCATCGCCCTCTACTACTTCGAAGGCCTGACGCTGCGCGAGATCGGCGATGTGCTCGGGGTGACCGAGTCGCGGGTCTCCCAGCTGCGCTCCAAGGCAGTCCTGCGGCTGCGGTCGCGTTTGGCGATGACGCCCGTCTAGATTTGGCGAAAGCGCCCGTCTGGATATAGAGTCACCGGCCGATGCCCCATAAGGCAGCCGACCGGATTCGAAATGTGGCTCTCATCGGCCACCGCGGCTGTGGGAAGACCTCGCTGCACGAGGCGATGCTGTTCGAGGCGGGGGCCATCAACAGGCTGGGAAGGACCGACTCCGGAACCACCACCTCCGACTTCGAGCCGGACGAGCAGGCGCGGGAGATGTCAATCGACGCCGGGCTCGCCTCCTTCGAGTATGCCGAGCGTGAGATCAACCTGATCGACACCCCCGGCGAGCCGAGCTTCGTCGCCGAGGCCGTCGGAGCCCTGCGGGTCGCCGATGCCGCGGTGGTCGTCGTCAACGCCGTGATGGGCGTCGAGGTCAACACAGAGCGCCTCTGGGCACGCGCCGACCGCGAGGGATTGGCACGGCTGGTGTTCGTCAACATGCTCGACCGCGAGCGGGCTGATTTCTTTCGAGCCCTCGACTCGCTGAAGGATGCATTCGGTCCGCACGTGATCGCCACCGAGATCCCGATCGGCTCCGAGCACGAGGTCTCCGGAGTCGTCGATCTGATCGACATGGAGGCCTGGTTCTACGAGTCCGAGGAGCGAGGCGTCGCCACAAAGGCAGAGGTGCCGGGCGAGCTTCGCGAGCTCGCTGATGAGTTCCACGAGAAGCTGATGGACGAGGTTGCCGAGAACTCCGACGAGCTGATGGAGCGATACCTCGACGGCCAGGACATCGACCACGCTGAGATCGTCAACGTGCTCAAGCAGGGCGTCACCGAGGGCAAGATCTTTCCGGTGACCTGCGGTGTGGCCACCAAGAACCTCGGCACCAACCGTCTGCTCGATGCCCTGGTCGAGGACCTGCCCTCCCCGGCCATGCGCGGCGGCCTGCTCACCGCCGGCGGCGAGGGGGAGGCGGAGCAAATCGCCCCCGACTCCTCGGGCCCCGCGATCGCCTACGTGTTCAAGACGCGTGCCGATCCCTACGCCGGGCGCCTCAACCTGTTCCGCGTGCTGTCCGGGGTCCTCTCCTCGGACTCCCACATCCTCAACACGACCCTCGGCGAGAAGGAGAGGATGGGCCAGCTGACGCGGGTTCTCGGCAAGGAGCTGACGCCGGTTTCCGAGCTCGGCGCCGGGGACATCGGTGCCGTCGCCAAGCTGCGCGCGACCCGCGCCGGTGACGTGCTCGCCGACGAGGGGAGTGCCCCCGCAATCCCGCCGCTCGATCTGCCCGCGCCGGTGATGGCCTTTGCCTTCGAGCCGAAGAGCAAGGGTGATGAGGACAAGGCGGTGACCGCGCTGCGACGCCTGCGCGAAGAGGACCCGACCCTCGACGTCCACCGCGACCAGCAGACCGGCGACGAGATCATCGGCGGGCTGACCAAGATGCACGTCGAGGTGATGGTCGACCGGATCAAGGACCGCTTCGGCGCCGAGATCGAGCTGAAGCCCCCGCATGTCCCCTACCTGGAGACGATCCGCAAGCCCGCCAAGGCACACGGCCGCTACAAGAAACAGACCGGGGGGCGCGGCCAGTTCGGCGACTGCCACATCGAGATCGAGCCCGCCGGGCCCGGCACCGGCCTCGACTTCATCGACGGGATCAAGGGCGGCGTCATCCCCAAGGGATTCATCCCCGCCGTCGAGAAGGGCATCGCCGAGGCGATGCGCCACGGCGAGGTCGCCGGCTACCCGGTCAAGGACGTCACCGTTCGCCTCGTCGACGGCAGCCACCACGCGGTGGACTCCTCCGAAAACGCGTTCAAGGTCGCCGGCTCGATGGCCTGGAAGAAGGCGATGTCCGAGGCGGGCCCGGTGCTGCTGGAACCGATCGTCCAGCTGACCATCAA
>JBHEMJ010000025.1:0-6748 GCA_046262655.1 Solirubrobacterales bacterium | reverse complement strand
TCTCCGGCCTCAGGGCGCCGAGTACGTCTCGCTTGCCTCGCTGGAGCTCAACCCCGACCCGTGAGGTGAACCAGATGGCAGATGCAAGGACAGCTAACAGCAGCGCCAAGGACGCGAAGGCGCGCGACGAGGCCCTGAAGGCCGCGGTCACGCACATCGAGCGGAGCTTCGGCCAGGGTGCCCTGATGCGCCTCGGCGACGACCACGGCATGGACGTCGAGGCGATCCCGACCGGGGCACTTTCGCTGGATATCGCGCTCGGGGTAGGCGGCATTCCGCGCGGGCGCATCGTCGAGATCTTCGGCCCCGAGTCGAGCGGTAAGACAACGCTCGTTTACCACCTGATCGCGGAGGCCCAGGCGCGCGGCGGGGTCTGCGCCTTCATCGACACCGAGCACGCGATCGACCCGATCTACGCCAGGCGCATCGGCCTCGACACCGACGAGCTGCTGATCTCGCAGCCTGACTATGGCGAGCAGGCGCTGGAGATCTGTGACGTGCTGGTCCGCTCCGGCGCCGTGGACCTGGTCGCCATCGACTCGGTTGCGGCGCTGACGCCGCGGGTCGAGCTCGAAGGGCAGATGGGCGAACAGACGGTCGGCCTGCAGGCTCGCCTCATGTCGCAGGCGCTGCGCAAACTGGCCGGCAATCTCAATCGTGCCAATACGGTCTGCGTCTTCACCAACCAGATCCGCGAGAAGATCGGCGTCAGCTTCGGTTCGCCGGAGACCCAGCCTGGTGGGCGCGCGCTGAAGTTCTATGCGTCCCAGCGGCTCGACATCCGCCGCATCGAAACGCTCAAAGAAGGCACTGAAGCCGTGGGGAACCGGGTCCGGGTGAAGGTGGTCAAGAACAAGGTGGCGCCGCCGTTTCGCATCGCCGAGTTCGACATCGAGTACGGCATGGGCATTTCCCGCGAGGGATCGCTGATCGATCTCGGTATCGAGCACGACATCGTCCAGAAGTCCGGCTCGTTCTTCTCCTACGGCGAGATCCGCCTCGGGCAGGGCAAGAACAACAGCAAGCAATTCCTCCGCGACAACGCCGAGATCGCGACCGAGGTCGAGGCCAAGGTCAAGCAGAAGATCGCCGACACCAAGCCCGCCGAGCCCGAGGCGCGCCCGCTGCGCGCAGTCGCGGCGCCCGACGCCGACCCGGGCACGGAGTCCGCTAAGTCCCCGGAGGGGGAAAGGGTCCCCGCCACGGACTCGAAGCCCGCGACCGGGGTGAAGTCCTCGGAGGGGGGAATGCCCGAAGCGCCGAAAGCCAAGCCGGCCAAGAAGGTCGCCTAGCTGGCTCCTGACTCCGACAGCGATGCGATGACCCTGGCGCTGAGGGCGCTGGGACACAAGGAACGCAGTAAACGCGAATTGACCGACTGGTTGCGCGAGCGGGTCAGCGACGAAGGCGAAGTGGAGGCCGCGATCGGGGACCTGATCGAGACCGGGGGCCTCGACGACGCCCGTTTCGCCGAGGCCTTCGCGGCCGACAAGCGTGAGCTGAAGGGCTGGGGCCCGGAGCGGATCCGCCAGGCGCTCGAGGCGCGCGGGATCGCCGCCGAGCACGTCGATACGGCTCTGCGGGCGGAATCGCCCGACCGGGAACTCGACCGCGCCGTCGAACTGCTGGCCCGCCGGGGTCAGCGCTTTGATTCCGAAAGCGAGCGCTCGCGGGCGCTGTCGTTCCTGGCCCGGCGCGGCTATGCCTACGAAACGGCCTACGAGGCAGTCAGGCGCTGCGAACGGGCGGCGTGAGGTGGGCGCCGGCATCAGCGGATAGGATCCGCGGCCGGTGGCGACGACGATCTTCTACATCCTCGGCAGCCTGCTGGTGGTTTCGGCTCTGGTCGTCGCGGCGCACGGGCTGCGCAGGGAGGAGACGTTTCCTTCCGGTCTTGCCCTGGGCGGAGTCGTCGCATACTTCACCGCCCTGGTGCTGGGGACGATGACGCTCGCCGTGCTCAACGCCAATGCCGAAAAGGACAAGCGCAAGGAAAACGAGGAGTCCGCGGCCAAGCTGCGCCAGGTCGATCAGACCGCTGGCGTGGCCCAGGCAGAGGCACCCTCGAACGAGGGCGCCAGCGGCCAGACGGCGCCGCCGCCGTCGACCGGTCAGCAGGCGCCACCGGCCGGCCCGGCGCAGACCCTGAAGATCACCTCGCCGGCCACCGGCGCACTCGAATACACACCTGCCTCCCTGTCCGCCGAGGCCGGCACCGTCACCATCGACTACGACAATCCCTCGCCGGTAGCGCACAGCGTCGCGATCGAGGACTCCAATGGCGAGACGCTCAACGCCAGCGACGTCGGCGCCGACGGCACCTTCACGGCCTCGGCTGACCTGAGCGCCGGCACCTATGCCTACTACTGCACCGTTCCGGGTCACCGCGAGTCCGGGATGGAGGGCACCCTCACCGTCAAGTAGGCGTGTCACAGCCGGCGGCCGGCGAGATCATCCGGATATCGCGCGAGGCGGCGGCGAGCGGCCCCTCGAAGCTACCCTGATCCAGATGACGATCGCGCGCAGCTACCACCTCACCACCTTCGGGTGCCAGATGAACGAGCACGACTCCGAGCGCATGAAAGGCATGCTGAACTCGCTCGGCTACGAAGAGTGCGAGACCCGGGACGAGGCGGAGCTGATCCTCTTCAATACCTGCTCGATCCGCGAGTCGGCTGACAACCGCTTCACCGCCCACCTCGGCGAGGCCAAGCGCCTGAAAGGCGAGGATCCCGGCCGCATCGTCGGGGTCGGCGGCTGTTGGGCGCAGTCGGTAAAGGAGGAGGTCTTTCGTCGCTTTCCGTTTGTCGACGTCGCCTTCGGGCCCGGCCAGATCCACCGCCTGGCCGACTTCCTCAACTCCGATTCGCTGAGCGCCCAGGGCTACTTCGAGTTCGAGGAGGTCTCCGGCCACCTGCCGATGAAGCGAGGTCGCGATTTCCAGGCGTGGCTGCAGATCTCCCAGGGCTGCAACTGCGTTTGCACCTACTGCATCGTGCCCTCCACCCGCGGCCGCGAGGTCAGCCGCGGCCCCGATGAGCTGATCGCGGAGGTCGAGGCGCTGGCCGCTGACGGTGTCGTCGAGGTGACGCTGCTGGGCCAGAACGTCAACAGCTACGGGCGCGATCTCCCCAAGCAGTGCCGCATCAGCTTCGCCGAGCTGCTCGGGCGCACCGACGGGGTAGAGGGGATCGAGCGGGTTCGCTACACCAGCCCTCACCCCAAGGACATGAAGGAGGATGTGATCCGCGCCCACGCCGAGCTGCCGTCCCTCTGCGCGCACATCCATCTGCCGTTGCAGGCTGGCTCGAGCACGGTGTTGAAGCGCATGCGCCGGACCTATGACCGACAGCGCTATATGGACCGGGTGGGACTGATCCGCGAGCACCTCCCCGATTGTGCGATCACCACCGACATCATCGTCGGCTTCCCTGGTGAGACCGACTCCGATTTTGCCGAGACGCTGGAGGTCGTCGACGAGGTTGGCTACGACGGCGCCTTCACCTTCGTCTTCTCACCGCGAAGAGGCACCGAAGCGGCCGATCTCGAGGGCCAAATTCCACACAAGGTCAAGGTCGAGCGGATGGAACGCCTGGTCGAGCTGGTCCAGCGGCGCGCCCGCGAGCGCGCCCAGCGGTTCGTCGGTCGCACGATGCCGGTCCTGGTCGAGGGACCGAGCCGCACCGACCCCAACCGACTGCGCGGCCGCATCGAGCACAACAAGGCGGTCAACTTCGAGGGCACCGCCGGGGCCGGCGAAATGGTCGATGTCGAGATCACCGGCGCCACGTCGCAGACACTGGCCGGCGCCGAGCGACTGCTCTCACGGGCGCTCTGAAGCTGGTAGCCATATTCGGCCCGACCGGCGTCGGCAAGACCGGCGTGGCGATCGCGGTCGCCGAGCGGCTGCGCGAGTGGGGGGAGGATCCGGTCGCCCTCTCCTGCGATGCGATTCAGGTCTACAGAGGCCTCGAGGTCCTGAGCGGCGCGGCGAACGAGGCTGAGCGCGAGCGCCTCGAGCACCGGCTGCTCGGCATCGTGCCCGTCAACGAGGAATTCAGCGCCGGGCGCTTTGCCAAGCGCGCCCACGCCGAGATCGACTCGCTGCTGGCGGCGGGCAGGCGCCCGATCCTCGTCGGCGGCACCGGGCTCTATCTGCGTGCCGCGCTCGCGGAGCTGGACCTGCGCCCGCCGGTCCCCGAGACGGTGCGTGAGGAGGTCGAGCGTGAGCTGTCTGAGCGCGGCGCCCCCGCGATGCATGCGGAGTTGCCTACCGCTCTGGCCGCCAGCGTCCATCCCAATGACGCCAAGCGGATCGCCCGCTGGACCGAGCTCTCGCGCGTCGACCTTCGCCCCGAATCCGGGGGGGAGGGTATGTGGAGCGCCGCGCCGCGAGTTCCCTCGTTGTTGATCGGCCTCGAAATGGACCGCGACGCGCTGGCTCAGCGGATAGACGACCGGGTCGAGGGCATGGCGGCAGGGGCGGCGGCCGAGGCGCGCGCGGCCGAGGCAGCGGGCATCTCGCGCACCGCCCGCGCCGCCCTGGGCTTCGACGAGTTCCTCGCCGGCGATCTGGCCGGGGTGAAGACCGCCCACCGGCGTTATGCACGGCGCCAGCTGACCTGGATGAGGCGCATGGAGGGGGTCAAGCTGATCGACCGCACCACGCTAGGCGACGAGACCGTTGCCTCCGACATAGTCTCGAGGTTGGGATGAGCCGAAAAACGAACATCAAGGTGGAGCCGGGCCTGTGAGGTTCGAGAAGTGGAATGCGCTGGGCAATGACTACGTGATCTTCGAGGCCGATGCCCTGCCCTGGGAACTGACCAGCGAGCGGGTGCGGGCGATTTGCGAGCCACACTTCGGCCTCGGCGCCGACGGTGTCCTTTTGCTCTCGCGCAGCGACCAGGAGGAGCTCGTCGCCGAGCTGCGCATCTTCAACCCTGACGGGTCGGAGGCCGAACTCTCCGGCAACGGCGCCCGTGAGGCGGTCCTGTATCTCCGCCGTGCGGGATGGACAGGCGAGCACGAGTTTGCGATCCGCACCAAAGCCGGGATCATCCGCCCGGCGATCACCGGACCGCGCACCTGCACCCTGGAGATGGGCCGTGCCGCGACGGCATCGGCCGACTTTCCCTCGGCAGGCGCGGACGGGCGCGACCAGCTCGAAGCGGGAGGGGAGACCTGGAGCTTCCAGCACGTCTCGATCGGCAACCCGCAGTGCGCGATCGAGATCGCCGATCCGGCTCGGCTCGAGGGCCTGGACTTGGCCGCGATCGGGCCCGAGATCGAAAGCAGCGAGCTGTTTCCGAATCGCACCAACGTTTCCTTCTTCGTCACCGAGGGCAACCGGGTCCGAGCACGGATCTTTGAACGTGGGGTGGGGGAGACGCTCAGTTCCGGTACCGGCGCCGCCGGCGCCGCGGTTGCCGCCTACTTGGCCGGCGCTCCGAGTCCGATCACCGTCGAGCTCGACGGCGGTGAGCTTGAAATCGAGATCTCACCGAACCTCGACTTGAAGCTGACGGGCTGGGCCGAGCCGGTCTATTCGGGCCAGCTGTCGGCCGAGATGGTCGAGCGACTCACCGACCTCTAGGCTTCCCCGCCCGATGGCCGAGAACACGAAACCTGCCCTGGCGCCCTCGGCGCGGCTGGAGAGGATGCCGCCTTACATGTTCGCCGAGCTCGAGCGCAAGATCGCCGACAAGAAGGCGGCGGGCATCGACGTGATCAGCCTCGGCATCGGCGACCCCGATCATCCGACCTTCCCCCACATCGTAGAGGCGATGCAGGCGGCGGTAGCCGACCCCGGCACCCACGGATACCCCTCCAACCGCGGCCGCGAGGAGTATCGCTCCGCGCTTGCCCGCTTCTACCGCTCGCGCTTCGGGGTCGGGATCGACGCCGAGAGCGAGGTGATCCCGGCGATCGGCGCCAAGGAGTGCATCTACAACCTCTGCTTTGCCTTCCTCGATCCGGGCGATGTGGCGCTCGCCTCCGATCCCGGCTACCCGGTCTACACGAGCGGCCCGATCCTCGCCGGCGCGGAGGCGCAGGTGCTGCCGCTGGTGCCCGAGCTCGGCTTCGCGCCCGACCTCGAGGCGATCCCAGCCGAGAAGCTCGCGGCGGCCAGGCTGATCTTTCTCAATTACCCCAATAACCCGACCGGCGCCGTGGTCCCCGACGGCCTTTTCGAGCAGGTGATCGAGCTGGCCCGCAAGCACGACATCCTCGTCGTCCACGACAACGCCTATTCGGAGACCACCTACGACGGCTACGTGGCACCGAGCTTTCTGGCCACGCCGGGCGCCAAGGAGGTCGGGGTCGAGGTCTTCTCCCTTTCCAAGGGCTTCAACATGACCGGCTGGCGGGCGGCGGCGATCCTCGGCAACGCCGAGGCGGTCGAGAACTACTGGCGACTGAAGACCAACGTCGACTCCGGTCTGTTCGAGGCGGTGCAGCTGGCCGCCGCAGCGGCCCTCGAGGGCCCGATGGAGCCGCTGCGCGAGATGAACAAGATCTACGCGCGCCGCCGCGATCTCGTGGTCGGCGCCCTGGGCGAGATCGGCGTCGCCGTCGAGGCCCCCAGGGGTACAATCTACGTCTGGGCCCCGGTCCCCGACGGCCACACCTCGAGTTCGTTTGCCGAAAAGGCCCTCGAGGAGGCCGCCGTGGTCATCTCACCGGGCTCTATGTACGGGCCCAGCGGGGAGGGCTTCTTTCGCATTTCGCTGACCACGCCCGACGA
>JBHEMJ010000024.1:0-6289 GCA_046262655.1 Solirubrobacterales bacterium | reverse complement strand
TCGGCGCTCTCCCGGGCGGCGTTGAACCAGCGTTCCTCGAATGTGGCCTCATACAAGGTCACGAGGCCATCGACCAGGAAGGCGTAGTCCTCCAGGTAGGCGAGGATCCGCGCCTCGCCGTCCTTGTAGGTGCGCAGCAGGCGCCCCTGGGCGTCGCGCATCTTCTCCAGCACGAAGGCGGCGCACTCGCGGGCGGCATCGAGGTAATCCTCGCGGCCGAGCACCGCGCCGGCATCGGCCAGCGCCGCGATCATCAGCGCGTTCCAGGAGCAGATCCGCTTGTCGTCGAGCCCGGGGCGGACGCGCTGGTCGCGGCGGGCCAACAGGGCGGCCTTGGCCTCCTCGAGCCCGGGGGGCTCCCTGACACCACGCCCGCCGGCCACGAAGAGGATGCTCTTGCCCTCGAAGTTGCCCGCCGGGCTGACCCCCCAGTAGCCGAGCAGGCGCTGGATCGTGGCGTCGGCGAGGTCGGTCGTCTCGAGGGTCTCGTGAATCTCCTGCTCGGTCCAGACGTAGAAGCGGCCCTCCTCGCCCTCTGAGTCGGCGTCGAGCGCCGCGAAGAAACCCCCCTCGGGACCGCGCATCTCGCGAAGCGCCCAATCGAGGGTCTCGCAACAGACCCGTTGGTAGCGTTCGTGGCCGAGCACCTGAAAGCCGTGCAGATAGGCGCGGGCGAGCTGGGCGTTGTCGTAGAGCATCTTCTCGAAGTGGGGGACGAGCCAGATCGCGTCCACGGCATAGCGCGCGAAGCCGCCGCCGAGGTGGTCGTAGATCCCGCCGGCTGCCATGCGGTCGAGGGTCAGCTCGACGTGGTCCCAGGGGCCCTTGCCGTCGTTGGGGCCTCGTCGCTCCTCAGAGCTGCGGGCGAGAAGGAACTCGAGGACGGCGGCGGGGGGGAATTTCGGCGCGCCGCCGAAGCCGCCGTGAGCCTTGTCGGCGGCGTTGGCCAGCCGCGAGCTGGCCTCGTCCAACATCTCCGGAAGCAGGGGATCGCCGGAGGCCTCGATCCGACCGACTGCGCCCAGGCCCTCGCGGACCTTCCCCGAGGCCTCCTCGATCTCGTCGCGGCGGTTGCGATAGGCGTCACTCACTGCCTCCAGCACCTGCCGGAAGCTCGGCATGCCCTGGCGTGGCTCGGGGGGGAAGTAGGTTCCCCCGTGAAAGGGGACCCCCTCGGGGTCGAGGAAGGCGGTCAGCGGCCAGCCCCCGTGGCCGGTCATCGCCTGCACCGCCTCCATGTAGAGGTCGTCGACGTCGGGGCGCTCCTCGCGGTCCACCTTGATGCAGACGAAGTCCGAGTTCATCTGCCTGGCGGTCTCGGGGTCCTCGAAGGACTCGCGCTCCATCACGTGGCACCAGTGGCAGGCCGAGTAGCCGATCGAGACCAGAATCGGGCGGTCCTCGGAGCGGGCACGGCCCAGCGCCTCCTCCCCCCAGGGGTACCAGTCGACGGGGTTGTCCTTGTGCTGCTGGAGGTAGGGGCTGGTCTCGTCAGCGAGGCGGTTGGGCACTGTGATTCAGCCTAGCGAGCAGCCTCGGGCGACGGCGCCGCCGACTCCACGAAGCCCGTCGCCAGCACTGCGCAGGCCAAGGCGGCTGCCGAGCCGACGTAAAAGGCCGCCGAATAACCGCCGATCGCCGCCGCCGCGCCGACCGCCGGCGAGCCGATCAGGATGCCGAGATCGAAGCAGGCGGTGAAGGTGCCCAGGGCAGCGCCACGGCGCTCGACCGGGGCGCGCTCGACGGCGAGCAGCGAGAGGGATGGGAACAGCAACGAGAAGGCGGCGCCCATCGCCACCGCCCCGGCGATCGCCACCGGCAGGGCAGAGGCTGCCCCGAGCAACAGCAGCCCGACGGTCTCGGTCAGCGCCGCGGCGACTGCACAGCGCGCGGCGCCGATGCGGTCGGGCAGCCCGCCGGCGATAAGGCGCGTCGCCACCACCGAGCCGGCAAAGACGGTGAACACCTCGGCGCCGTGGCCGATGCCACGATCGTCGAGGCTGAGCACGATGAAGGCTGCGACCGCCGCATAGCCGACGACCCCGAGGGAGAAGGTGACGCCGGGGCCGATCGCCTCGCGGGCGAGCAACGGTCCGGTGCGCTCCCGCCCCTCGCCCGGGGCGCGACCCTCGGGCAGCTGGGAGGCGACCAGCACTCCGATCAGCGGCGCGCCGCAGGCGAAAGCCCAGACCAGGTCGTAGCCGCCGAGGTGGAGCAGCAGCTCGCCGATCGGCGGGCCCAGCGTGAGCCCGGTCCAGATCGCCAGCCCGTAGAAGCCGAGCATGCGGCCGCGGCGCTGCTCCGGTGACATGTCCACCACCCAGGCCGAACTGGCGGTGAACACGGTTCCCTCACCGGCGCCGAGGAAGAGGCGGGCGACGATCAGGCCCGGGATCCCCGCCGGGACGAAGTAGAGCCCCCCCGCGATTGCGGCCGAGACCGCACCGGTGGCGACCGTCGGCTTGCGGCCGTGGCGGTCGGCCATGTTGCCCGCGATCGGCCGGCAGATGATCCCGGTCAGGGCGAAGGCGCCGGTGACGATCCCCACCTCGAGGTCGGTGCCGTGAAGGACGTCCTTGACGTAGCGCGGCAGCACCGGCAGGGTGGCGCCAACCGCGAGCAGGCTGAGATTGGTGACCACGAACAGCCCGGCGAAGGCCATCCAGGGGCGAGTATCGCGGTCCGTTGCCCGCATCACTCGTCACGCAGATCGGCCCGCTTGATCTTGCCCGAAGGGGTCTTCGGCAGCCGGTCGGCGAACTCGACTATGCGCGGGTACTTGTAGGGCGCGGTCTGGCGCCTGCAGTGCTCCTGCAGCTCGGCGGCAAGGGCGTCTCCGGGCTCGCCCTCCCTGAGGACGACGATCGCCCGCACGACCGAGCCGCGCTCGGGATCGGGTGCGGCGACGACGGCGGCCTCGGCCACCGCGGGGTGGCTGAGCAGCGCCGATTCGACCTCGACCGGTCCGATCCGGTAGCCGGCCGAGGAGATCAGGTCGTCGGCGCGTCCGATGTGGGTGAGAAAGCCCCGTGCGTCCTCGGAGACCAGATCACCGGTCGGCCACCACTCTCCGTCAAACGGCTTGGCGTCGAGGTATCTGGAGAAGAAGGTCGGGGACGAAACGGCGCGCAGCTGCAGCTCACCGGCATTCGACGCGGTCCGCTCCGCCTCGCGTTCGGGGAGCGCTTCGATCCTCGTCTCGAGGCCGGGGAGCGGGCGCCCCATCGAGCCGGGACAGGGCTCCTCACCGGGGCGGATCCCGGTCACTGCGCCGGTCTCGGTCTGCCCGTAGCCGTCGGCGATCGACAGGCCGGTCGCTTCGCGGAAGGCCTCGATCACTTCGGCATTCAGCGCCTCGCCGGCGGAGACCATCCGCCGCAGTCCGGCCACCGGGCGCAGTTCGGTGCGCTTGGAGAGCATTCGGTACTCGGTGGGGGCCTGGCAGAGAACGGTGACCCCCTCGCGCTCGGCAATCGCCAGGCGCTCGGCCGGGTCGAAGCGGCCGGCGTGCAGGAGCCCCGCGGCGCCGCACAGCCATGGGGCGATGAAGGCATTGCGCGCCGACTTCGACCAGCCGCTGGCTGCGGTGCACCAGGTCAAATCGCCCTCCTGCGCGCCCAGCCAGTGCTCGGCCTGGAGTAGCTGCCCGCCGAGGTAGCGCTGCGCGTGCAGAGCCCCGCGGGGCTCGCCCGTGGTGCCGGAGGTGAAGACGATCAGCGCCGGGTCCTCGGGATCGAGGTCGGCGGGCTCGACCGGCGGCTCGCCGGCCAGGTCTTCGTCAATTGCGGTCTGCACCTCGCTGATCGTCATCGTCTCGACCCCGGTGGGCATCTGCCCGAGTGGCTCCTCCTCGCCGATCGCGAGGACCGGGTTGGCCGCCGCGATGCGAAGCGCGAGATCCCTGCGGCGCAGCTGGGTGCTGCAGGGCAGGGCGATCGCTCCCATGCGCCAGCAGGCAAGCATCGCCAGCACCCACTCGAGCCGGTTGCCGATGAGCGTCATCACCACGTCCTCGCGGTGCACCCCGCGCGAGGCCATTGCGCCGGAGAGCCCGGCGCTCATCGCGATCAGCTCGCCGAAGTGCCAGACGCGACGCTCGCCCGCGGCGGTGATCTCGACCAGCGCTGGGCGGGCGGCGGGGAAGCGCTCGAGGACGTCTTCGATGAAGTTCACGGCGGGCGGGCTCAGGCGCGAAAGAAGATCAGCGGCAGGGTGTGCGGCCGCCGCCCCGCGGTGGCGGCCAGCCGCGGGCCGATCTCGCGATAGAAGCTGTCGCGAGGTACCTCGCGGAACAAGCCCCGCAGCTCCCGCCTCGGCAGCCCGAAATCGACCACCCCCGCCGAAAGGTCAACCAGATCGGCGCGGCGCAGCAGCTCCACTTCCTCGCCGCGGTCCCACTGGGAGCGCAGCTCGCGGTGGCGCTCGATCGCGTCGAAGCAGCGCTGTAGCCGATCTTCGTCCCATCCGTAGGGGTGAAGCAGATCGGCGGTGAACTCGGCGCCGTCGGTCACGTAGACCCCCCCGCGCGATGCGCCTTGATAGAGGCCGATGTCGTGGAGAAGTGCAGCGACCAGAAGCAGTTCGCGGTCGATCTCGACTCCACGCTCGGCGGCGAGCCGCTCGGCGATCAGAAAGACCCGGACGCCGTGGCGCTCGAGCGGGCCGTCGGCGCCGCTCAGCTCCTGCACCGCCGACAGGGCGGTCTTCTCGGGCTCGCTGCGCGCCAGCTCCGGCGCCGTGTGACCGCTCACTTCGTGGCCCGGCGCAGGCCGAGCAGCCTCGGGCCGAGGCCGGCCACCATCCGCATCATCGCCGAGGGAGGCGGGCCCAGCGCCTTCATCAGCAGGGCGGTGCGCTTTGAGCGGCCCTCGGCCATCATCGGTCCGGCCTTGTCGAGGAAGGCGGCGATGCCGCGCAGCGGGCGAAGGAAGATGGTCACCTCGGTGATCTTGCCGGCGGCGTCGTAGCGGACCATGTCAACGCCCTCCAGCGGCTCGCCGTCGACATCGCTGCGCCAGGCGAACAGGTGCGGGTCGCCGGGCTCGTCGTAGAGGTACTCGATCTCTCCCACCGTCCGGTAGACCGCGCCGAAGACCTCGGTCGCCTCATCGGGGCCATCGAACTCGACGCTGAAGATCGGCGAGCGCACGATCACGTTCTGGGCGAAGGCCGCCCGCGCCATCTCCGGGTCTCGGGCCTGAAGTGCGTCGCGGAGCAGGTTGGCGGTCCGGGCGGTCATCGGCCCGGGCAAAGCTACCGCTTCAGCTCGGTGCCGTCGTAGAGCTTCTTGATGACCACGGCGCCGTCCGGGGCGGCGTCGAGGCAGAGCTCGCAGAGCACGCACTCGTCCACGTTCTGCTGCACGACCTCGACGCCCGCCTCGGTGGCCTTGAAGATGTCGACCGGGCAGACCTCCTCGAGCTTGTTGGCCGACTCGACGTCGCCGGCAATGGTGTCCTCGACGACCACCTCGATGAAGATCCCCGCCTTGTCCTCGCTCACGTTCTCACCCGCCTCTTCGCGCTTCCGCCGGGGCACTGGCCCTCAGCTTCTCCTTGACCGCATCCGGGATCTCGTCGATTCGCTCGACCACGGGGATGCCGGCCGCCTCGAGCCGGGCGATCTTCTGGGTCGCGGAGTCCTCGGCACCTTCGACGATGGTGCCGGCGTGGCCGAAGCTCATGCCCTGCATCTCCTCGTCGTCCATGAACTTGCCGGCCATGAAGGCGACGATCGGTAGGCGCGATCCGGCTTCCTGGCGCCAGTCCACCAGCTCAGCCTCCATCCGGCCCCCGGGTTCGGTGTAGATGACGATCGCCTCGGTCTCCGGGTCCTCCTCGAAGTGAGGCATCAGCTCCGCATAGGTCGAACCGATGATCGCGTCGCCGCCGATCGAGCAAGCGGTGGAGACGCCGAGGCCGGCGGCGGTCAGGGTCGAGGAGATCTCGGTGGTCATGCCGCCGGAGCGGCTCATCACACCCACCGGTCCCGGTTTGTAGGCCTTGGCTGCGTCCTTGGCCGGGCCGCCGATGCCGCCCATCTTGCACACGCCGGGGACGATCAGCCCAAGGCAGTTGGGGCCGATGATCCGGGCACCGCGCTCGCTGGCGAGCTCGACCATCTCGGCCACGTCGCGACGGGGGATGCGCTCGGTGACGACCACGATCAGCTTGACGGCGTTCTCGATCGCCTCGATCACGGCGTCCTTGGTGAAGGCGGGGGGGACGGTGACGACCGAACCGTCGATCGGCGATCCGTGGTGCTCGACCGCCTGGGCGACGGTGTCGAA
>JBHEMJ010000023.1:0-17008 GCA_046262655.1 Solirubrobacterales bacterium | reverse complement strand
CACCGACGAGTCCTGAGTGACCGTAGGTGCCGTTCCGTTGTTGCACGCCGTCGACGTGGAGTTGCTGTGCGACAGGCCTGCGGTGAGCCCAGTAGCGCCGCCCACGTTGGCATCCGCCACGCTCGAGTGGCCGTCGGCGGTCTGGCAGGTGCCGTCGTCGGAGATGTTGCCCGACGACGTCAGCACGCCAGCTTTGATGCCCTGTCCGACGGGCCCGACCTGGGCTGACAAGGCCGAGAAACTGTTTTGCGAGCCGCTGCCGTCGGTGTGCGAGTGAGCCTGCAGCAGGCCGAGGCACAGCTGGCCCCCGCTGTTCGTGCAGATCTGGTTCAACAGCGCCACCTGCAGACCCTGCAGGGGACCGTCGGCGGTCTGTCCCGGCGTGGTGTTGATGCCGAGCAACTCATTGCCGCCGAGCGAGGCGATGGTGACGTGCCCGTGGTAGGTGCCGTCGGGGTTCTGCTCACCCTTCGAGCGACCGACGATCAAGGTCTCCGGCAGGGTGATGGTGCCGGTGTAGGGGTTATCCGCGGTGGGCGCGATCTCGACGCTTGCCGGTGTGCCCTGGCCGTGGGGGTTGGTGCCATGCAGCGGCGGCACATAGGTGGGGGGTACCCCGGCCTTGTCGCCACCGCTGGTGGCCGGCGAGCTGCTCGGGGCGGTGCCACCGAGTCCAGCCGAGTTGAGGGCGGTGCCGATGTCGTCGGCGGATGCCAGGACTGGCACCGCCATTGCGGCCATTGCCGAAACGGCGAAGCACGCCGTGGCAATCTTGAGTCGAAGTTTCCTGGCTTCCATTGGTGCCTCCTGTGTGGGACTAGTAGTGGGTAGGGAATAGACAATACTAGGTATTCCCCACGGAAGCGCAGGTTAAACACACCGCAACAGCGGTTGCACCCGATATATCGGCCCCGCGGGCCCTTTTCTTTAGCCCCAGCGGGGCAATTGGCCCGAAAGCCGGTGCTATAGCCTCAGCCGGTGCCCGCGCCCGTTTCGCCCTCAGCCCCCCCCACCCCCGCCCTGGCCAGCGTCGACGGCCTGATCAGCCCGTCCGGCGCGGCCTCGATCAGGGTCACCGACGAGGGCCTGATCCGCGGCGACGGGGTGTTCGAGGTAATCCGCCTGTATGGAGGCCGGCCATTTGCCCTGCCCGACCACCTGGACCGAATCGAGCGCTCCGGCGCGGCGGTCGAGCTGGTTGCCGACCGCGACCGCCTCGAGGCCGAGATCGAGGCCCTGCTCGGAGCCTTCGGCAGTCACGAGGGGCAGCTGCGGGTGGTGCTCACCCGGGGCGGGCGCCGCATCCTGCTCACCGAGCCGCTGCCGGCTCGCGGCGCCACCCTCAAGCTCGCCACCGTCACCTACAGCCCGAGCGTCATCCTCAACGGGGTCAAGACCCTCTCCTATGCCGCCAATATGCAGGCCACCCGTCTGGCCCAGCACGCCGGCGCCGATGAGGCCGTATTGGTCCGCCCCGACGGGATCGTGCTCGAGGCGCCGACCTCCGCCCTGTTCTGGGCCGACGCGCACGGCACCCTGCGCACACCGCAGATCTCCGAGGGGATCCTCGAGTCGATCACCCGAGCCCGCCTGATCGATGCCCTCGAGGTGGAGGAGGGCAGTTTCACCGCCGCCGAGTTGCGCGGGGCCGACGAGGCCTTCCTCGCATCGACCACGCGCGAGGTGCAGCCGATCTCCAGCGTCGACGACATCGACTTCCCCGAGCCACCCGGCCCGTGTACGCGGGAGGCGATCGACGCCTTCGCCGCGGTGCTCGAAAAAGAGCTCTGACCGAATGGATTTGAGCCTCACCGACGAGCAGCGGCTGATCTCCGAAACTGCCCGGGAGTTCGCCGACAAGGAGATCGCGCCCCGGGTGCGAGACAACGACCGCGCCGCGCGCTTTGATCGCGAACTGGCCTCGAAGCTGGGCGAGGTCGGATACCTCGGCGCCCCGGTCGACGAGCGGTACGGCGGACGCTCACTCGACTATGTCAGCTACGGGCTGATCGTGGAGCAGGTCGGCCGCGCCGACTCCTCGGCGCGCACCGTGGTCAGCGTCCAAACCTCGCTGGTGGCGGGCTCGATCGAGCAATGGGGCAGCGAGGCGCAAAAGGAGCGCTGGCTGCCGCGGCTCTGCTCGGGTGAGGCGCTGGGCTGCTTTGGGCTGACCGAGCCCGATACAGGCTCCGACGCGGCCAACCTGCGCACGCGGGCCAAGAAGACCGGCTCGGGCTGGTTGATCAGCGGCCAGAAGATGTGGATCTCGCTCGGCAACGTGGCCGAGGTGGCGCTGATCTTCGCTCAGACCGATCCAGAGCTCGGCCATAAGGGGCTGGCCTGCTTTCTGGTGCCGACCGAGGCGGACGGCTACGAGGCCCAGGAGATCCACGGGAAGCTTGGCCTGCGCGCCTCCGATACGGCATCTATAGCTCTAGATGAGGTTGAGGTCGATGAGGAGGCGATGCTCGGCGAGGTCGGAGAGGGCTTCAAGGTCGCGATGAGCGCTCTTGACAAGGGCCGCTACAGCGTGGCGGCCGGCTGCGTGGGCATCTGCGACGGTTGCGTGGAGGCCTCCACCGCCTACTCGACCGAGCGCAAGCAGTTCGGGGTGCCGCTGGCGCGATTCCAGCTGGTCCAGGAGCTGATCGCCGACATGATCGTCAAACGGGATGCCGCCCGCCTGCTGGTCCTGCGAGCCGGCTGGCTGAAGGACCAGGGCAAGCCGAGCACGGTGGAAACCTCGATCGCCAAGCTGTTCGCCACCGAATCGGCGGTCGAGTGCGCCAACGCGGCGATCCAGGTGCACGGCGGCTCGGGCTACGTGGACGACTATCCGGTCGAGCGCTACCTGCGCGACGCCCGGGTCACCACCCTGTATGAGGGCACCTCCCAGATCCAGAAGCTGATCATCGGCCGCGACGCGACTGGCGTCAATGCAATGACCCCGATGGAAAAGGAACAGGCATGAGCCGCCAGGCAGAGGCTCAGCAGCCCCACGGCTCACGTCGCGACCCGGCACCCCCGAGGGCGAAGCCCGAGGAGGTGGCCGGTAAATGGTGGGCGGCCTAATGCTGGTCGAGGTGACCAGGCACGGCAACGTGGCCCTTGTCCGCCTCAACCGCCCGGAGGCTCGCAACGCGCTCAGCCCGGCGATGATGGAGGAGCTGGCCGCCACGATCGAGGAGCTCGACGGCGACGAGCAGGTGCGCTGCATCGTGCTCACGGGGGGAGAGAAGGTGTTCGCCGCCGGCGCCGACATCGGCGCGCTCAGCGAGCGCACCTTCCAGGAGGCGCTGATGCATCCGGCGGCGGGCTTCTGGGGCCGGGTCGCCGGTTGCCGCACCCCGCTGATCGCCGCCGTCTCGGGCTTCGCCCTCGGCGGCGGCTGCGAGCTGGCGCTGCTCTGCGACATGATCGTCGCCTCGGACTCGGCCGAGTTCGGCCAGCCCGAGATCACCCTCGGGATCATCCCCGGCGGCGGGGGTACCCAGCGCCTGGCCCGCGCGGTCGGCAAGCAGCGGGCGATGGAACTGGTGCTGACGGGGCGGCGGGTCAAGGCCGAGGAGGCGTTGAAGATGGGGTTCGTCAACCAGGTCAGCGGCCGCGCCGACTACCTGGAGAAGGCGATGGAGTTGGCTGCGGTGATCGCACGGCGCCCGCCCCTCGCCGCCAAGCTCGCAAAACAGGCGGTGCTCACCGCGGAGACCGGCCTCGAGGCGGGCCTGGCCGCTGAGCGCCGGCTCTATGAGCTGGCGATGGCGACCGAGGACCGGGTCGAGGGCATGCGCGCATTCCTCGAAAAGCGAAAGCCCGACTTCAAGGGACGATGAGAGCCAGCTAGGCGGGCGAGCGGGTGATGTCGCCGTAGTTCATGCCGCCGTAACTGAAGCTGGGGACGACCGGCCACTGGCGCCGCCAGTCCGCCATCTCCGATGAGGGAAAGACGTTCTGGTAGCGGGGATCGCGCGGGTTGGTGTCGGCCAGCGCCTTCTCCTTGATCATCGAGTCGTACTGGTCGATCGAGTCCTCGAGGGTGTTGGAATTGAGGATCACCTCGCGGCCCATGAACTCGGCGAACTTGCGCACCCCGGGAATCTTGGACAGGTGCGGATGCCAGTTGTCGGCGCAGACGCCGTTCTCGGAGGAAACCCAGACGCCCTCGGGGGTGTTGATGCAGAGCGAGTGGTTGCCGTCGGTGTGGCCCGGCGTCCAGACCAGGGCCACGCCTTTGCCGAGCTCGACATCGCCGTCGAGCAGCGTTATCCGCTCCTCGGGGACGTCCTTGATCCCGTCCTCGACGTACCAGGCCCACTGCATCGGGTGCAGGGAGGCGAAGGTGTCGACCTCGGAGCGCTGGGTCAGCAGCTTGGCCTTGGGAAACAGGGGAGGGCGCGGGGCGGCTTCACCATCGATCGGCTCGGAGGTGCCCATCACCAAACGCACGTCCTGGACGTGCAGGTGGTCGAAGCTGATCAAGTCGACGTCGGCGGCGGAGATGCCGGCCTTGGCAAGCGCCTGCTCAACCGTGTTGTAGATCTTGGCGAGAACCTTGTAGGAGATGAAGTCCCCGTAGCGCTCGATCATCTGCCCGTAGAAGGGCGCCTCGGCGGGACCCTCGGCGACCGTGGGCTCATAGACGAGGGTCTTCAGCGCACCTTCGAAGTCCTCGTACTGGACGACGACCAGGCGGTTGATGATGTTGATGTAGGGGTTGACTGCCCTGGCGGCGCCGCCAAAGGCGAACTTGGCCGGGTAGCCCGCCGCGGCGAGGTCGATCGTGCGCACGCCGCGGACTTGGTTTTCGGGCCGGGCGAAGCGGGCGCGGAAGTCGGCCGCCGCCTCGCGAATCGCCGCCGGACGATTGCCGCGCGGCCAGGTTTCGTTGGCCTGGTCGAACTCGTGGAAGGGCCTGAGGCCGAGTGTCTCGGGCTTCTCGGTGGCAGCCATCAGGTGAAGCGTATCGCCGGTGGCTAGGAGGCGGCCTTCAGAGCCTCGGCGACCGCTCCCGCCTCCTTGGCCCAGTGCTGCTCGGGGTCGACCGGCATGTCGCGCAGGAAGCCCTCGGCGTCCAGCGCGCCCTTGCAGCCACTGCCCGCCGCGGTCACGGCCTGGCGGTAGGTGTGGTCGACGAGATCGCCGACCGCGAACACGCCACCGAGCTTGGTCTCGGTCGAGGGCTCGCGGGTGAGGACGTAGCCATTCTCATCGAGGTCGAGTTGGTCGGCCACCAGCTCCGAGCGCGGCACGTGCCCAATGGCGACGAAGGCGCCGCCGACCTCGAGCTCCTGCTGCTCGCCGGTCTCGGCGTGCGCGAGGAGGATCTTGGCGATCTTGCCGTCGTCTCCGGCGACGAACTCCCTGGGAATGAAGGGGGTCAGAACCTCGATGTTCTCGCGGCCCCGGGCGCGCTCCTCCATGATCGGAGAGGCGCGGAACTCGTCGCGGCGGTGGATGATCGTCAGCTTTTCGGCGAACTTGGAGATGAAGATCGCGTCCTCCATCGCGGTGTCGCCTCCCCCGATCACCGCCACGTCCTCGCCTTTGAAAAAAGCACCGTCACAGACGCCGCAGGTCGACACGCCCTTGCCGGCCAGCTCCTGCTCGCCGGGAATGTCGAGGCGCTTGGGCTCCGCGCCCATCGACAGGATCACCGACTTGGCCGTGTGCGCGTCCTTGCCGACGCGGACGGTCTGCATGCCGCCGTCGCTGAGCTCGATCGCGGTGGCGTCGTCGGAGATGAAGCGCGTCCCGAAGCGCTCTGCCTGGGCCCGGAACTCGGTCATCATCTCGGGGCCCATGATGCCCTCCGGGTAGCCCGGATAATTCTCGACGTCAGTGGTGTTCTGCAGCTGCCCACCCCACTGAAAGCCCTCGATGACCAGCGGCTCGAGCTCGGCTCGGGCCGCGTAGAGGGCCGCGGTGTAGCCGGCGGGGCCGCCGCCGACGATGATCAGGTTCTCAGTCTCGCGCTCGTCGCTCATTCTCGTCTCCGATGCAGTCTAGGTCCTCGCTCACATGTTACTTCACTTTATGAAGTACTGGAAGGGCCTAGGCTGGGGCCGTCGCCGCACCACTCGCCGCCTCGGGCGTATCGGGTACCGGCCGACCCTCGGCTTCCCACCGCGCCACGGTCTTACGCAGCTGGAAGAAGGCGACGATGCCGGGCGGGATCGGTAGCCAGAAGGCGATCACCCGGTAGCTGAGCACCGCCGTGAACACGTCGGAGTCGGGCAATCCGAACAGCACAAAGGTGCCGATCATGCCGGCGTCCACCGCCCCCACCCCACCGGGCGCCAGCGGGAAAAGATTGGCCGCCATGCCGATGAAGAAGCCCTGGACCAGCACCCCGAAGGGCACGGCGACGCCGAAGGCGTGAAAGCTCGCCCAGAGGATGCCGATGTTGGACGCCCAGAAGCCGAAAGCCCCGACGAAGGCGAGGGCGCCGCGCGACGGATGGCGAACGAACGACAGCGCCGTGCGCGTGGCTTGGGCGAGAGTCGCCGGGACCGTGGCCAGTCGCCGGGTCAGGCGGGCGGCGCGTCTGCCCTTGGCGGCGCCGATCCGCCGTTCGAAGCCCTCCGGCAGCTTCGCGGTGGCGATCAGCAGCACCAGCAGCGAGGCGGAGATCGCCGCCGGCACGATCGTCAGCCCGGCGGAGTTCTTGCCCGACAGCACTCCGGTGCGCAGCAGGATTCCGAACACGATCAGCGCCAGCAGATAGACCGAGTAGAGGACGATCAAAAAGGCGACCATGCGGCAGGCGGAACGCCGGCGCTCGAGTCCCGCCTTGCGCAGCGCCCAATAGGTGAGCACCAGGCCGCCGGCGCCGCCGGCCGAGAACAGTCGCGTCGCCGCCAGCCCGGCCATCGTGATCTGGTAGCTCTCGCTCCACTCGAGGTGGATGATCTGCTCGCCGATCACACCCCGGAACAGCGCCACGTAGGCGGCGAAGGCGGCGAAGTTGAATCCGATCGCGGCGCCGATCCACCAGGGGTTACCGTCCTCGATCTTGTGCAGCGAGCCCTCAAGACCAAGGACCTTCGGGAACACCGCGTAGATCGCGATGATCAGCACCAGGACGATCACGCCGGTCTGGATCAGCTTCTTCGGATCGTTGAAGAAGCTGGGCTCGTCATCACCTAGGAAATCGAGCCGGCCCTTGCTTTCTTCCTGTGCGGCCTTTGCCTCTTGTTCCCGCACCCGCCCATACTGGCAAAAGGCTCAGCCGTTGGCTATGCGCTCGAGCCACTGAAGCCGCCCGTTAACGACCCCGACCACCGGCTCGGCGAAAGGGTCGCCGGCGCGGACCGCCGCCACCAGCGCCGCACCGGCGATGAGGTCGCCCACGTAGTGCTCGCCGAGATAGACGAGGGCAAAGCCGAGGGTGAGCGCGTAGCTCCAGCCCAACAACCCCTCAACGAAGCCCGCGTCGGAGAGCACGACCGCCGCCATCAGCGCGCTGCCGAAATGCAGTGAGGGCATCGCGGCCCAGGGATTGGTGTCGAGCGAGCCATACATTCGCGGCCACGCCCTGCCCCAGGTTTCCTCGCCGATCGGGATCATGATCCGGTTGATGCGCTCCTCACCGGTGTAGCCGTTGGCGGCCGCCCACCAGGGCGGCGCCGTGGGCACCGCGAAGTAGACCGAGCAACCGATGTCATAGACGGCCGCCACCTGGCGAGCGGCGCGCGGGAACTGCTCGGTGCGGCGGACGAGGATCCAGACCAGGGCCGTGTGTGGCTCCAGGAACCACAGCCAGTGTGCCCAGGTCAGCGTCTTGTCCAGCGCCGTGCTGCGACTGCCGAGTGCGCGCTGCAGCCGCGCGTTTGGCAACTCGCCGCAGCCGAGCATGCGGTCGAAGCGGATCGGGTAGGTGACCTTCAGCCGTCGCTGAAGCGCCTCGGGATCGTCGTAGGGAAGCTCGTGGGCGTGAATGAAACCCCACATCTGCTGAAAGTAGAGGGCGGCGTCGCGCACCTTGCTGCGCGGCTTCAGCACCGCGATCGCCAGTGGCCCGGCGGCCAGCGCCGCGACGGTCACCGAGCCGGGGATGCGCAGCCTTTTGCGAACCAACGGCGTCAGGATCGCGGCCGCCAGGCCCGCTGCGGCGCCCGCCCGCACCAAGTTGCGCGGGTTCGGGTCACGGCGAGAGCGGCGGCTGGCCCAGGGCAAAGCGCGGCGAGTATAAGTCCAGAGATGGAGCTGAGCGGCAAGACAGTGGCGGTGACGGGCGCCGGAGGGTTCATCGGTGCAGCCGTCTGCCGCCGGTTGGCAGAGGCCGGGTGCGAGGTCATCGGACTCGATTCGGACCGCGGCGTGAAAGCCAAGGTCGCGGCGAGCGGGGCTAGCTTCGCGCTCGCCGACGTCACCGACCGGGCCGCGCTCGACAGGCCCCTCGCCGGCGCCCAGGTGGTCGTTCACACGGCGGCCTACGTGCGCGAGTGGGGGGACATGGAGAGCTTCGTTCGGGTCAACGTCGGTGGGACCGTCAACGTTCTCGATGCCGCCGAGGCTGCGGGAGCCGAGAGGGTCGTTCACATCAGCTCGGTAGTGGTCTACGGCTACGCCGACCCCTCCGAGCAGGACGAGTCGGCACACCGGCGCAACGTCGGCATCCCCTATATCGACACCAAGAGCGCCTCGGACCGGATCGCCTGCCGTCGCGGCGCCGTCGTCGTCCGCCCCGGCGATGTCTACGGGCCCGGCTCGGTGCCGTGGCTGCTGCGCCCGCTGGAGCTCACCCGCTCGCGCCGGGCGGCGCTGCCGGGCGCCGGCGACGGCCAGATGCTGCCCGCTTACATCGACGACCTGGTGGAGGCGATCTTGCTGGCCGCCGAAAAGGGACAGCCGGGCAGCGCCTACACCGTCTGGGACGGACGGCCCGTCGGCTTCGACGAGCTGTTCGAAGCCTGCGCCCGGATCTCGGGGGGATCCAGCGCCCGTCATCTGCCGCGCCCGGTCTTGGTGGCACTGGCCGGAGGCGTCGAGCTGGTGGCCAAGCTGCGCGGGCGTCCGCCGCGTTTCGGCCGCCACGGAGTGACCCTCACCGACCGCCGCGGCAGCGCCTCAAACCGCCGCGCCCGCGAACAGCTGGGCTGGGAGCCGCGGGTGGACTTCGCCGAGGGGATGCGCCGCAGCGAGCAGTGGCTGCGGGCCGAAGGCCTGATCTAGCCCGTCCGTCGGGTGCACACCGCCTGCGATGCATAGAATGGCCGCGCTTTGCTGGGGCTCGAGACTGCTCACTCGCCGAACGCGCAGGACATCCACACGATCGTCTGGCTGATGCTCGGCCTGGCCGCCGTCATCGTGATCGCGGTCAACGCCGGCCTGATCTTCTACATGGTTCGCTTTCGCGCCTCACGCGACCGCGAGCCCACCCGCTTCCGCGGCAGGCCCGGCCTGCAGATGCGCGCCGCCGCCGGGCTGGCGGCGCTGGGACTGGCGGTGTTCCTGGCCGGAATCATCTACACCGACAAGGCCGATGAGGTCAAGGCGGCGGCGTCTTCGGCCGGCGCGCCGGCCGCCGAGCCGATTGACATCCACGCCGTGGGCCAGCAGTGGATTTGGCGCTACGAGTACCCCGAGCAGGAGTCGAGCGGCGGCGGCCAATCGAGCACCAGCCCGGTCGCCAGCAGCGGGCAATCCTTCGCCGACGTCTTCTCCTACTACGACCTGGTGGTCCCGGTCGACACCGTCATCAACCTCAGCTTCGACTCCACCGACGTCGTCCACCGCTGGTGGGTGCCGGCCCTCGGCGGCAAGGTCGACGCGATCCCCGGTCATGTCAACCACGCCAGCTTTCGCGCCGACGAGACCGGCACCTACGAGGGCGCATCGAACGCCTTCTCCGGCGCATCGTTCGCCGCGATGAGGACCCGCGTACGAGTGCTCAGCGCCGAGGACTACCAGTCATGGGTTGCCGAGCAGGCCACCGAGATCAAGGCGGCACAGACCCACGTCCAGCAGCAGCTCGCCTCCGGTGGGCCCCCGGGCATCACCTCGAGCCAAGCAGCCACCGAGCAGACGGGCCAATGAGCACCGGCAACGGATCCATTTCGCCGCACCCCGAACTCGCCGCCGACGGCATCCCGGCCCTGCGCCCGCGCTGGGTCGAGCTGGCGACCAGTGGCAACCACAAGGACGTGGGGCGGATGCTGATCACCGGCGGGCTCAGCTTTCTCGCCCTGGCCGCGATCGAGCTCGTGCTGCTGCGCCTCCAGCTGGCCATTCCTGAGAACGATCTGATCGATCCCACGGCATTCAACCGCTTGCTGTCGGTGAGCGGCGTGACGGTTGTTTTTCTCGCCGTGCTGCCGCTCGCCTTCGGGCTGTTCGCCTATCTGGTGCCGTTGCAGATCGGCGCCCGCGGGCTCGCATTCGGGCGGCTCTCGAACTTCTCCTTCTGGCTCTGGGTGCTCGGCGTAACCACCATCTATACGACCTTCGTCTTCACTCCGCCCGACACCGGCCTCAACCCGTGGCCGCCGCTGTCGGAGAGCACCTTCGCCAGCAACAACGGGGTCGACGGCTGGATCGTGGGCTGCGGGCTGGCCCTGCTGGGGATGGTGCTGATGGCGGCCAACATCGTCGCCACGCTGCGCACCAGCCGGGCGCCGGGCATGGCGTGGCGACGCGTGCCGCTGTTCTCGTGGGCCGCCGCGGTCTGTTCCTACGTCGTCCTGGTCGCCGGCGGCGCGATGCTCGCTGCGATGACGATGCTGTTCATCGACCGTCACTTCAGCGGTGTCTTCTTCGACGCCGGCGAGTCCGGGGCGCCGCTCTACTGGCAGCACCTCAGCTCGATCTTCTTCAACGCCGTCTGGATCGTCACCCTGCTGCCGGCGATCGGCGCCATATCGGAGATTCTCTCGGCCCTTTCGGGCAAGCCGCTGTTCGGCCGGCGCCCCATTGCCGCGGCGATGGTGGCGATCGGAGTGCTGGGACTGCTGGCCTGGATCCAGAACATGTTCACTGCTGCAATCCCGCTCGGCTTCCTCTACGCGGCGCAGTTCGCCGCGGTGATGCTGATCGTGCCCTTCGGGATGATCCTCTTCAACTGGTTCGGGACTCTCGCCGGAGGTGCGCTGCAGCGGCGCGCCCCGCTGCTCTTCGCACTCGGCGCGATCTCGACCATCACGGTCGGGCTGGCGATGAACCTGGTCCAGGCCGTGATCCCGGCCGATTGGATGATTGCGGGCACCGCCGCCGACACCGCCACCAGCGGGTACGTGATCGTCGGCGGCGCCGTCCTCGGAAACTTCGCCGCGCTTCATTACTGGTATCCCAAGATCACCGGACGCACGATGGGCGAGACGATGGCGCGAATCTCGCTGGTGGCGATCCTGGTCGGGGTCCATCTCACCTTCCTGCCGATGTTCGTCGCCGGGCTCGACAGCCAGCCGGCCGACGTCTACAAGTATTTCGACGTCGGGAGTCTCGATGTCCTCAACCTGATCTCGACCATCGGGGCCGTCGTGTTGGCGATCGGAGTTCTGGCTACGGTGATCAACGCCCTGCTCAGCCGGGAGTCGGGGGCCCGCGCCGGGCACGATCCGTGGCGCGGTGAGACGCTCGAGTGGTATGCCCTGGCCCCGCCGCCCGAGCACAACTTCGACGTCGTCCCGGACATCCGCAGTGCGCAACCACTGCGCGATATCCGCGACGCGGTCACCCGCAGCACTACATAGATCTAGACTGCCGACCGTGGACCGAGACACAGCCCAGCGCAAGCTCGTCGTCGGAATGTGGGCCGCGGGCCTTGCGGTGTTCAGCTTCGGCGCCGCCTTCTACATCACCATCCTCTACATCTCCTAGATGAAGACTCACGAGCCGACTGAGCTGATCTACCTGCCGAAGCCGTCCTGGACGCCGGCCATGGTCGCCGTCGGGCTGGCGGCACTTCTGGTCGGGCTGTTCACCTGGTTTCCCTACGCGATCATCGGCGGCGCGGTGGCGCTGATCGCATCGCGCAGGTGGATCCGCACATCGATCGCGGCGATGGCGCGGCTGCCGCACAGTCAGCGTCTCTCGACCGCGCCGATCCCGCTGAGCGGTATGGCTCGCGAAAAGCGCCGCCAAGCCGCCTAGAGGGCCCCCTGCGCGAGCGATTTCCCGTCTCCCCCCGGCGCTTCCGCCAACTCAGCTGGGTTGCGCTGATCGCCCTCACCGTGATCGTCTTCACCGGCGCCGCCGTACGGCTGACCGGGTCGGGGCTCGGTTGCCCGACCTGGCCCAAGTGCACCGCCTCCAGCCTCTACACGCCGCTCAGCACCCACAGCGCGATCGAGTTCGGCAACAGGGTGCTGAGCACGATCGTCTCGCTGATCGCGGTGGCCACCTTCGTGGGCGCCCTGCTGCGCCGCCCCTACCGCCGCGATCTGGCGAGGATCTCCGCGTTGCTGCCGCTGGGCGTCGCCTCACAGGCTGTGTTGGGTGGGCTCACGGTGCTCTATCACCTCTCGCCGGGCTGGGTGATGGCCCACTTCGGGCTGTCGATGATCGTTCTCATCGCCGCAGTATGGCTGGTGCGCGCGGCCGCCCACGAGCCGGCCGAGGCCGCCCGGCCTCCCACCGATCGCCTCAGCGGGATCGCCACGCGGGCCCTGGTGCCGCTCGGCGGGATGGCTATCTTCGCGGGCACCGCCGCCACCGCGGCCGGCCCACACGCAGGAGGCGCCGGCACCGACGACAAGGTGGTGCGGATCACCTTCCGCGGCGCCGACACCCTCGACTACCTGATCCATATCCACAGCGCTCTCGCCACCACGCTCGGGTTGGCGGCGCTCGGGGTCACCTACCTCGCCTGGCGGCGGGGTGCCGGCCGGCGCCTGCTCGAGCCGCTGGTCGTCACCTGCGCGCTGATCGCCGCCCAGGGGGTGATCGGCTCGGTCCAGTACTCCCAGAAGCTGCCGAGCGAGATTGTCTGGTTCCACGTCACCGCCGCCACCGCCAGCTGGCTGGCCATCCTCTGGGCCGCCTTCAGCGTCGGGCGCCTGGCCCCATCCCGGACCGCGCAGGTTGCGCAGAGGGAGGCTGGCGCTCAGCCGAGGGCGGGATCGGCCAAGCCGGCTTCCTCGAAGGCCCTGGCGCGGTCCTGAAAACCCTTGAACCGCACCGCGCGCCCGTCGCGCACCGTCCACAGCTGGTAGATCTCCATCGCCACCTCGAGGCCGCTGCCAATCCCCTTGCCGATGGCCCGGAAGGTGGCGAGGACAAAGTCCCCGTTCTCGTACAAGTCGGTGATCTCGACCCTGACGTCCTTCCAGATCTCGGCGGTGTCCGCGAAGAAGCGCCTCACCCCGTCCTGACCGCGGTACACCTCGGGATTGAATACCCGCTCGCTCATGTCGGCCTCGAAGCTTTCATCGATCTGTGCCACGACCTGCTCGATGTCGTGGGAGTTCCAGGCCGCATAGATGGCGCGCACGACCTCGGCGGGAGCGGCGCTCACGCTAACTCGATTCAGATGGCTCGCTCATGTGCCATTCGGCGCAAGCCTATCGACACCGACAGAGCCTCGCGCGAGCGACGACAAGTTGGGAGGTCGGGGTGGAGCGTCTAATAGGATTCCGCCGCAGTCAGCCTGATGAGCTTGCCCAGCAAAACCCCCGGGGCCAGGGCCGCGCCTGTGGCCCTCGCCATGCTTGCCGTCGCGGCACTGATGGTGCTGGCCGGCTGCGATTTGCAGGAGAACGCCGACCGCGAGAAAGGCCGCATGCTCTTCCAGCAGAAGTGCGGCGTCTGTCATACCCTCGCGGAGGCCGGCACCTCCGCCCAGATCGGGCCAAACCTCGATGATGCCTTCGCCCAGGCCCGCGCCACGGGCGCCGACCGGGACACGATCGAGGGGGTGGTCACGGCTCAGGTCGAGAATCCGCGTCCAGCCTCGCCCGACAATACCGACGTATACATGCCCGCCAAGCTGGTCGAGGGCCAGGATCTCGAGGACGTCACCTCCTATGTCGGCAGCGTCGCCGGCATCCCCGGCATCAAGCCGCCGAAGTTGCCGCCACCGGAGCTATTTGCCCAGCAGTGCGGCATCTGCCACGCGCTGAATGCGGCCGGCACCACGGCCAACACCGGGCCGGCGCTCGACAATGTCCTGCCGGGTCAGAGCGCGGCGATGATCCACGAGTCGATCATCAATCCCGGCGCCATGATCTCTCCCGGCTACGGGCCCGGGATCATGCCCTCGAACTTCGCCCAGACGTTGACGCCCGACGACCTCAACGGGCTGGTCAAATACCTGCAACAAAGCGTCGGCGGCGGCTAGCTCCTTCTACTTCTGGACCCTCTGCTCCTCGGGCTGCGAAATCGCCTGCTTGATCCAGCGGGTGGCGTGAAAGAGGCCGAAGAAGACCAGCACGACCCCGGCCACGGCCGCGATCTTGGGGCCGGCGAGAAGCGCCGTCGCGAGCACCAACAGCGCGGCTCCGCCGACCAGCAGCAGCAGCCGGAAGGCGTCGGCCTCGGAGCGGAACGGATTGCGCTTCACCGGCCGGGCCCCGGCAGCCCGGTCAGCGCGTCGATGCGCAGAAGCTTGATGCGGGGGCCGATGCGCGGCGATTTGAGCCAGTCGAGAAAGGCCCTGAACACCGCCGGGCGCACCGCCACCCGGTTGCAGCCGTCGCAGACATGGTGGAAGACGTACTGGACCCAGCCGTGGCGGATGCGGCGGGCGTCGAGCAGGTAGCGCTGCAGGGTCTTCAGCCCCCCGGCCGGAGCTGAGGTGGGCACCGTGATCGTGGCCATCAGGTCCCCCGGCGGCAAGGTCTCGGCCGGGCGGCAATTTGGGCCACAAAGTGCAGGTGGCGTCAGGCCGCCCACGGTCCGCCCGCTGTTGTAGCCGCACGAGGAGACGATCGCCTGCGTCACCGGAGACAAGGAGCCGTTCGGGTAGGCGAAGTCGTGCGCCGCCAGATCCCACGAGTTGAGCAGCGTCCGATCACCGCAGATCTCGTCGAGCTGCATCGAAGCGCTCAGGTCAGGCAGGTTGTAGTGGTGGCGGCTGTGACCCGCCATCTCGTGGCCGTCGCCCTGTAGCTGCAGCAACTGGCTCACCGACATGTACCCGGGGGTCCCGATCAGCGAGCTGTTGAGGAAAAAGGTGGCCGCGATCCCGTGCGAGGCGAGCTCGTCGCGGACGTTGAACTGGTCGGCGTAGGCGTCGTCGAACTCGAGCGAGACGATCGTCCGCGGACGGGCATCCGCCGGGGCGTTCCAGGCAACAAAAAAACATCCAACCAGCGCTATCAAGAACAAGCAGGCCGGCAGACGCCGATATTCGACCCTTTGCAACGGTCTCAGAGGATGTAGACGGTGGTGAAGACGATGATCCACATGACGTCGACGAAGTGCCAGTAGATGCCGGGCAGCTCGACGCCGAGATGCTTCTTGGCGTCGGGCTCGAAATGACCGCGCCAGCCACGCAGGTTGGCGAAGGCGAGCAGGGTCAGGCCGACGAAGACATGGGCGCCGTGGAGTCCGGTGAGGCCATAGAAGATCGTGCCGAAGGAGCCGTCGCGGATGCTGAAGCCGAGGTGGATGTACTCGTTCAACTGGATGAACAGAAAGGTGGCGCCGAGCAACCAGGTGATCGCCAGTCCGGCCATCATTCCGCGGCGGTTCCCCCTGCGGATCGACTCCAGGGCCCAGTGGACGGTGAAGCTCGAGGAGACGAGAATCAGGGTGTTGACGCCGGCGACCGCCTTCGGCAGTTCGAGCCCCTCCGGCGGCCAGGGTCCGTCGCCGGCGACCACACGCAGGAAGAAGTACGCAGCGAAGAACGCGCCGAACAGCATCGCCTCGGTGATGATGAACAGCAGGATGCCGAGTGTGGTGCGGTCGATCCGCGAGCTCTGGTTGGCCTCCGGCGGGCCGTGGTGGTGATGGTCGACTGCTACCGAGGCGCTTTCCATGGTCGGCTCAGCCCGCCGGCGACGCGGTCGCGGGAGGACTCGGGGCGTGCTCGGAGGCACCGCCCTCGACGTGCACCACCGGCATCGAGGTATAGCTCTTCACCTTGTCGATCAGGTCTTCCTTCATCCACACCGACTGTTTGCCCTCCAGGGTCGAGATCAGGATCTCGTCGAGGCGGTAGTGCTCGACCGCGTTCTGGATTGCAGACAGGGGGTCGGGGCTCATCGGCTGGCCGGTCGCGTCGATTTCAGAGCGATACATCTCCGCCAAGGTGGCGGCGAGGTCGCGGCAGACCTGCTCGCGGCTGATGTTGCCCGAGCGCGGGCAGATGAAGGTGAAGCGGTGCTTCTCTTCGGTGCCGAGCGCCTTCAGTCGGGCCAGCAGGTCAGGGCTGTGAACCGTTCGCGTGGCGACCACAAGGGTGTGGGTGAGGTCCCATCGCACCGCATCGTCGTCGACGCGCACCGCAATGTGCTCGACCCGGGCATCGAGGGTGGCCTTCGCCCACTCGACCAGGTCCTTGCGGGTGAGTCCGTAGCGCGTCTCATAGAGGCAGGAGAGCAGCACGTAGTCGGGCGAGGTGGCCCGAACCGCGTCGTCGAGGGCAAGCATCGGGTCGGGGTCGAGGACCGCCCCTTCGGCATCGATGCCGAACTCGCCGAGCACCGACCGGGTCACGTCGACGCGGCTCTGGGCGGCCTGGCGGGCTTCGTCCTCGTCGACGATCTGGCCCACCGCCGGCTGGTTCTGCGGGGAGACGACGGCAAAATACTCGGCGCCGGCCGAGGAGAGCTCACGCGCGGCCTGCAACAGCTTGCGGCCGCCGGCCACCTCGTTGAGGAAGATCAGGACCCGCTTGACGCCCTCGCGCGGGGGCGGCGGGTCGGGGTCGCCGCTGGAAGCCGGCTCGGCCGCCGCGACGACTTCGGAGGCGTGCTCGGAGGGCGTGCCGATATCCGTCTTCGGAGTCTCGTTCTCCTCGGGTGAGACCTCGGGCTGCTCGCGGACCTCCTCCTCGCCGGGCGTGGTGGTCTCGGTCATGGTGAACCCACCGGGCCGCGATGATGAGGACCCCGGTGGGGTCTCA
>JBHEMJ010000022.1:0-16453 GCA_046262655.1 Solirubrobacterales bacterium | reverse complement strand
TTGGCAGTCCACCTGACGCCCACCGAACTCGCCGACGAGTTGCACATGAAGCGACGCGAGGTGATTTCCAAGTGCATGGAGATGCACGTCCCGATCTTTCACGGCCGCATCGACAAGACGCTGTTCGAGTCTTCGATGCGCCGCATGACCCCCACATCCGAGAAGCAGCCCGCGGCGACCGCCTAGCGGCGTTCGGGCGCCTCGGCCCTTGACATAGACTCTCCTTGCGGCTTTTACCGCCGTCCGCTAACGATCCGAGCAGGGAGAAGAGGCGATGGAGACAGCTACGCTCGAGCGCGCCGCAAGCGAGTATGCCACCGGCTCGAAGACCACCGCTGACCTGTTGCCGATGGCCGCGCAGAAGCACGGCCCCAAGGACGCGGTCAAGTACAAGGACCAGTCCGGAAGCTGGCTCACCAAGACCTACGCCGAGGTTGGGGAGATCGTCCGCGACCTCGCGCTAGGGCTGATCGACCTCGGGATTCAAAAGGGCGACAAGGTCTCGATCCTCGCCGACACTCGCCCCGAGTGGACCTACTTCGACTTCGCCGCCCTCTCGGCCGGCGCCACCGTGGTGCCGATCTACCAGTCCAACTCGCCGGAGGAGTGCCAGTACGTGCTCGAGAACTCCGACGCCAAGGTGGTGATCGTCGAGGACGCGGAGCAGCTGGAGAAGATCCTGGCCGTGCGCGCGCGCTGCCCCAGCCTCGAGCAGATCGTCCTGATGACGGGGATCGCCGAGGGAACCACATCGATGGAGCAGCTCGCCGAGCGCGGCCGCAAGCGCGACCCGGCGGAGTGGGAGCAGCGCTACAACTCGGTGGTCCCAGACGACATCTGCACCGTCATTTACACGTCGGGCACCACCGGTCCGCCGAAGGGATGCGTGATCTCTCACGGCAACTACCGCTCGATGCTCGACATGATCCACCGGGTCGGCGTGATGGAGTACGACGAGCTCACCTACCTCTATCTGCCGCTCGCCCACTCGTTCGCGCTGCTGATCCAGTTCGGCAGCTTCGACCTCGGCGCCACGCTGGCCTACTGGGAGCGCGACCCGGTGAAGATCGTCCCCAACCTGGCCGAGGTCAAGCCGACCTATTTCCCCTCGGTGCCACGGATCTTCGAAAAGATCTACACCGCCGCCACCGCCGGAGTGGAGAAGGAGGGCGGCCCGAAGAAGGCGATCTTCAATTGGGCGGTGCGAATCGGCAAGAGGTTTCGCGAGCGCCAGCGCGCCGGCGAGTCGATCGGTCCCGTGCTGAGCCGCGAGCACGCGCTGGCCGACAAGCTCGTGCTGTCCGAGATCCGCGATCTGTTCGGCGGCCGCCTAAAGCACGCCGTCAGCGGCGCCGCCCCGATCAACCCCGAGATCCTGCGTTTCTTCGACGCGGCCGGGGTAACCGTGGTCGAAGGCTGGGGGATGACCGAGACCTCCACCGCGGCGACGATCGCCACTCGCGATGACTTCAAGGTCGGCACCATCGGCAAGCCGTTTCCCGACTGCCAGGTGAAGATCGCCGACGACGGCGAGATCCTGGTCAAGGGCCCGAACGTCTTCCAGGGCTACTACAAGAACGAGAAGGCGACCCGCGAGACGCTCGTCGACGGCTGGCTGCATACCGGTGATATCGGCGAGATGGATTCCGAGGGCTACCTGAAGATCACCGGCCGAAAGAAGGACATCATCATCACCGCGGGCGGCAAGAACATCACCCCGGCCAACCTCGAGGCCGAGATCAAGCAAAGCCAGTGGGTGTCCCAGTGCGTGGTGGTCGGCGATCGACGGCCCTACCTGGTCGCGCTGGTGACCCTCGACCCCGAGGAGGTCTCCAAACTGGCCGCGGAGAAGGGTTGGCCCACCGACCCCGCCGAAATCGCCCAGCAGCCCGAGGTGCGGGGCATGATCCAAGCCCAGATCGACGACGTCAATCAGCGCTTCGCCCGGGTCGAGCAGATCAAGAAATTCGCCATCCTGCCCGCCGACCTCTCCCAGGAGGGCGGTGAGCTGACCCCGACGATGAAGGTGAAGCGCAATGTCGTCGCCGACAAGTACGCGGGCGAGATCGAAGAGCTCTACGCCCCCTAGGGCACCGGCGTCCGGTCTGTGGCGGAGCTCCGGCTAGGGGGCGAAGCGCGCCATCGTCGCCACCATCTTGTCCTGGATCAGGTGGGCACGCGCGTCGGTGACCCTGTTCATCAGCAGCGAGAAGACGACGGTGTGTCCGGCGGCGAAGCAGTATCCCGAGAGGACGCTGACACCGCTGAGGGTGCCGGTCTTGCCCTTGCAGCGCCCGGCGGCGGCGGTACCGCGCATGCGCCTCACCAGCGTGCCGCTGACTCCGGCGACGGCGAGCGAATCGGTCCACGCCGTGGACACATCGGCGGGCTCACGCAGCATCGACACCAACAGGCGGCCCACCGAGGCAGGGGCGGCTCGATTGCGAACGCTCAGGCCGGAGCCGTTTTCGCCGGAAAAGGTGGCCCCGCGCGCGGCCGCGAACGGCTTTAGGACCGCCAACCCGGCGACGGTGCTGCCGGCAGTCCCGAACTTGGCGCCGATGTCCTTGAGCAGCGTCTCGGCATAGAAGTTGTTCGAGGGAACGTTGGTGGCCTCGATCAGATCCGCCATCGTCGGCGATCCAAACGCCGCCAGCTGAACGCTGGTGATTGGGGGCAGCGCACCGGGCTGGACCTGGCTGGAGATCGCCACCCCGCGGTCCTTCAGGTCCTGGACGAAATCTTGGGCGGCCTTCCTGGCCCCGCCCGGATAGGTCAGCCCGGAAAGCTCGCCGCCGAGGCCGCCGCTGACCCCCGTCTGGGGGACACCTCGCACCGCATCGAACAAGCTCTCATCGTAGATCAGGTGTCCGCTCACCGACGTTACTCCGGCTGCCCGGACTCGGGTGGCGAGGGTGGCGAGCCCCGCGCCCGTGAGCGTCGGATCGCCGCCGCCGCGCAGAACGAGATTGCCGTTGAGGGCGCCGGCCAGCAGGGTGCCGGTGCTCCAGGCCGTGGTCTGCAGGCGCGCGAGCGGCGTGAACTTCACCAGCGCCGTCGAGGTCGTGAACACCTTCGTGTTGGAAGCGAGCTTGCGGCTCCTGCCGGCGCGGCGCGCGAACAGGCGGACCGGCTTGCCGGTGGCGCCCAGGTCGGCCACCCAGGCGCCGCTGCTGCGCCCCGCGCCTCGCATCAGCTTGCCCAGTCGCGCCCGCAGGGTGGCAAGCGGCACGGCGCTGCTGGCCCTGGCGGAGGCGCTGCTGGCAACCGGCGTGGCCCCCGCTCGCTCGTAGGTGGCGGCGCCGGCGGGCGGGATCCCCGCGACGAGGGTCAGCGCGAGCACGGCTGAGGCCGCCAGGGATGCGTAGAACGATCTCATCAAGGGTGAAACAACCGCGGCGGCGCAGGGTAGCGGAGGCCCCGGAAGTCCTCTCTGGCTGGCCCATCGGCCTGCTATAAGCCTTCTACTGATGGGCAAGGGACCTCGTTTGAATGGGACAGCGAAGACGGCGGCTACCCGCGCCCGCAGAAGGTTGAAGGGCGACTCCAAGAGCGCTCTGGTTCTGGGCGGTGGCGGCTTCACGGGCGGCGTTTATGAGATCGGCGCCCTGCGCGCGATCGATCTTTTGGCCGTCAACCGCACCGTCAACGACTTCGACATCTACGTCGGCACCAGCTCCGGCTCATTCGTCGGCAGCATGGTCGCCAACGGGGTCACGCCCGAGGAGATGATGCGCGTCCTCAACAAGGCGCTGCCCTCCCCGATTCCCGACCCCACCCTGCGCAACCTGCTGCGACCCAACTACGTCGCCTTTGCGGGGCACATGGCCCTGTTGCCGCTGCGCCTGGTCGGCATTGCCCGCCAGCTTGCCGGCAACATCGGGGAGATCTCGATGATGGACGTGGCGATGAGCATCGCCGAGGGATTGCCGAGCGGGATCTACAACAACAAGGGCCTGGAGCGCTACATGGCCGAGGTGCTATCCGAGGACGGCCGCACCAACGACTTTCGCCAGCTGAAAAACGAGCTGTTGATCACCACCACCGACGTGGACACGACCGAGCGCCTGGTCCTCGGCAAGGACGAGTGGTCCGACATACCGATCTCGACCGCGGTTGCCGCCTCGACGGCGCTGCCGATCGTCTATGAACCGTTCGAGCTGCGCGGCCGCCAACTGATGGACGGCGGCATTGCCTCGACCACCAACGTCGACGTCGCGGTAGAGGCCGGCGCCGAGCTGATTCTGGTCGTCAACCCGCTGGTCCCCTTCGTCAACGACTTCTCGAGCAAGATCCCGACGGTGTTCGGCTCACGGGTGCGCCGCGTCTCCGACATGGGGCTGCCGGGGATCGGCAACCAGGCGTTCCGTCTGATGGCCCATGCCCGCCTCAAGCTCGCGGTCGAATCCTGGAAGCATCGCTTCCCAGGTGTGGACATCGTCCTGATCGAGCCGGAGCCCGACGACGAGCTGATGTTCGGCACCTCGATCCTCGACTATTCCTCGCGGCTGAAGATCGCCCGCCACGGCTTCGAGTCGGTCACCAATGCCCTGGCCCGCGACTACGATCACTTGAAGAGCCTCACCGCCCGCCACGGCATCGAGATCTCCCCCCGTCGTGTCAAGCAGGTCCTCGACACGGTCGAAGAGGAGGAGGCCGGCGAGAACTCCGTTTGGCGTCGGGTACTCGAGCAGACAACGGGCGCCCTGCTGCGCCAGTCTCGCGAGCGCGAGACGACCGCTTCCTCCAACTAGGAGAGCAGCGCCTTCAAGCCCTTCTCGTCGATCACCTCGACACCGGCCTCCTCAGCCTTGGCGAGCTTCGAGCCGGGGCTTTCGCCCGCGATCAGATAGTCGGTCTTCTTGGAGACCGAATTCGTCACCTTGCCGCCGGCGCGGCGAATCATCTTCGTCGCCTGCTCGCGTGAAAGGCTGGGCAGCGTCCCCGTCAGCACCAGCGTCCTGCCGGCCAACGGGCCACCCTCCACCCGGCGCTCGGCGGCGTCGAGCTCCATCCGCAGCCCGGCGTCGCGCAGTCGCTCGATCAGCTCGCGGCGACGCTCGTCGGCGAGCTCCTCGACCACCTGCTCGGCGAGAATCGGCCCGACGCCCTCAGCCTCCTGGATCTGTTCGGGCTGGGCGGCCAGCAGGGCGTCCATGCTCCCGAAGTGCTCGGCCAGCGACTGCGCGGTCACGTAGCCGACCCCGTCGAGCCCGAGGGCGTAGAGCACCCGCGAGAAGGGTTGCCGCCTGGAGGACTCGATCTCTTCGATCAGCCGCATTGCCGACGTCTCGCCGAATCCCTCCAGCCCGGCGATTCGCTCGGCGCCCAGCTGGTAGAGATCGCCGGCGTCGGTGATCAGCCCCTGCTCGAGGAAACGGGCGACATTCTTCTCGCCGAGACCCTCTATCTCCAGAGCCCCGCGGAAATGCTTGACCTGCTGGAAGGTCTGGCCCGGGCAGCCGGTTCGGTTGGGGCAGATGGTGAACACCGCTCCCTCCGGCTTGACGGTGGGGGTGCCGCAAATCGGGCACTTGGCCGGTGGTTTGGGCTTGCGCAGACGGCCTTTCCGCCGCTGGATGATCGGCGAGACGACCTGGGGAATGACGTCGCCGGCCCGCATCACCACTACCTCGTCCCCCTCCCGTGCGTCCTTGCGCTCCAGGTCCTCCTCGTTGTGAAGGGTGGCGGTGGTGACGGTCACCCCGCTAACGTGGACGGGCTCCAGCATCGCAAACGGCACCAGGTGCCCCGTGCGCCCGACGTTCCAGACGATCTTGGTCAGCTTGGTGGTGGCGGTGGTCGGAGCGAACTTCCATGCCACCGCCCAACGCGGTTCGCGCCCGGCCACACCCAACTCGCGCTGCAGCGAGCGATCGTCGACCTTGATCACGACCCCGTCGATCTCATAATCGAGCGCATCGCGCCGCTGCTCCCACCACAAGCAGCGCGCGTGCGCCTCCTCGATCCCCTCCACCGGCGCCACGTCGGGGTTGACCCGGAAACCGTGGTTGCGCAGCCAGGCGATTGCCTCGCTGTGTCGCGAAGGCTCCCCACCACCCCACTTACTGGTCGCGGGCCACCCTCGTGCGCTACCTACTCCATAGGTCCAGATCGATAACGGCCGTGAGGCGGCCAAGGCGGGATCGAGCTGACGGATCGAGCCGGCAGCCGAGTTGCGCGGATTGGCGAAGGTGGGCTCGCCGGCAGCCGCTCGCTCCTCGTTGAGCTTGGCGAAGTCGGCTAGGGGCAGATAGACCTCGCCGCGCACCTCGACCATTTCAGGGACCGGCGCCGCAGGAGTGTGGTGTATCTCGAGGGGGATCGCCTTGATCGTGCGCAGGTTCAGGGTCACGTCCTCTCCCACCCGCCCATTGCCACGGGTCGCTCCCCGCACGAGCTTGCCGTTCTCGTAGACCAGCGAGATCGCCAGCCCGTCGATCTTCGGCTCGGTGAAGAACTCGACCTCGGCGGCCTCGATGTCCAGACGCTCGAGCTGGTTTGCCACCCGCTTCTCCCAGGCCTTCAGCTCCTCCTCGCTGCGCGCATTGGCCAGCGAAAGCATCGGCTCGGGGTGCTCGACGCGGCGGAAGCTCTCCAGCGGCTCGCCTCCCACCCGCTGGGTCGGCGACTCCGGGCTCAGCAGCTCGGGGTGGTCTTCCTCGAGCTCGCGCAGCTCGCGCAGCAGGTCGTCGTATTCGGTGTCGGAGATCTCGGGGTCGTCGAGCACGTAGTAGCGGCGCTCGTGGTGGAGGATCTCCTTCCGCAAGTCCTCGACCCGCTTGGGCAGGGTTTTGCCCTTGGTGCTCAACGGTTGTCGTCGCCGGGGCGATCGTCGCCCGAGGCCGCGGGTGCCGCGAGCTCCTCCAGCATCGCCTCCAGCCGCCAGCCGTGCAGCCGCTCGAGGCCGCCGTGGTCGGTGAGGTCGAAATGGATCGGGGTGACCGAGATGCGGCCGCGGGCGACGGCGGCCAGGTCAGTGCCTTGCTCGTCCTTGAAGGAGGGCTCGAAGCCGTAGATCTCGTAGCGCCGCCGCCCTCCTTCCTCCTCCTCGACCAGCTTCAGCTCATCGTTGTAGAGCCGCTTGCCCAGCCGCGTCACCTCGACACCCGCCGGCTCGCCGGCAGGGAAGTTGACGTTGATCAGAGTGCCCTCCGGCATACCGGTATCCGCTAGGCGGGCGACGAGGCCGGCGGCGAACCCGGCGCCGATCTCAAAGTCGAAGCTGCGTCCCAGCCGGAAGTCCATTTCGCCCGCGGAGGACTGCTGGGAGAGCGCCAGGGCGGGGATGCCGAGCACGATGCCCTCGAAGGCGGCGGCAACGGTGCCCGAGTAGGTGACGTCGTCGCCGAGATTGGCGCCGTGGTTGATGCCGGAGACGATCAGGTCGGGGCGCTCGCCGAGCAGGCCGAGGTCAGCGAAGCGCACGCAGTCGACCGGGGTCCCCTCGGTGGCGAAACCGGTCGACCCGTCATCGAAAGAGATCTCCTCGACCCAGATCGGCGATCGGGTGGTGATGCTGCGCGCGGTGGCGCTGCGGTTGGAGTCGGGGGCGATGACGCTGACCTCGACGCCGTCGAGCTCGCTCAGCGTCTTGCGCACCGCGTTCAGCCCAGCGGCCCCGATGCCGTCGTCATTGGTGACCAGAACCTTCATGCCGCCGATTCTAGGTCGGGCGCGGAGCCCGCCGTTTGACGCCGTCTAGCCCAGGCCGCCGTAGGCGATGATCATCTCGGTGGCGGCGCCGAGGAAGACACCCGCCGCGATCATCACCAGGCCGAGCTCGCGATGGCCCAGCTTTCTCATCGCGCCCCAGATCTCGCCGATTACGTAGAGGATGGCGCCGGCCGACAGCGAGTAGAAGAGCAGCGAGAGGGTCTCGGAGTCGAGCTGGTAGCCGACCATGGTGCCGATTAGCGTCGGCGTCCCGGCAATCAGCCCCGCCACCAGGAGCCAGTTCCAGCTGGGACGGGTGGTGCCCAGCGGGCCGATGATCCCGAAGCCCTCGGTGGTGTTGTGGACACCGAACCCGACGATCAGCACGGTGGCGAGGCTGGCGTCGCCGGTGCTGGCGGCGACGCCGATCGCCAGGCCCTCGGCGAAGTTGTGGAGACCGATCGCCGAGGCGATCGTCATCCCCATGCGCAGCACGCCGCGGTCGGCTGCTGCCCCGGCCGAGGAGAGCGCCTGGACGTCCTGCACCGTGGCTGCGTCGGGGGAGCCGCCGGCCATCGGCGGCGCTTTCGGGGGCCGCATGCGCGCCTCGAGGGCGGCGATGCCCGCCACGCCGGCCGTAAAGCCGGCGGCGAGGATGGCCGCGTAGAAGATGCCGGTACCCCAGCTGCCGTCCTGCTCACCCTCACCCAGGCGCTCGAACTGCCCCTCCATGATGTGGATTCCGTGCGAGAGGACCTCGGCGAACAGAAAGGCGAGCACGCCGACCGAGAACATCGCCAGAGCGACTCGCGCGCGCAGGGAAAGCACCCTGATGCGCCCAAACGGCAACCCGAGAAAGATCGTGAATCCGGCGAGCCCTCCCAAGAGAGCGGTTTCGGCGAACGACATGGCCGAAAACGTATCAGGTATTAGGCGCCCCTAAGAACGACTGTAGGAGACGTTCGCGAGGTAGAGCCCGTGCGCCCTCGCGCTGTCGCCGGCGGCTTGCCGGGACTCTCCCTCGAGCAGGCCGAGGAAGTCATCGAGCGTCCGGCGCCCGCCCCCCACCTCGAGCATGGTCCCGACCAGAGCCCGAACCATCCCCCGCATGAAGGCCGGAGCTTCGATCCAAAACTCGCAGATCCCCTCGGGCTGCCCGTCCGGTGACCCGCTCACCTCTGGCGGGAAGCGCCAAGCAGCCTTCAGGATCGTCCGCTCGAAACGGCTGTGCGCGGTGCGCGTCGGCGTGAAGGCTCTGAAATCGTGGTTTCCGGCCAGGGCCTTTCCGCAGGCCGACAGCGCCTCCGGATCGAAGCGATGGGGCCACCAAAGCGAGAGGCCGCGCTCGAACGGGTTCGGAACCGCCGAGGCCAGCAGGCGATAGCAATAGGTCCGCGAGCGGGCATCGCGGCGGGCGTCAAATCCGTCCCCGGCCCGCTGAACGCTGCGGACTGAGATCTCCCCCGAGGTGAGGCCGTTGAGTGCCTGGCGAAGCTCCCGCCCCGAGCGCGGCGTCTCGCTGATAAAGCTCGCGACCTGGGCCAGTGCGTGCACGCCCGCGTCGGTGCGCCCCGCCACGGCGAGCGGCAGGCGCTCGCCGAGGACCGTGTTCAGGGCATCGCGCATCTCCCCCTCGACGGTGCGCCGCCCGGGCTGCTCGGCCCAACCACTGAATCCTGCACCGTGATAGGCAAGGTCGATGCGAAAAACCGTCATAGTCTCGTGAGCAACGTCACTTTCAGGGGCCCGTGGCACAGCCTAGGTTGGAGGCCCCACCCCCATCCGAGGAGGACCTAGTTATGGCAAACATGGATGTGACCGGGCGCGAAGGATACGAGCGCACCACCCTGAGCGACAGCGGTGCCCAGATCCGCCGCGGCTCCGAAAAAGGCGCCGCGATCTACAGCGTCCTGGCGCTGCTGATCGGCGGCCTCCTCAGCTATGCCGCTCTCGAGGCAATGAAGGGCTGGGCCCAGTGGCTGGTCTTCGCCGTCCTGATCGTTTTCACCATCGCCATCGCCTTCGCCGTCGGCCCCAATCGCGCCGGCGCCGGTACGGCGCAAAGCGCCGAGCACCTCTAGGGGATTATTCAGACGAGTTCGAAGAACACCATCTCAGCCGAGTCCGAGCGGCGCCGGCCGAGCTTGACGATGCGTGTGTAGCCGCCGTTGCGATCCGCGTAGCGGGGAGCGATTTCCTCGAACAGCTTGTACACGGCGAACTTGTCCTGGCCGAGAGTTGACAGGGCCTGACGGCGGGCATGCAGGTCGCCGCGCTTGGCCAGCGTGATCAGCTTCTCCACCTCGGGCTTGACCGCCTTGGCCTTCGCCTGGGTGGTGCGAATCCGCTCGTGCTCGATCAGCTCCTTCGAGAGGTTCCCGAACAGCGACTTGCGGTGAGCCGCGTCGCGGTTGAGCTTGTTGCGCTGCCTGCCATGCCGCATGGTGGTGCCTCTACTCGGGCCTCAGGTTGAGGCCGCGGGCCTTGAGCGTCTCGCCAACCTCCTCGATCGACTTGCGGCCGAAGTTGGGGATCGCGTTCAGCTCCGACTCCGACTTGCGCACCAACTCACCCACGTTCTGGATGCCCGCCCGCTTGAGACAGTTGTAGGAGCGAACCCCGAGTTCGAGTTCCTCGATCAGAATCTCGTCGAGGCCGTCGGCACCAGGCACAGCGGCAGCCGCCTCGGCACCGTTGTCGGCGAGGCCGGCGAGAGCGCCGTCACGGGCAGTCAGCTCCTCGACCCGGTCGGCGTCGGTGAAGATCGCCAGGCTCTTGATCAGGATCTCAGCGGCCTCACGCAGAGCCGAACCGGGCTCAATCGAGCCGTCGGTCTCGATCTCGAGCGAGAGCTTGTCGAAGTCGGTGCGCTGACCGACTCGAGCCGATTCGACGGCGTAGGCCGTCCGGCGGATCGGGGAGAAGATCGCATCGATGGGGATCACCCCGATCGGTTGATCCTCGGTCTTGTTGTCGTCCGCCGGCGAGTAGCCGCGGCCGCGGCCGATGGTCAGGTACATCTCGAGCTTGGTCTTCTTCTCGAGCGTGGCGATCGGCGCATCCGGGTTCAGGATCTCTACCCCGGCGGGCAGATCGATGTTCGCCGCCGTGATCTCGCCGGGGCCGGTGGCGACCAGCGGCGTCTCGACCTCATCCGCATCGGTGTGCATGCGCACGACGATGTCCTTGAGGTTGAGCACCAGGTCGGTGACATCCTCCTTGAGGCCGGGGATGGTCGAGAACTCGTGGGCGACGCCCTCGATGCGAACGCTGGTGATCGCAGCGCCGCCGAGCGAGGAGAGCAGCACCCGGCGAAGGCTGTTGCCGAAGGTGAAGCCAAAGCCCTTGTCGAGAGGCTCGATGGTGAACGTTCCGCGGTTGTCATCGACGTCTTCGGCCGAGATCTTCGGAGTCTGGAAATCAGGCAGGGTGGTCATCGCGTCCTTGTCGTAGCTGGGTTTTCGATGGAAGAGGGTTTGCTACTTCGAGTACAGCTCGACGATCAACTGCTCCTCGACCGGAGCAGAGATCTCGCTTCGCTCCGGGAGGCGCAGGACCTTGGCCGTCAGCGAGTCGTGATCGGCCTGCAGCCAGGCGGGCACCCCGGCGGTCAGCTCGGTGGCGGCACGCACGGCGTCGGTGGCCGGCGAGCTGTCCTTGATCGCGATCACATCATCGGGGGTCACTTGGAACGAGGGGATGTCAACGCGGCGACCGTTGATCGTCCAGTGACCATGGCGGACCAGCTGGCGTGCCTGGCGGCGCGACGCCGCAAAGCCGAGCCGCACCAGAACATTGTCGAAGCGGCGCTCCAACAGTCGGAGCAGGTTCTCGCCGGTGACACCGTCCTGGCGTGAGGCCCTGTCGTAGTAGCTACGGAACTGTTTCTCCAGCACCTGGTAATAGCGGCGCGCCTTCTGCTTCTCGCGCAGCTGCTGGCGGTATTCGGAGTGCCGCATGCGCCCGCGGCCATGCTCGCCCGGAGCGTAGGAGCGGCGCTCGACACCGCACTTGTCGGTGAAACAGCGCTGGCCCTTGAGAAAGAGCTTCTGGCCCTCGCGGCGACACTGCTTGCACTGAGGAGAGGTGTCTCGCGCCATGGCTACACCCTCCGCCGCTTGCGCGGCCGGCAGCCGTTGTGGGCCTGCGGGGTGATGTCCTTGACGGTCGTCACGTCGAGCCCAGCCGCCTGCAGCGATCGGATCGCGGTCTCGCGGCCCGAGCCGGCGCCCTTGGCCAGCACCTCGACGCGCTGGAGGCCCTGCTCCATGCCCTTCTTGGCCGCCGCGTCGGCGGTCACCTGCGCGGCGAACGGGGTCGACTTGCGCGATCCCTTGAACCCGGCCGATCCGGCCGATTCCCAGGCGATCACGTTGCCGTCCATGTCGGTGAGGGTGACGATCGTGTTGTTGAAGGAGGTCTTGATATGCGCCTGGCCGTAGGCGATGTTCTTCTTCACGCGTTTGCGCGCGCGTCCCTTTGCGGGCTTTTGGTCTGCCACGTCCCCGTCCCTTACTTTGTCGGGGCCTTGGGCTTGCCGGCAATGCTCATGCGGCGGGGGCCCTTGCGGCCGCGAGCGTTGGTCTTCGTGCGCTGCCCGCGAACCGGCAGGCCGCGCCGGTGGCGCATGCCGCGGTATGAGCCGATCTCCTGCAACCGCTTGACGTTCTGCGAGCGCTCGCGGCGAAGGTCGCCTTCGACCTCGTGGTTCTCGACCTCCTCGCGGAGCTTGATCACCTCGTCCTCGGTCAGGTCCTTTACCGCGGTGTCGGGGTCGACCCCGACCTTGTTGAGGATCTCGTTGGCGGTCGCGCGCCCGATTCCGAAGATATAGGTGAGGCCGACCTCGACTCGCTTGTTGGTGGGCACGTTGACGCCCGCGATGCGGGCCATTCAGATACCCGCCTGCATGTGCGCCGCCATCTAGCCCTGCCTCTGCTTGTGGCGGGGATTCGGGCAGATCACGAGAACGGCTCCGCCGCGGCGGATCACCTTGCACTTCTCACAAATCGGCTTTACGGACGCTCGGACTTTCATTCCCTCGCTCGGGGTGGGTCGTATCCAACAGAGTGAAGCCCGCTGCCCCAGGAGTCGGGCGGCAGGCTTAAACGGCCCACGGGTGCAGACCGAACGTAGGAGAATAGCAAGGCTGGACCACCCGCACGCTCTCTCGGAATCCCCTTCGGCTCAGCCTTCGACCCGTATGCCGGCACATGCGGCTTCGCCGCATTACCGGTCGCCTTCGGTTCGCTGAGCCCGAGGCATGGGGGTGGATGCGGGGCTCACACCGCCTCGTGCCAGGGGGTGAGCACCCGCGGGCCCTCGAGGGTGACCGCGACCGTGAACTCGAAGTGCGCGGCGAGGGAACCGTCTTTGGAGTAGACGGCCCAACCGTCGTCGCCCATGCGGATCTGATCGGTGCCGATATTGACCATCGGCTCGATCGCCAGCACCATCCCCTCCTCCAGCTCGGGGCCCTTGCCGGGCTCGCCGAAGTTGGGGATCTGCGGGTCCTCGTGCATGTCGCGGCCGACCCCATGGCCCACCAGGCTGCGGATTACGTGGAGGCCGTCAAACTCGACGCGATCCTGCACGGCGCTGGAGATGTCGCCCAGATGGTTGCCCGGCCGGGCCTGGGCGGCGCCGGCGAACAGGGCATCTCTGGTGGTGGTCAGCAGCTGCTCGGCGTCGGCGGAAGGCTTGCCCACCGGGACCGTGATCGCCGCGTCGGCGACCCAGCCCTGGTAGGTGACACCCACGTCGATCGAGAGCAGATCACCCCGCTGGAGCTCCTCGGGAGCGGGAATGCCGTGCACGACCATCGAGTTCGGCGAAGCGCAGATCGAGGCCGGGTAGCCACGGTAACCCTTGAACGAAGCCTCAGCTCCCTGTGAGCGGATGTAGCGCTCCGCGGTCTCGTCGAGCTCGAGCGTGGTGACGCCGGGCTTCACCTTGGCGGCCAGCATCTTCAGGCAGCGTGCCTGGATCCGGCCGGCGGCCGCCATCTCCTCGATCTGCTCGGGGGTCTTGCGAATGATTCCTGAGCGGTACATGTCAGACATCATCCTCGCGCTTGAGCGTCGCGAGGAGGGCGTGGATGTTCTCCTCGACGTCTGATGGGGGCTTGGAGCCGTCCACCTTGTGCAGGATGCCCCGTTTCTCGTAGTAGTCAATCAGCGGTTCGGTCTTCTCGCGGTACTGCTCGAGGCGATTGCGAATGACTTCGGGCTTGTCGTCATCGCGGACGACCAGTTCCCCCCCGCAGATGTCGCAGACACCGTCCTTCTCGGGCGGGTCAAAGTCGACGTGGAAGACATGCCCGTTCTCGGCACAGGTGCGCCGGCCGCCGAGGCGGCGGACCACCTCCTCCTCAGGCACGTCGATGAGCAGCGCCGCCGTCAGCTCGCGGTCCAGCTCCTGCACCGCCTCCCCAAGGGCCTCCGCCTGTCCGGTGGTGCGCGGGAATCCATCGAGGATGAATCCGTCGCCGGACTCCTCCCCCTGCAACCTCTCGACGATGACACCGATGATCACCTCGTCGGGGACCAGGTCGCCGGCGTCCATGTATTCCTTGGCCTTGGTGCCGACCTCGGTGCCGTCACGAACCGCGGCGCGCAAGATGTCACCGGTGGCGTAGTAGGGCAGCCGGAAGTCCTCCTGCAGGCGTTCCCCCTGAGTCCCCTTGCCGCTTCCGGGGGGCCCGAGTAGGACTAGGTTGATCTCGGACATCAGGATGGAAGTTTGAACGGCCGCGAAAACCAAGCGTGGGCCGCGATCGCTATTTCAAGAACCCCTCGTAGTTGCGCATCATCAGCTGTGCCTCTAACTGTTTGACCGTGTCGAGCGCCACGCCGACGACGATCAGGATCGAAGTGCCGCCGAAGAAGAAGTTGGCCGACGTCTGGCTGATCAGGATCGTCGGTAGGGCTGCGACGGCGCCGAGATAGAGGGCCCCGGGAAAAGTCAGGCGGGAAAGGATGCGGTCGAGGTACTCCGCGGGGGGGCGGCCAGGTCGCACACCGGGGATGAACCCGCCGTGTTGCTTGAGGTTGTCGGCTTGGTCGACGGGGTTGAAGGTGACCGCCGTGTAGAAGTAGGTGAAGATGATGATGAAGAAGACCTCCCCGACCACATAGGCCCAGCTGTTGGGGCTGAAGAAGGCGGCGAAGTCGAGCGCGGCGGGGGTGTTCAAGATCTGCCCGACCGTCGGCGGGAAGGCCATGATCGACGCGGCGAAGATGACCGGGATGACACCGGCCATATTGACGCGCAGTGGTAAGTAGGTCGAGCCGCCTGCCGTCATGCGGCGGCCGACGACGCGCTTTGCATATTGCACCGGGATCCGGCGCTGGCCCTCTTGGACGAAGACGATGGCGACGATCACCGCCAGCGCCACGAACGGCATCATGACGACGAAAACCTGGTCGGGGTTGGTCCACCACTTCTGGATCCCCGTCGCCAGGCTGGCTGTGATCGAGGCGAAGATCATCAGCGAGATGCCATTGCCGACCCCGCGTTGGGTGATCAGCTCGCCCATCCACATCAGCAGGGTGCAGCCGGCGGTGAGACAGATCACGATCAGCATCGTCTTGGCGAAGGTGAGCTGGCCGACGACGCTGGTTCCGGCCTGGTTCTGGAAGGAGCGGAAGAGAAAGACGTAGCCGATCGACTGGCCGAAGGCGAGAAAGACGGTCAGGTATCGCGTGTACTGGGTGATCTTCTGCTGGCCGACCTCGCCTTCCTTCTGCAGCTTTTCGAGCGATGGCACGACCACCGTCAGCAGCTGGAGGATGATCGAGGCCGTGATGTAGGGCATGATCCCGAGCGCGAACAGACTCAGGCGCGAGAGGCTGCCCCCGGAGAACAGGTTGAGGAAACCGAGGATGTTGGAGCCGGCAAAGTTGCTGGAGATGTCCTTGACGGTCTGAGCGTCGACGCCGGGCGAGGGAATGTAGGCACCGAGGCGGTAGAGCGCCAGGATCGCGGCGGTGAACATGATCTTTCGCCGGATCTCGGGGACCGAGAAGGCGTTGGCGATCGTCCGGATCACGGCTCGATCGTCTCACAAGTGCCGCCTGCGCCCTCGATCTTCTCCTTCGCGGTGGCGCTGAAGCCGTGCGCCCGCACGGTCAGCTGCTTGGTGATCTCGCCCTTGGCGAGAATCTTTACGGGGTGCTTGCGGGTCGCCAGGCCGGCGGCGCGCAGCGACTCCGGGGTCACCTCGGCGCCCGCCTCGAAGCGCTCCTCGAGGTCCGCCAGGTTCACCGGCTGGGTATGGGTCCGGAAGCGCTCGAAGGGCATCGACATCTTGCGATTGGGCCCGCGCAGCTTGCGCATCCGCATGTGGATCGGGTTCTGGCCGCCCTCGAATGCGATCCGGCTCTTGGAGCCGGCGCGGGCACCGGCACCCTTGTGGCCGCGGCCCGAGGTGTTGCCGAGGCCCGAACCCTTGCCGCGACCGACCCGCTTGGCCGGGCGGGTGGCGCCGGGCTTGGGGGCGATCGAGTGCAGGCCGATTCCGGCGGGGTCGCGGTCGCGTGTGCCTTTCTTCTTTTCGGGGCTCATTGCGCATCCTCCCGTACGTTTGTGAGGATCCGGTGGGGTCTCACCTGGCGACCTCGACCAGATGGGAAACCGCCCGCAACATGCCCTGCAGTTGTGGGGAGTCGGAATGCCTGGCGCTGGAGCCGATCCGGCCCAGCTTCAATGAACGCAGCGTGTCGCGCTGCGGGCCATCGGCGCCGATCGCGGAGCGGACTTGCTTGACTTCGATCTCAGCCATCGGTCGGAGCCTCCG
>JBHEMJ010000021.1:0-8886 GCA_046262655.1 Solirubrobacterales bacterium | reverse complement strand
GCCGATCTGGGCGCCCACCCCGACCGGCCGGAAACGCGATGCGATCTCCAGGCCCTCGACCGCCGGCAGCGCCCGCGGCAGCAGTGCCTGTTGCAGCGCATCGGCGAGGTGCGCCTGCGCATCGTGCAGGCGGGCATTCATGACCCCTGCCGCGGTGCGGTGGGCGAGCTCTTCGGCGAACGCGATCTCATCGGCACCGAAGCGGTCGTCGTCCACGAACGAGGCCAACATCAGCGCCCCGATCGTGGTCCCGTGGGCGCGCAGGGGCACGATCAACACCGAACGGGGCCTTGTGTGGCGGACCAGCTCCAGGTGCTTTTCGTCGATTGCGATCTCGCGCATCGCCGGATCTCCCATGTGGTCGAACAGCCTGCGCTCCCCGCTCCTGATCACCTCGGCCACCGGGTGCTGGGCGCCGGGAGCAAGCCGACGACTGAACCGAGCCTGCTTGATCTTCCTGGTGGTCTCCGGGTCGTTCGCCGCCACCGCGGCGGCGCCGATCGTGTCGTCGTCGGCGATCAGATCGACGACGGCGAGATCGGCGAGATCGGGTACCGGAACCTTGACCAGCTCGTCGAGCAGTGCCTGCTCATGGAGGGTGTTGTCCAACATCGACATGCCCTCGGCGAGCAGGGCGCCTCCACGCACCGAGGCCGTCAGGCGCTCGCGCAGCGAAGCGTTCCAGACGCTCAGCGCCCCGGCCGATGTGACAACCAGAACCCGCGGGAGGTAGCTGGAGAGCGTCCACTCGTGCCAGAAGACGGCCATCAGGGCCAGCGAAACGCAATAGCCGGCGACGAGCAGCGTGGCCCGGGACCCGGCGGTCGCAGAAGTGAGGATCGGAGGCAGGGCCAAGAGGCCGATCACTACGAACTGGCCGCTGGCGGCTCCGTCGATGATCGCGAACAGGGTCGCCAGCCCGAGGGCCAGCAGGATCCACCCCTCTTCGCTGCCCCGTACCTCGCCGGCGGGGCGGCGGATCCTGCCGGATCTCCCCCCGAAGCGCAGATCTCTGAGAACCGTCGAGAAGTGGTTTGTCAAGCCGGTTTGATGCTCGAAGGATCCTCGACCATGGTCAGACGCTCTGCGGCGCCAGTCAACTCCAGCACGCGCTCGACCTGGGCCGGCCCCCGGACCACGAACAGGCGGCGCGGGCCCCCATTCCAATTTTCCGCCGTGCCGAGAATCATCTTCAGACCAGAGGAATCGATGAAGGTGAGCTGCCGAAGGTCGAGCACCAGGGTCTCGGCCTCGGGACCGAGGCGAGCCACCGCCTGCTCGGCGAGCGACACCGTCGCCAGGTCGAGTTCCCCGCGCAATACGAGGTCGGCGCGGCGCTCGCCACTGCGCACGTCGGCCTTCAACCGAGCGGCTGCCTCGGGTGGGAGCGAGCTGTTGGTGCTGGATTCGGAGCTCAAGGTCGAGGTCGCCTGGTCGTTCCGGGCGAGGTTTCGATGCCCACCCTACCGGGTGCGACGAGGCTGCTTTACATAGGCCGGAACCGCGCCGGATTCAAGCGGGCGCGCGAATCTCCAATACCAGGTACTCGGCGGGGCCGCCATCGGTCTTGACTTCGTCGACCTCGACCCGATCGGCCAGGCGATCGAGCGTTCGGCCGAGACCGGATACCTCGCTTCGCTCCAGCATCTGCCTGCCCAGACCCGGGTCGAGGGGACCGATGCATAGCTCCACGCAGCCGTCGCCGTCCTCGATGCTCAGCTCGAGCGGCTGGCTGTCGATCGTAGCCGAGGCGCTCCAGTCCGAGAGGAAGTCCCCCAGCAGCTGGGCGTCGGACAACTGGTCGAGCGTCAGGCCGGCGCGGGCCACGAGCATCTCGAGCACCTTGGGGATCGCCGCGCCACCTGGTTCGGAGGCGCGGACCACGATCTGGGTCGTCGGTGAGTCCGTGTCGGTATGTAGCGCCACCACGGCGGAATTGGTGGCGCCGTCCGCATCGCGATAGAGGTCAAAGCTCAGCCTCACCTCTGTCCCGACCCCCTCCTCCCCGCTCACCTCGAAGCTGTCTGCCAGCGCGCCGATCAGCGCCAGGCCGACGCGCAGGGTGGGCCTGTCCGGGTCGAGCGGGTGTGGCTGCATGCCGACCCCGGCGTCGCGAATCAGCACCTCGAGATTTCGCCCGCTGATGTCCGCGCTGATTTCGATCGGGCCCTGCTCATCGTCCGGATAGGCGTGGGTGACCACATTGGTCGCGGCTTCCGAGACCGCCGTCTTGATGTCGTCGATGAGTTCGGGCCCCGCACCCAGCTCGGCGGCCAACCCGGCCAGCGCTTGGCGCACGACGGCGATGTTCTCCGCCCGTGCCGGTAGTGTCAGCCGGAGCGTCGGGGTCTCGGCATTGACGTTCTCAGCCGTTGTCATCATCGGTATTGACCGCCTCGCGCAAATCGGAGAGAGCCCGTCTGATGATGCGCGAGACGTGCATCTGGGAGACGCTGATTCGCTCCGCGATCTGAGCCTGCGTCAGATCCTCGACGAAGCGCAGATGCATGACCAGTCGCGTACGTTCGGGCATACTGCTTAGTGTTCCCTGGATCGCCGCTCCGTACTCCACCATCTCGTAGCCTGGGTCCTCGTCGCCAACCGTGTCTCCGAGCGTCGCCATATTGCCGTCCTGACCGGGCCGCTCGGCGTCCAGCGAAGCCGCGTCGAAGGCCTGGGTGGCTTCCAAGGCTTCTACGACCTGTTCCAGATCGAGCTCCAGTTTCTCCCCGATCTCCATCACCGAGGGGGAGCGTCCGAGGTCCTTGGATAGGCCGTCCACGGTCTTGTTGATCTTCACCGCCCGCTCCTGTAGATCCCGGGGGACGTGCACCGACCAGCTGTGGTCGCGGAAATATCGCTTCAGTTCGCCGAGGATCGTCGGCACGGCGTAGCTCGAGAAGGCCGCATCGCGCTCCATGTCGAATCTTTGAATCGCCTTCAGAAGCGCCATGTTGGCGACCTGGACCAGGTCCTCCATCGGCTCGTTGGTGTACCGATACCGCGCCGCCAGGCGCCGTGCCAGGGGCATATAGCGCTCGGTCAACTTCTCCAGGGCACGGTCGTCGCCCTCCTCGCGGTAGCGACTGAGCAGAGTGCGATCGTCTTTGTTCAGTGGCATGCGGGAGTCGCTGGGTCAGGCCGAGCTTCTGCCAGGCATTGTCACCGACCCTACTCATGTCGTGTCGCCGAGGGCCGCCGCGCCCGCTACGCCGCGTTCCAGGCGAGCCCCTCGGCTCCGTAATCGGGCGGAAAACCGATCTGGTCGAGGTGAAGGACGTTGTCACGGGAGAGCCTCCCCTTTTCGGGGCATGCGCTTGGCGCCATCGTTCGTGTTCCTGTTGGTCGTTCCCTGATTCGACTCGCTGCCAGGGGCTTACCCGTCCCGGGACCGACTAACCCCCTGCGCGTCCGGTACAAATCGCCCATGGCAAGGCGCCCCCGCGAGGTCCAGCAGCGGCTCGACCGGGAGCTGATCGAGTTGCTGAACGAACTGCGCGTCGCCCTGCCCGGAGTCCAGGTGCTGTTCGCCTTCCTGCTCACGGTGCCGTTCACGCAGCGGTTCGCCACCGTCACCGAGTTCCAGCGTGAGGTCTACTTCGCCACCCTGCTGCTCACCACCGCTGCCTGCGTACTGCTGATCGCCCCTTCCGCTTACCACCGCCTCAGCTTCCGGGGGGGTGCGAAGGAGCACATCATCCTCGACGGAAACCGGCTTACCCTGGCCGGCCTGGCGGTGCTGGCGATGGCGATGACCGGCGTGGTGCTACTGATCAGCGACGTGCTGTTCAAGGCTCCGACCACCCTGATCGCCACCGCCGGGACCGGTCTGCTGTTCGCGGGGGTCTGGTGGGCGTTGCCACTGGCGCGCAATCGCGCCAGCTGAAGGGCTAAAGGATTCTGGGGCCGGTGCCGAACTAGTAAGGAGAGCGCATGTCCCCTCCCCAAGAAAATCGCCGCTTCGAGAACTTGCCACTCGGCGCCCCCGCGCGGCGGGTGCGGATCAACTTGGGGCGCGCGCCGATCCGTGGCTCCTCCCCGCCCTGCCGCATCCTCGGCTCCGAGCCGAAGCTCTCGCGGGGTTGGGTCATCGACGTCGACTGATTCGGCGCTAGTTACGCTTCCAGCCGCGCCCGAACAGCCGCCCGACCCTTCCCGCCTTCAGGTTGGCGCGATAGCGTGGCGGTGCCTTGTCGGGAGCGGGCAGATCGGCGGCCGCCCTGGCATCGAAGACCAGGGTCACCGCGAGCTCGGCCGTACGGGCTACCTCGGGAGCGTCGGCGAACAGCAGCTTGCCATCGGGGGTCTCGAACACCACCCCATCGAAGATGTGCTCCTCGTAGTTATCCAGAATCGCATCGACCTTGCCGAGCTCCACCCCGTCTGAGCTGTAGACCGGGGTGCCGCGCTCGACGGCGGCGTAGTGGATGGCGGCTCCCTCTTCGGGCACGACCGAGACAATATCCCCCAAGGCGTCTCTCAGAAGCCGATCTGCTCGCAGAAGGTGGCGATCTCGCGGGACAGCCGGCCGCCCTGCCAGGCCAGCGGCGACTCCCCCTCCCTCTCGCTGATCAGACGCGCGTCGGGCAGCGTCCGGGCATAGGCCTCGGCGACCGCAAACGGGTGGCCAGGATCGCTCTCGTCGTGGCTGGCGACGATCAGCGACGGAATGTCGATTGCGCTCAGCTCTTCGATCGCCGCGAATGGCTGGGTGTGGGGCATTGCCCGCATCGCTTCGGCGACCGCACGGGGATGACGGTGCGCACTGATTCGCCGACGGGTGAAGCGCAGCATCACCTCTCGCCAACGGGGGTCAAGGTGACGGTCGTAAGCCGCCATGAAGCCCTCGATGCCGTTCTGCTCCAGGCCATCGGCGAGGCGGTTCCAGTAACGCTCGGAGCTCGCGGGTGCCGGCGCCCCGCTCTGCACGGGGCCGATGATCACCATCCCGGCGATCCCCTCGGGATGATCGAGAGCCCGCTTGACGATCGTGTGAGCTCCCATTGAGTGGCCCGCCAGTACCACAGTCTCTCCGTTGGTCTGCCCGGCGATAACCGCGTCCAGGTCGCCGGCATACCCGGGGTAGTCATAGCCCTCCCCCACCGGCGCCGGGTCGGATTCGCCGTGGCCGCGAGCGTCGTACAGGACCTGCGCGTAGCCGGCACGCGCGAGCGCGAGCGAACCCTGCAGGACATAGCGGCGAGTGGCGGTGATTCCATGCGCACAGACGACGGCGGGCCCATCGCCGACCATCTCCCCGGCCAGCCTGCGCCCCGCGAGATCGAGCTCGAAGGGAGTCTTGGCCGGTGCCGTGGCGCTCACCTCAGGACCGAAACCGCCTCGGCCAGATCGTCGACGTCGCGGAAGGTGAGCCCCAGCAGGGCGACGTCGCGGTAGCGGACGACACCCTCGTCATCAATGAGGAAGATGGAGCGGCGGATCATCCCCCCCGGCCCCACCACCATGTAGGCCTTGGCCACGCTCTTGTCCTTGTCCGCGAGCAGGGGGATCTGCAGTCCGTGCTTGGCGGCGAACCTCTCGTGGGATTCGACCGACTGCGGCGAAACCCCGAGCATCGGCACCCCGAGCGCCTCGATGCGATCGCCGTCGTCGCGGTAGGAGCAGAATTGCTTGGTGCAGACCGGGGTGAAGTTACCGGGGTAAAAGGCGAGGATGACGCCGGTGCCCCGGTAGTCGCCGAGGGCATAGGTCTTGCCTCCTGTGCCCTCCAGCTCGAAGTCAGGGGCCGGCTGTCCTACTTCCAACTTGGCCACGCCCGCCGCTCAGCCGTCGCCATTGCTGATCGTGACCGAATTGATCACGACCGGGGATTTGGGGGGCCCGTCGGCACCGTTGGCGGTGCCGATGCTGGCGATGCGCTCGACCACGTCCATGCCGGTGCTGACCTTGCCGAGCAGTGCGTAGTCGGGGGGCAGCCCGGCGTCGGCGGGAGCGGTGACCACGAAGAACTGGCTCCCCGAGGTCCCAGGTGGCTCGGCGCCGGACTTGGCCATCGCCACGGTGCCGCTCGAATAGGTCACGTTCGCCGGTGGAGGCTCGGTCACCGTGTATCCCGCGTTGCCGGACTGGGTACCCGTTGGGTCGCCGCCTTGGATCACGAAACCGGGAGCGATGCGCGTGAACGCCACGTCCTTATAGACGTCATTGTCGGCCAGATTGACGAAGCTTGCGGTGGTCTTCGGTGCCTGTGCGGTAGCCAGCTCGATGGTGAAATCACCGCAGCTGGTCGAGACCGTCGCGGTGGAGCCAGGAGGCGGGGCCTTCAGGTCCGGCTCGCGCAGCTTCACATCCCGCCCTGTCGGCTCATCGACCGCCTGGCAGCCGGGGGGCAGATCGGCAGTGCTTGCGCCCCCGTTGTCCTTATCGTCGCCGCTCACCAGGACGATCACCAGCGCGACCATCCCCGCAATCGCAATCAGCCCGACGAAGACGAGCCGGGAACGGTGGTTTGCGTGCGGGCCTTCCACGACGGGGCAGCCTAGCGACTTGCGATGATCGCCCCGATGGACGAGAAAAAGCCCATCAGCGGCGCCTCGAGCCGACGCAACCTGCGTCTCGGCCGGGCTCTGAACCAGATCGTCACCCGGGCGCCCTGGCTTTGGCCGGTGATCAGAAACCCGATGCGGAGCTTCTTCGACCAGCGGGCCCAGGGCTGGGACGAGCGCACTGCCGCCGGCTCACCGGAACACCTGGCCCCCCTGGCGGCCGGACTGCTGGAGGTCTCACCGGCCCCCGAGCGGGCCCTGGAGATCGGCACCGGCACCGGCACCGGGGCGCTGCTGATCGCCCGCGAATTCCCGCGGGCGCGGGTCCGCGGCGTCGATATCTCCGAGCAGATGGTGCACCACGCGCGCAAGAGGATCGGCCTCGACCCGGAGGGCCGCGTGGCCTTCCGCGTCGCCGACGCATCTTCGCTCCCCTATCAAGACGAGTCCTTCGACCTCGTCGCCGAGCTCAACATGCCGCCGTTTTTCGCCGAGATCGCCCGTCTGCTGCGCCCCGGCGGCTTTTTGGTCCACGGCTCCTCTTGGGGCGCGGAAACACCGTTCTGGACGCCCGAGGAGGTGCTGCGCCGCCGCTTTGCCAAACACGGGATCGAGGAGGTCAAATCGGGCGGCGCCGCCCGCGGCAGCTTCTGGGTCGGACGAAAATAGGCCGATGGTTGCCGGGCGCCCGCACTTGTTGATCGTCAACCCCTCGTCCGGCGGCGGGCGGGCCGCCGATCTGCTCGACGAAGTCGAGCGCGAGCTCGACAAGCGCCACATGGTCTTTCGCGTGGTCAAGTCGCGCAACCTCGAGCATGGCGCGGAGGAGGCGAGGGTCGCCGCCGGTGCGGGCGAGGTGCCGGTGGTGATCAGCGGCGACGGACTGATCGGCGCCGTGGGCGGGGCGCTGGCGCGAACTGAGACCCCGATGGGTGTCATCCCCGGCGGCCGCGGAAACGACTTCGCGCGGGTCACCGGCATTCCCACCTCGATCCCCGAGGCGATCTCCGTGCTGCGCCGTGGCGAGGAGCGTCGCATCGACGTCGGCGAGGTGAACGGCAGGCGCTTCCTCTGCATCGCCAGCGCCGGCTTCGACTCCGAGTGCAACCGGCTCGCCAATGACGTGAAGCTGATACGCGGGAACCTCGTCTACGCGTACGCTGCGCTTCGTACCCTCATCACCTGGCGGGCGGCTGCCTTCACGGTCACCGTCGACGGGGTCCCCCACCGCCACCGCGGCTACTCCGTCGCGGTAGCCAACGGTGGCGCCTACGGCGGCGGGATGCTGATGGCACCGGACGCCGAACTCGACGACGGGCTCTTTGACATCGTCCTCACCGGCGAGGTGGGAAAGCTGCGCTTCGTGGCTAACCTGCCCAAGGTGTTCAAGGGTACGCACGTGCGAGATGACGAAGTGAGCGTGCTGCGGGGCTCCCGGGTCGAGATCAGATCCAATCGCCCCTTCGAGGTCTATGCGGACGGGGAGCCGCTGACCCAGCTACCGGCCACCCTGCGCGTCCTTCGCGGCGCCCTTCGCCTGATTGCGCCGCCGCTCAAGTGAGACCCCACCGGGGTCCTCATCAATGCGGTTGGTCCCTCCGAAAGGTTCCGTCATGAGACCCCACCGGGGTCCTCATCAATGCGGTTGGTCCCTCCGAAAGGTTCCGTCGTGAGACCCCACCGTGGGTTCGAGGCCAAGCGCGCCGTCGCCCAGGCGACGGGGGCGCTCAGCCGGCTCACCGGCCGCGGGGGCGGCACGACCCTGCCCGGGCGCCTACTGCTGCGGCTCGCGCCGGAGGCGATCGAACGCCTCGGCGCGGGGCTCGAGCAGGGCTCGACGATCATCAGCGCCACCAACGGCAAAACGACCACCGCCGGCATGCTGGCGGCGGCGCTTGAGGCCGCGGGGCGCCACCCCGTCCACAACCGGGCGGGCTCCAACATGGCCTGGGGCGTGGCCACGGCCTTGCTCGAACAGAGCGGCGGCGAGGGCCTGTTCGAACTCGACGAGGGCTGGCTCCCGCGGGTGGCGCCGCAGCTGCGGCCGCGCCTGCTGGTGCTCGGCAACCTCTTTCGCGACCAGCTCGATCGCTACGGCGAGCTCGAGCACCTGGCCGACGAATGGGCGAAGCTGATCCAGAGCCTGGCCGGCTCATGCGAGTTCGCCTTCAATGCCGACGACCCCCTGATCGCCGACCTCGGCCGTGATCACGACGGCGAGCGGCGCCAGGGCGTCACCTACTTCGGCATCGAGGACCACACCCAGGCGTTGCCCGAGTTGCAACACGCCCACGACGCCAAGCATTGCCGCCGCTGCGGTCACCCCTACAGCTACGAGCGTGCCTTTGTCGGGCACCTCGGGCACTACACCTGCCCAAAC
>JBHEMJ010000020.1:0-15694 GCA_046262655.1 Solirubrobacterales bacterium | reverse complement strand
TGTTCGCCCTGCAGGGCCAGCATCGCCGGCCGTACCGAGCGGGCGATGATGAAGCCCGGCAGGGTTGAGCCGATGATGCTGGGGTCGCCCTTGCCCTCTGTCTGGGCGCAGCCGAGCATCGGCGATAAGCGGCGGGCACGGCGGGTGTCGAAAAGCCGGGGCATCGTCGCGATCAGCGCCTCCCACGTGCGCACCGTGTCGGCGGCGATCTCGACCGAGATCTCGTTGACCGGTGGCAGGCTCTGGATCGGCACCTCGATTGCGCGCTGTGCCTCGCCTGTCTCCATCCCGCTGGGCACTACAGGGCCAGGCCGAGCGGCTCCTCGAGCAGCGCGCGGATGCGCCGGAGGAACTCGGCGCCGTCGGCGCCGTAGAGGATGCGGTGATCACAGGCCAGGTTGACGCCCATCAGGTGCGCGGTGGCGAGCTCACCATCGCGCACGACGGGCTTCTCGGTGATCGCGCCGACGGCCAGGATTCCGGCTTGGGGCTGATTGATCACAGCGGCGAAGTTGCTGATCCCGAACATGCCCAGGTTGGAAACCGTGAAGGTCCCGCCGGAGAGCTCTGGGGGGGTGACGGAGCCGTCGCGCACCCGCTGTGCCAGTGCCCGTGCCTCGGAGGCGATCTGGCGCAGTCCCTTGCGGTCGGCGTCGAAGATCGTGGGTACGACGAGCGCCTCCTGGGCCGCCACCGCGATGCCGACATTGACCCGCGAATAGAGCTCGAACCGGCCATCCTTGTAGGCCGCGTTGGCGCGCGGGAACTCACGCAGCGCCAACCCTGCGGCCTTGACCACCATGTCGTTGAAGGACGGAACCACCTCGCCCTCTTTGGCGGAGGCCTTGATTCGCGCCCGCGCCTCGACGCAGCGCGACATGTCGATCTCGGCCTCGAGATAGAAGTGCGGCGCCGTCGCCTTCGATTCCGCCATCCGGCGAGCGACTACAGACTGGAGCTTTGTCAATTCCTGGATCTGGGTTGAGCCTTTGGCGGTTTCAGGTCTTTCAAGGGCGCCCGCCGTCACGTCGGCGGGCGCGCCTGCCAGCCGACCGGGGTCCTTGGTCGTGGCGTCCTCCACATCGGCCTTCACGATCCGCCCCCCGGGCCCAGAGCCCTGCAAGCCTTGAAGATCGACCCCCTGCTCCTCCGCGATGCGACGAGCGATGGGGCTGGCCTTGACCCGCTCGCCGTCAGCGGATCCGGCAGCTTTCGGCGCATGATCCGGCTGGGGGGGAGGTGCCGATGGGGCCGGCGCGACTGCTCCCGGCGTCGCGGCCCCATCGGTGGCGGGTGCGGGGGCCGGATCCGAGGCGCCGGCGGCCTCACTCTCCTCGGTGCCCCCTTCCCGGTCCGTCGCGGTGCGCGCCTCGGGCCGCCCGCCGTTCCCGCCGGCGGAATCACCGCCGCCATCCCCGACCCGCGCGATCGGCTCCCCGATCGCCAGCGTGTCGCCTTCCTCGGCCAGGATCTCGCTCAGCGTCCCTGCCGTGTCCGCTTCGTAGACCATGTTGGCCTTGTCGGTCTCGATTTCGACCAGTTCGTCGCCGACCGCCACCACGTCACCCACCGACTTCAGCCACTTGAGGATCGTCCCCTCTTCCATCGAGTCCGATAACCGCGGCATCACCAGGTCGGCCATCAGATCGTCCCCTCGAGGGTGGCCCGGGCGGCGCTGACGATGTGCTCGGGGTGGGGGATCGCCGATTGCTCGAGGCGCTTCGAGTACGGCATCGGCACATCTGCGCCGGTCACTCGCTGTACCGGCGCATCCAGGTAGTCGAAAGCCTGCTCGGAGATCAGCGCCGCCAGGTTGGCGCCGACCCCGCCGTGGGGCCAGCCCTCCTCGACGACCACCGCGCGGTTGGTCTTGCGGACCGACTCGAGAATCGTCTCCAGATCGAGTGGACGCAGCGTACGAGGGTCGATGACCTCGGCCTCGATCCCGTGCTGGTTTGCGAGCTCGGTGGCGGCCGCCTCCGCCTCGTGGGCCATCTTCAGCACCCCGATGATGGTGACGTCGGTGCCCTCGCGGCGGATCGCCGCCTTGCCGAAGCTCAGCAGCCCGTTCTCTCCCGAATCTCCGTTCTCGGCGACCTCACCACGCGCGCCGTAGAGCGTTTCATGCTCCATGAAGATGACCGGGTTGTCGTCTCGAATCGCGGTTTTCAGCAGTGCCTTGCCGTCAGCCGGGGTCGAGGGACAGGCCACCAGCAGTCCCGGGATCTGCAGGTAGAGCGCTTCGAGGCTGTGCGAGTGGGTCGGTCCGAGCTGATGGCCGCCCCCACCGGGCATCCGAATGACCAGCGGCACCCGGACCTGGCCGCCGAACATGTAGGGGATCGCCGCCGCGTGATTGACGATCTGGTCGAGGGCGAGCAGGCTGAAGTTGACGGTCATGATCTCGACGATCGGACGCAAACCGGTCATCGCCGCGCCTACGCCGACGCCGACGATCGAGTTCTCCGAGATCGGGGTGTCGCGAACACGCCTCTCGCCGAACTTGTCAAGCAGGCCCTCGGTGACCTTGAAGGCTCCCTGAAAGACCCCTACGTCCTCGCCCATGATGAAGACGCTCTCGTCGCGCTCCATCTCCTCACGGAGGGCTTCGTTCAGCGCCTCGCGCATCCGCATCACGGCCATCAGCCCGCCTCCTCGGGTGGCGCTTCGGGATCAGGCTGGTCGCCGGGATCGGCCGACGGGCCCTCGGGCCCGCCATAGGCGGCCCCTTGCTCAGCCAGTCGTCGGGCGCGCTCGGTGGCGTCGCGCTCTCCCTCGCCCGGGTGCGGGTCCGGTGTGCGCTCGTCGACGGCATACCAGCCCGGCAGGGTCTCACTGCCAACGTAGAGGTGGTCGTAGAGTGAATCCAGTGGGGGTTCCGGGGAGGAATCGGCGAAGCTGACCGCCTCGAGCACCACCGTCTCGGCCTCGGCGCGGATCTGCTCCAATTCGCCGTCTTCAAGTTTGCTTTCCCCGACGCAGCGTTCGGCGAAGGCGTCGATCGGGTCTTTGCGCTGCCACTCCTCGACCTCCTGCTTCTCGCGGTAGATCTCCGGATCGGCCGCAGAGTGTCCGCGGTAGCGGTAGGTGAACGCCTCGATCAGCGTTGGGCGGCGGTCCTTGCGCGCCTGGTCGATGTGATCGGCGACGGCGTCGCGCACCGCCAGCACATCCATCCCGTCAACCCGTTTGCCCGGTACACCGAGGCCCTCGGCTTTTTGGGACAGGTCGGTGATCGCCGAGTGCCGTTCGAGGGAGGTGCCCATTCCGTAGAGGTTGTTCTCGACGATGAAGACCACCGGCAGGCTCCACAGCGCTGCCAGGTTCATCGTCTCGCCGAAATTGCCTGTGTTTGAGGCACCGTCGCCGAACATGCAGACGGTGACGTCGTCCGTCCCCAGATATTCGGCGGTGAGACCGAAGCCCGCGGCCAGCGGCAGGTTTCCGCCGACGATCCCGTAACCGCCCATGAAGCGCTTTTCGAGATCGAAGATGTGCATCGAGCCGCCGCGGCCGCCGGAGGTCCCGTCGACGCGGCCGAAGATCTCCGCCATCACCCGCTTGGGGTCGGTGCCGCGGGCGATTGCATGCCCGTGGGTGCGATAGGTGCCGATCAGGTAGTCGCTTGCCTTCATCGCTTCGGCGGTGCCGACGATCGTCGCCTCCTCGCCGATCGCCAGGTGCAGAAAGCCGCCTGCCTTGCCGCGCTGATACTGGCGCCCGGCCTCTTCCTCGAAGCGTCGGATCAGCGCCATGGTCGAGAGCAGCCGGCGACAAGCCTTCTTGTCGGGCAGCGAGGTCTTGGCGGCCGGGACGCCATTGCCCTCGGCGCCACCGGGCTTCGTCTTCGCTTGCGCGGACTTGCTCTCTGCCACTGCCTGGCAGGCTACCTCTCCGCAAGGGGCCGATCCAACGATCTGGCCCGGCTGGCAATCGATATGAACCGTGTTTCGCTAGCGGGCGGCCGCCGCCGCGGCCTTCTCGAGGTGGTCGTCGCCCCAGAACAGCTCGCCGCCGACAGCCACCGTGGGGATGCCGACGACGCCCAGGGCGATCGCCTCGTCGGTCGCCTGTTTGAGCTTTTCCTTGACCGATTCGGTCTCGATCCCCTTGAGGACGGCATTCGGATGCAGCTCGCACGCCGCCGCGGCAATCACCACGTTGTCGAGGTGGTCGAGGCGCCGGCCCCCGGCGAAGGCCTGGCGGAAGGCGGCCAGCGAGTAGGAGACGACTCGCCCCGCCTGCTTCGCGTAGACCGCCGCCCGGATCGCCGCCAGGCTGTAGCTCTCCGCCGGCCACCCCTCCGGATAAACGACCCTGGGCAGTCCGCGCTCCGCGGCGCGACGCTGGATCTCGGCGAGGTCGTCGGCATTGGCGCCGCCAGGCTTTAGCGACCAGGGCACCCGGCCCGACTCTCTGAGCAAGAAGGGGAAGGAAATCGGCTGCCAAACGGGCTGCTCGGCCGCCGCTTCGCTGAATACGCCGCTGATCCGCTCCGCCGCCAGGTAGGCGTAGGGCGAGCTCAGGTCGTAGTAGAAGGTCGCGCGCTCGGCCAAAGGCTTACGAGCCCCGGGCTCAGGCGTGGGTTGCCCAGCCCTCGACCGCACGGGCCGCGTCGAGAACGGCCTCGGAGATCGTAGGGTGCGGGTGGATGATGCGGGCCAGCTCCTGGTATCCGCCCTCCAGCTCGCGGGTGACAACCAGCTCGGCGATCATGTCGCAGGCGCGGTTGCCGACGATGTGGGCGCCGAGGATCTCACCGTATTTGGAGTCACCGACGATCTTGACGATGCCCATCGTGTCCTCGTAGACGGGCCCCGCGCCGACCGCCCCGAGCTTGAACTTGCCCACCTTGATGTCGTGCCCGGCCTCCTTGGCCTGGGCCTCGGTGAGCCCGACGCTGGCGACCTGCGGATGGCAGAAGGTTGCGCCGGGGACGCCGTTGGGGTCGACAGCGTGGGTGGGCGCGCCGCAGGCAGTCTCGACCGCCACCACCCCCTCCTCGGAGGCCTTGTGGGCGAGGGCCGGTCCGCGGACCAGGTCGCCGATCGCGTAGATGCCCTCCTTGCTCGTGCGCTGGTACTCGTCGATCTTGATTCGGCCGCCCTCTTCGAGCTCGACGCCGGCCGCCTCGAGGTTGAGCGCCTCGGTGTCGGGCTGGCGCCCACCGGCGATCACCAGGTAGTCGGCCTCGAGGGTCTCAGAGCCGGCCTTGGCCTTGACGCCGGACTTGGCGGCGCTTACGTCCTCGATCGCGGTGCCCAGCATGGTGGTGATGTTCTGCTTCTTGAAGGCGCGCTCGACGATCTTCGCCATGTCCACGTCTTCGGCGGGAAGCAGCTGGTCGAGCATCTCGACCAGCGTCACCTCGACCCCGAAACGGCCGTATGCGGATGCGATCTCCGCACCCGAGGCGCCGGCGCCGACCACGATCAGCCTCTTCGGCATCTCCTTCAGCGACCAGGCCCCCCAGGTGTCGAGGACCCGGGGGCCGAACTCGACGCCGGGAATCGCCATCGCCACCGACCCCGTGGCCAGCACGATGGCCTTGGCGCCATGCTCCTCTGAGCCGACCTTGACCTTGCCGTCGGCAGTCAGCGATGCCTCGCCCTCGATCGTCTTGACCTTGTTCTTGTCCCACAGCATCTTTACCCCGCCCGAGAGCTGGGCGGAGATCTTCTCGCGGCGCTTCTGCACGGCCGGCCAGTCGACCGTCACCTTGGAGGCCTTGACTCCAAGCTCCTCGGAGCCGGCGGCCTGCTCGAAGACCTCGGCGCTGTGGAGGATCGTCTTGGCGGGGATGCAGGCGTAGTTGAGGCAGCGCCCGCCGGGCTTGTCTTTCTCCACCACGGCGGTCTTCTGCCCCAGCTGGGCGGCGCGGATCGCGGCCACGTAGCCGCCGGGGCCTCCACCAACGACGATTACGTCGAAATCCGCCACCGGAGCGACTCTATAGGATCGATTTCAGCGGCCACCTTTGCCAATGGAGAGGGGAAATCCGGTGACGCTCGTAGATCTCTCGGCTCCCATAGCCCCCGATCCGCCTGAGTTCCCCGAGGTGATCCGGACTGACATCTCCTACGAGGAGCACGCCGCGGGAGCGGCGGCGATCCGAAACCTCTTCGGCGTCGGAGGTGAGCTGTTGCGCGACGGTGAAGGCTGGGCCGTCGAGACATTCACCAACTTCGGGACCCACAACTCGACCCACGTCGACGCGCCCTGGCACTACAACTCGACCATCGGGGGCGAGCGGGCCCAGACGATCGACGAGCTGCCCCTCGACTGGTTCTACGCGCCCGGGGTCGTGATCGACGCAGTCGACCGGGCCGACGGCGAAGCCCTCACTGCAAAAGACATCCAGGACCGCTTGCCTCGCCCACTCTCAGAACGAGACATCGTGCTTGTTCACACCGGGTGTGATGCCTATTACGGCCAGCCCGATTACATCGCGCGCGGGCCCGGCGTCACGGCCGAAGCCACTCGCTGGCTTTACGAGCAGGGCGTCCGGGTGATGGGAATAGATGCCTGGGGGTGGGATGCCCCTCTGCACCTCCAGGCCAAGGAGGCAATCGAAAAGGGCGAACAGGGCGTTTTCTGGGCCGCCCACCAAGTCGACCTGCCCTACTCGCAGATCGAGCGGCTGGTGAACCTTGATGCTGTTCCTTCCTACGGATTCACAGTCAGCTGCCTACCCTTGCGCATTCAGGGGGGGAGCGCGGCTCCAAGTCGTGTGGTGGCGATCGTCCCGGACGAGTAGGCCCTCACGACTTCGGGAAGGGCCGCTTTCTAGGGCGAACCGGGCGCCTTGGGCATCTGGATCCGCGCCATCGCACGGATCATGAAATAGAAGAGCACCGCCGATCCGGCGAGCAGTGTGGTCGTGGCCAGCAGCTGTGGGATCGTCGCCACCTGGACCAGCCCGCCCGCCGTCGCCAGCATCTCCAGCAGCAGCAGCATCTGGAACCCGAGCACGGCCCAGTAGCGCGAGTTCCACAGCCCCCACGTCATCGCCCAGAGCACAGCGGCGAAGAGGGCCAGCGGGATCGGGCTCGGCTCCCTTCCCCGCACGTGGATGGCGCCGGTGGCGGCTACCACCGCCGATACGGTGAAGATCAGGGCGATGACGGCGCCGACGATGGCGGCGGCGGTAATCGCGCCGGGCCTCTCCCCGGTGGCGAGTGGCACGAGCTCCTCGCGCGCCGCCTGGTTCTTGGCCTCGCTGCGCGCCGCCATCGCTGCCTGGCGCTCGGCCGCGCGCTTCTTGCGGGCATTGCGCTCGGCGCGCTTGCGCTCGCGGTCGCCGCTCACCTAGATCCCGCGGAGTCTGAATCGACGGCGGCCCTGAGCGCCGCGGCAACGCCGGCGGGGTCCTCTGCATCGCGGATCGCCCGCACGACCGCCAGCCGGCCGGCGCCCGCGGCGACCACCTGGGCAACGTTGTTGGTGTCGATGCCCCCGATTGCGAAGAACGGCAGCCTGCAGTGGGCCCCTGCGTGGGAGACAAGCTCCAGCCCGACCGACGGTCGTCCGGGCTTGGTCGGCGTCTTCCACACGGGCCCGACGCTGATGTAGTCGACGCCGGCCGTCTGGGCGGCGGCGATCTGATCGGCGGAGTGGGTCGACAGGCCGATGATCGCCTCCTCCCCCAGCACCCGGCGCGCCGCGGCGGGCTCCGCGTCGTCTTGGCCGAGGTGGACGCCGTCAGCGCTCAGCTCCAGCGCCAGATGCGGGTCGTCATTGACGATGAACAGGGCCCCGAAGCTGTCGGCCAGCCGGCGGAAGGTGTGAGCGGCGCGGGTGGCCTTGTCGCCCCCGGTCCGCTCTTTGTCGCGCATCTGGATCAGCCCCGCGCCGCCCGACAGCGCGGCTCGAAGCAGCGGCTCGGGTTCGGCGCCGCGGGGAAAGCCCTCGCAGACTAAGTAGAGGCGGGCGAAGTCGAGGCGGTGGCGGCGCAGGGCGCCGATGCTCTCGGGTGGCGCCAGGCGGGTCGGTTGTCCACTCACCCGATGCAGCCTAGCCCGGAGCGAGTGGGAGTACGATTGCACTACCTAGAACGGGAGCCCTGAAGAGGGGCTGAGAGGGCGGCTGGGGCGCCGCCGACCGTATGAACCTGATCCGGGTAATGCCGGCGCAGGGAAGGTTGGAAACGCACCGCCGCCGGAGAGGAAGCGATAAAGCCTTTGCCGGCCACCAACGCAGACCAAAGCTATGACGTCGTCGTCGTCGGCGGCGGTGTCATCGGCCTGGCCTGTGCCTGGCGCGCCGCCGAGCGCGGCATGCGCGTTTGCGTGGCCGAGCGCGAGCACGTCGGCTGCGGCGCGAGCGGCGTCGCCGCTGGCATGCTGGCCCCCGTCGGCGAGGCGACTTGGGGGGAGGAGCCGCTCCTGGAGCTGGCATTGGCCTCTGCAAGTGCCTGGCCCAAGTTCGCGGCGAACCTGGAAACTGCGGCCGGCCTTCCTTCCACCTACGAGCGAATCGGGGCCCTGCACGTGGCGATGGACCGTGATCAGGTGCAGGAGCTGCGCCGGCGCTTCGATTTGCACCAGCGCCTCGGTCTCGAATCCGAATGGCTGCTGCCCCGTCAATGCCGCGCATTGGAGCCGGGCCTGGCACCCTCCTGCGCCGGCGGCCTTCACGCTGTGAGCGAGTCGGCGGTCGATCCGCAGGCGCTGTGCGCCGCTCTGATCGCCGCACTGCAGGGCGCCGGGGGAGAGCTCTTCGAGCACGCCGAGGCGGCCGGGTTGCTGGCGGCCGGTGAAGCGGCGGCCGGCATTCGACTCGCCGACGGCCGCGAATTGCGCGCGCCCACCGTGGTGATCGCCTCGGGCAGCTGGTCGGGCGCAGATTGGCTGCCCCAAAAAGCCCGGCCTCCGGTGCGGCCGGTGAAGGGCGAGATCCTCACCCTGCGCGGCGCGGATCAGCCCGTCGTGGCCCGCATCGTCGCGGGCGAGCGCTTCTACGCGGTACCGCGCGCCGACGGACGCCTGGTGGTCGGCGCCACCGTCGAGGAGCACGGATTCGACACCACCGTCACGGCGGGCGGCGTTCACGAGCTGCTGCGCGAGGCCTACCGCGCGCTGCCGGAGATCGCCGAGATGGAGCTGGCCGAGGCCCGCGCGGGCCTGCGGCCGGCCAGTCCCGACAACGCGCCGCTTATCGGGCCCGGGGCGATCGATGGCCTGGTCCTCGCCACGGGCCACTTCCGCAACGGCGTCCTGCTGGCTCCGATCACCGCCGATGTGGTCGTCGGACTGATCGCCGGGGAGGCCCCTGAGGCCGGTCTCGCCGCCTTCGCGCCAGACCGATTCGTGCGCGAGAGGGTGGCGAGCAGGTGACCGTGGAGCTCAACGGCCGCCCGGTCCAGTTGCCGAAAGGATCGACGATCCTCGCCGCCATCGAGGCCGCCGGCGGTGATGCCGCAGCGGCCGGGGTTGCGGTCGCTGTCGCGGGCGAGGTGGTTCCACGAAGGGAGTGGGAGACCATCCGGCTGTCCGAGGGCGCCAGGGTGGAGGTGGTGGCCGCGATCCAAGGAGGCGCCGGGGACGACGACATCTTCGAGCTCGGAGGGCGAACCTGGGGTTCGCGGCTCGTCTGCGGCACCGGCGGCTTTCGCTCCCTGGAATCGATGGAGCACGCGCTGGCGGCCTCGGGAACCGAGATCGTCACCGTCTCCCTGCGCCGCGTCGATCCCGGCGCTGAGGGCTCGGTGCTCGACGTGATCGAGCGCCTAGGTTTGTTTGCGCTGCCCAATACCGCCGGCTGCTTCACGGCCCGCGACGCCGTGCGCACCGCCAAGCTCGCCCGCGAGGCGTTCGAGACCGACTGGGTGAAGCTGGAGGTGATCGGCGACGACCGCACCTTGCTGCCCGATTCGGTCGAGCTGCTCGACGCCGCCGAGCGGCTCTGCGCCGAGGGCTTCACCGTCCTGCCCTACACCAACGACGACCCGATCCTCGCCCGCCGACTCGAGGAGGCCGGCTGCGCCGCGGTGATGCCGGCGGGCTCGCCGATCGGCTCCGGGATGGGGATTGGCAATCCCTACAACGTGCAGCTGATCGTCGAGAACGCCGGGGTGCCGGTGATCCTCGATGCCGGCCTCGGCACCGCCTCCGACGCGGCCCTGGCGATGGAGCTGGGCTGCGACGCGGTGCTGCTCGCCAGCGCCGTCTCGCGCGCCGAGGACCCGGTGACGATGGCGGTGGCGATGCGCCGTGCCGTCGAGGCCGGCCGGGCTGCGCGGCTGGCCGGACGGATTCCGCGAAAGTTCCACGCCGAGCCCTCGAGTCCCGTCGAGGGCCGCCCCGAGCTGAACTAGGCCTTTCCGGCCTCTTCTTCCGGTTCCGGCTCGTCCCCGCCGGCGGCTCGGCGGTCGAGCCATTCGCCGAGGGTGCCGAGGGCCCAGCCCGCCCTGTGCACGGCCTGGCCCACGGGCGAGTCGTCGAGTCGCTTCGCGACGCGATCCGGATCGTCACCCAGCGCAACGGCCGCCGATCGCACCTGACCCACCACCGGTCGCAGGCGCTTTGCCCAGTGCATGGCGAAGTCCCGCAGGTTCTCGTCCGTTCTCACCTTGGCCATGCGCGAGAGTTGCAACAGCAGCGTGACGATGTGCTCGATGTCCAGCACCGCCAGCCGTACCGCTGGGCCGGTATCCAGCGACTTGTCGAGTACGAGCCCGCGGGCGTCGCCGATCCGTGCGCCGAGACCCTGGGCAGAGGGCTTTCCGTGGAGGTCGTACCTGGCGGTGCGCGGCTCGAGCTCGCCGAGCAGTTCCTCGACGTAGCCGGCCGCGCCGGTCAGTGTCTGGGCAAACGGGGTGTCGTCCACCGCATCCCCCAGCCGCTTCCATCGCTCGAGCAGGTGGCGACAGGCCGCATAGAGCTCCCGGTATCCGCGGCCCTCCGCCGGGTGTAGCTGCGGCCGGTTGTCGCCTTCCTCCTGAGCCATCGCTTTCACCCTACCGTCAGCGGCTAGCCCTCGATCCCGGTTGCGTCGTGCGGGGCGCCCACCGGCTTGGACTCGGGTGAGCCGCGCTGGCGCAGGTAGATCGCAAAGACCGCGAAGGAGCCGACGGCAAGGAATTCCGACTGCCAGTTCTCGAAAGTCCCCTCCCAGAAACTGGCGCTGCCGGCGTAAGTGACCCAGCTGACCTTCGCCTCCCCGTGATCGTGTTGTTCCTGGTTGTAGTCGGTCCAGCCGGTCACCGATTGGGCGAACCAGGACCCGAAGAAGATCAGCGCCATCAAGATAAGCAGCGAGTTCGAGTAGATCGCGGTGCGCCAGCCCCCGGTCCGCGCCCACTTGGGGGAGCGCGCGTGGGCGGCCGAGCCGATCTTTTGTGCCTTATCGCTTTCCCTTCCGGCCTGGTCGAGTTTCTTGGATTCCGGCGAGCCGCGCTGCAGGAACCAGATCGTCAGCACCATCATCAGGGTGAACTGCAGGTACTCCGACTGCCAGTTCTCCATCACCTGGCGTCCGAATTGGGATGAGCTCACGTAGTCGACGAACGAAACCGCCTTGCCGCCATGCGCCGCGGCATCTGCGTTGTGGTCGATGTGTCCGGCGATCGCTGTGCCCAGTAGCGCCCCCAGAAACAGAAGGCCGAAGACGATCGACAGGGAGTTCTCGCGCAAGAAGCCACGGTCTTCGTCGCGCCTGCGGCTCTCAGCCATGGCTCAGCCCGACGATCGTGAAGAAGACGATCCCGCCGGTGATCACCAGCAGATATAGGCCGAGCATCAGGCGCACCGGTTCCTACTTAGCCGCCGGCCGGTAGTCCCAAACTAATCCTGCAATCGCTGGCTGAGGCCCCCGCGGCTTCCGCCAAAGCGTCGTACGCGGCTACGATCAGCCGGCCCCTGTAGCTCAGTTGGTCCAGAGCAACTCCCTTTTAAGGAGGAGGTCGTGGGTTCGAGTCCCACCGGGGGCACTCTTACTTCACCCCTTAGGCGCAAGGAGCTAGTGGCGGAAGTGGCGCTGGCGGGTGAATACCATCGCCACCCCGGCGTCATTGCAGGCGTCGATCACCTCGGCGTCGCGCTTTGAGCCACCGGGCTGGATGATCGCCCGGGCGCCCGCATCGATTGCCGTCTGCGGCCCGTCTGCAAAGGGGAAGAAAGCATCCGAGGCGAGGGTCGAGCCGGCCATCAAGGCCTCGGCCTCCTCGCCGCGCGCGTCTCGGCATTTCTCCACCGCCAGGCGCACAGAGTCGACCCGGCTCATCTGGCCGGCGCCGATGCCGATCGTCGCCGCGTCCTTGGCGAGCACGATCGCGTTCGAGCGGACCAGGCGCACCACGGTCCAGGAGAACAGCAGGTCCTGCCACTGCTCCTCGGTGGGCTGCGCCGCGGTGACGACCTCGATCAGCTCGCGCGGCTCGGGTTGGCCGTCCTGGTCCTGGACGAGGATCCCGCCCCGCACGCGTTTGATGTCTCGATCGTTTTCGACCGCTCGTCGCTCGGAGTCCTCGAGGATTCGGATTGCCTCCTTCTGCTGAAGCTTGTCCAGGGCGCCGTCTTCGAAGGAGGGCGCGATCAGGACCTCGATGAAGTTCTCATGCAACCGCTCGGCCAGCTCCAGGGTCACCGGCTTGCTCAGGGCGATGACGCCCCCGTAGGCCGACATCGGATCGCAAGCCAGCGCCTTCTCGTAGGCCTCGGCGCCGGTGGGGGCGGTCGCAGCGCCGCAGGGGTTGCTGTGCTTGACGATCACGCACGCGGGGCCCTCGAGGTCGCCGATCAGCCGCCGGGCCGAGTCGAGGTCGAGCACGTTGTTGAACGACAGCGGCTTCCCGTGGAGCTTGGCGGCGCGCGAGAGCACATGTGAGCGGCTGCCCGAGTCAACGTAGAGCGCGGCCCGCTGGTGGGGGTTCTCGCCGTAGGAGAGGTCCATCAGCTTCTCCCAGGAGGAGACCCAGTGGGTCGGGAAGGCCTCGTATTTGTTGGAGAACCAGCGGCTGATCGCGGCGTCGTAGCGGGCGCTCAGGGCAAAGGCTTCATTGGCCAGCCAGTGCCGGGTCGTCGCCGACACCTTGCCGCCGGACTCCTCCATCTCGGCCAGCACGGCGTCGTAGCTCTCCGGGCGCACCAGCACCGCCACATGCTCGTGGTTCTTGGCGGCGGCGCGGATCATGGTCGGACCGCCGATGTCGATGTTGTCGATCACCTCGGCGTCGGGGACCCCCTGGCGCGCCGCCGTGCGCTCGAACGGATAGAGGTTGACCGCCACCAGGTCGATCTCCTCGATGTCGCGCTTGCGGAGTGCCTTGACGTGCTCGGGGTTCTCGCGACGGGCCAGCAGTGCCGCGTGCAGATGCGGGTGCAGCGTCTTCACCCGGCCGTCGAGGATCTCCGGGAAGCCGGTCAAATCTTCGATTCCGCGCACCTCGATGCCGGCCTCGCGCAGCGCCGATTCGGTGCCGCCCGTGGAGACGATCTCGATGCCGAGCTCGGTCAGGCCACGGGCGAAGTCGGCGATGCCGGTCTTGTCGGAGACCGATAGGAGCGCCCGCTTCACCTGCACCGCGCCACCGCGGGGCTCGGGGCTTCTGCCGGCGGAGTGGCTCTGTGCTTCTGTGCTCATCGCTCCACCTGGATCACCCTCGAATTGTCCGGGTCGACTGTCACCTGTCCCGATGCGATCATCCGGATTGCCTCCGGCAGCAGCTCGTGTTCTATCCGGTGCATCTCAGACTCGAGCTCGTCGCGGTCGCGAGTGTATGGAACCTCGACCGCCCGCTGCAAGAGGATCGGCCCGGAGTCGACTCCTTCGTCGACGAAGTGGACGGTGATCCCGGTCACCGTTACGCCGTGGGCGAGCGCCTGGCCGACCGCGTCGAGGCCGGGAAAAGCCGGCAGCAGCGCCGGGTGCACGTTGATCATGCGCCCGCGGAAGCGCTCGACAAAGGGGGGCGAGAGCAGCAGCATGTAGCCGGCCAGCACAATCAGGTCGGGACTGCGCTGCTCCAGCCAGTCGGCCATCACCGCGTCACGCGCCTCCCGGTTGCGGTGGCTGTTTCGGGCAAAGACCTCGCTGTCGATGCCCGCCTGTTCGGCTCGGGCGAGCGCCTCGGCGCCGGGCTTGTCCGAGGCCACCGCGACCACCTCGATCCCGTCGCGGCCGTGGACCTTGTCGAGAATCGCCTGCAGATTGGTACCGGCACCCGAGGCGAGCACCGCGACGCGGAAGGCGCTCAACTAGCCCGGCTGGCGGGAATCACCGCGATGTCCTCGAGCGCGTACTTGCCGTTGGCGCCTTCGGGGTCCCCGAGCGGGTACTCGCCGGTGAAGCAGGCGTCGCAGTGCTGGTCCGCCGGAACGCCGATCGCCTCGTAGACCCCTTCCATCGAGAGATAGGCGAGCGAGTCGGCACCGAGCTCGGTGGCGATCTCGGAGATCTCCCGGCCGTGGGCGATCATCTCCTCGCGCGTCGACATGTCGATTCCGTAGTGGCAGGGATGGCGGATCGGCGGGGCCGAGATTCGCAGATGCACCTCGCTGGCTCCTCCCTCGCGCAGCATGCCCACGATCTGGCGGGTTGTGTTGCCGCGCACGATCGAGTCGTCGACGACGACCACGCGCTTGCCGGCGATGATTTCCGGCAGCGGGTTGAACTTCATCCTCAAGCCGCGCTTACGCAGCTCCTGGCCCGGCTGGATGAAGGTGCGGGCCACATAGCGGTTCTTGATCAGACCGTCGTCCTGGGGCAAGCCGGAGGCGCGGGCGAAGCCCCCCGCCGCCGCGTTGCCCGAGTCGGGGACGGCGATCACCAGATCGGCTTCGACCGGCGCCTCGCGGGCGAGGATCTCACCCATGCGGCCGCGCGACTGCTGCACAACCCGGTTCTCGAGCCGGGAGTCCGGTCGAGAGAAGTAGATGTGCTCGAATACGCACACGGCGGGGATCCCGTCGTCGATCACCTGGCGCATCTCCAGCCCGCCTTCGGTCAGCGAGACCATTTCGCCAGGGCGCACCTCGCGGATCATCTGGGCCCCGATGATGTCGAAGGCGCAACTTTCGGAAGCGACGGCGAAGCGGTCGTCGAGCTTGCCGAGCGCCAGCGGCCGCACGCCGTGGGGATCGCGGAAGGCGACCACGGCGTGCTTGGTCATCACCACGGTGGAGAAGGCGCCCTCGAGACGAGGCATTACGGCGGACACAGCGTCTTCGATGTAGCCCCCGTTGGCGTCGCTGTAGCTGGAGAGGAGCGCCGCGATGATCTCCGAGTCGGAGGTGCCGCGCAGCTCCAAGCCCTTCTGGCGCAGCTCGTTGTGGAGGGCGACGGCATTGGTCAGGTTGCCGTTGTGGGCCAGCGCCAGCTCGCGGCCGTCATCCCGCCAGACCGGCTGCGCGTTCTCCCAGGCCCCGCCGCCGGTGGTCGAGTAGCGCACGTGGCCGATTGCCATGTCGCCCTGCAGCGCCCTCAGCGCTTGCTCGTCGAAGACCTGAGACACGAGCCCCAGGTCGCGCAGGGTGGTGATGTGGCCGCCCTCGCAGGTGGCGATTCCGGCCGACTCCTGGCCGCGGTGTTGGAGGGCATAGAGCGCGAAGTAGGTGAAGCGGGCCACGTCGCGGCCCGGTGCGTATACGCCGAAGACCCCGCACTCGTCGCGCGGGCCATCGCGATCGGAAATCGGCCGCTCGCTCAAGTTGGAGTTGGCCTCAGGTGGAGAGGAATAGGGTCGGCCGGGACGAGT
>JBHEMJ010000019.1:0-4050 GCA_046262655.1 Solirubrobacterales bacterium | reverse complement strand
AAGAGAAAGCGATAGCCGTGTCGCTTGCCGCCGTACGCATGAAGGTGGCGATAGCGCTTGCCGTTGCGTGAGGCCTCGATCACCAGCTTGTCCTTGATGGAATCGGTCTTGACTTTCATGTAGAAGCCCAACTGGCACGAGCGGCGCCCCGAGAGGTCGATCGGCCGCGAGCGGATCCAGCTATTGGAGTCTTTCTTGTAGCGCCCCTTCGGTGAGTCGGCCAGCGAGAAGCCACGGTGCAGACTGCGGGTCAGCCGCCACCTGCGGCCGGCGCCGCCGGACCGCCAGCGCTCGGCCAGAGGGAGCTCGTCGAAGGAGTCACGCAGCACCTCGGAGATGCCCCCGGCGGGGAAGGTGCTGAGGATGTTCTCTCCCGGCGCCGCCAGATCGACGCTGGTGGGGCCGAAATCGGAGAACGAGGACAGCCCGTCGCGCTGGTTGGTCGAGGCTACGCAGATGATGTTGGAGACCGGGTAAGCACACGGATAGATCGGGCTGGCGTCGAGATTGGATCGCTCGTTCCCGGCGGCGACCACGAAGAGCAGATTCGGCGCTCCCGCAATCGCCGCCTGTTCGGAAGCCGAGAACAACGACGAGCCGGCGCTGTAATTGAGGACCCTGGCGCCATTGGCGTTGGCGTAGTTGAAGGCGGCCACTTCGCCGGCCACCGAGAGGGGCGTCCGCACCGACATCAGCGCGACGTCCCAGTTGACCCCGGCGACGCCGATCCCATTGGAGCCCTGGGCACCGACGATCCCGGCGATGTGAGTGCCGTGCCCTTGATCTGGATCAATCGAGTCGGAGGGGTCCCCGTCGTTGTCGGCAAAGTCCCAGCCGTGCACGTCGTCGCGGAAGCCGTTGAGGTCGTCATCAACGCCATTGCTCGGGATCTCGCCTGGGTTCGTCCACGGGTTCCCAGCGAGGTCGGGGTGCCCGAACGCGATGCCCGTGTCGGCAATCGCCACCGTGACGTTGGCGCTCCCGGTCTGGGCGTCCCAGGCACCGGTGGCGCGCTCATCGGCGCCCGTCAGGCCCCTCACCCCGAACACCTCCTGGCCGCTGTTCTGGAGCGCCCACTGCTTGGAGAAAAGGGGATCGCTTGGCAGGCGGAACAGGCGACGGCGGTAGTTGGGCTCCGCGTAGAGCACCCCGGGGCGGCGCTCGAGAGCTGCCACTCCATCGCTCACCGAGGTGCCGGCGGGCAGCTCGACCAGACGCAGACCCGGAACCGCCGCCAGCTTTGCCTTCACCGCCGCGTCCTCGGCGTCGAGCACCGAGCGCACCCGCTCGCCGGGCAGCTGTGGTGCGAAGCGCACGAGGACCTCCCCCGGCACGAAGGGCTGGCCGGCAGCGGCCTGCTCCGGAGACGCCCAAAGACCCACCATGCAAAAGACGACGGCGGACAGGCGGGCGATTTCGGAGACCCTCATCTGTCCATCAACACCCACCCGGTGCGATCAGACCGGCGTAACGGGGTTCCGTCGTTCGGCGAATCCACGGTCCTTGTGGGCCGACAGCGCCAGCCTCTTGATCAGCTCCTCTCGCAAGGAATCGGGCTCGATCACGGCGTCGACGACGATCTCGGAGGCGAGATGGAGGATGTCGATGTCCTCGGAGTATTCGCTGCGCTTGGCTTCGATGAACTTGGCCCGGTCGTCCTGGTCGTCGATCTCCTGGATCTGATTGAAGAAGACCGCGTTGATGGCCGCCTCTGGGCCCATGACCGCGATCGACGCGGTCGGCAGGGCCAAACAACAATCGGGTTCGAAGGCCGGCCCCGCCATGGCGTAGAGCCCCGCACCGTAGGCCTTGCGGACGATCACCGAGAGCTTCGGCACGGTGGCTTCGGAGACGGCGCTGATCATCTTGGCCCCGTGGCGGATGATTCCCTGGCGCTCGACCGCGGTGCCGATCATGAAGCCGGGCACGTCGGCGAGGAAGACCAACGGCACGTTGAAGGCGTTGCAGGTCCAAATGAAGCGCGCCGCCTTGTCTGCGGAGTCGACGAACAGCACGCCGCCCTTCTGCTTGGGCTGGTTGGCGACGATGCCGACCACGCGGCCGTCGAGCCTGGCGTAGCCGACCACCAGCTCCTTGGCCCACCGCGCATGCACCTCGAGAAAGCTGTCGGCGTCGCTCAGTGCCTCGATCAGGTCCTTGACGTCGTATGAGGACTTCTCATCGGTGGGAACGATCTGCGAAACCGGCTTCTCCGCTATGGGGGCGGCGGGTGGCGACCCCGGGGGCGCCTGACGCCAGTTTTCGGGCATGAATGAGAGGTAGCGCTTGGCCGTTTCGATCGCCTCCTCATCGGAGGTGACCAGAAAGTGGCCGCACCCGGAGACCCCGGTGTGCATGCGGGCCCCGCCCATCTCCTCCAGCGAGACCTCCTCGCCGATCACCATCTGCGCCATTCGCGGCGAGCCCAGGTACATCGAGGCATTTCCGTCGCGCATGATCACCACGTCGCAAAAGGCGGGGATGTAGGCACCACCGGCGGCACTGGGCCCGAACAGCAGGCAGACCTGCGGCACCTGACCGGAAAGGCGGACCTGGTTATAAAAGATCCGCCCGGCACCGCGCCGGCCGGGGAACATCTGCACCTGTTCGGTTATTCGAGCGCCCGCCGAGTCGACCAGATAGATGATCGGGACCTGGTGCTTGAGCGCCCGCTCTTGGATGCGAAGGATCTTCTCGACGGTCTTCGGCCCCCAGGATCCGGCCTTGACGGCCGGGTCGTTGGCCATCAGGGCAACCTGGCGCCCGGCCACCGTGGCCATTCCGGTGACCACACCGTCGGCGCCGAGCCCGTCCTTCTCCCAGTTCGCGAGCAGCGCCTCCTCGGCAAAAGAGCCGGGATCGACCAGCCGGGCGACGCGTTCGCGGACCGGGAGCTTCTCCTGGTCGAGCACCTTGCGGCGGTGGCGCTCCGGGCCGCCCTCCAGCGCTGCTTCCAGCGCTGGGCGAATGTCTGTCAGCGGTTGCCCTGGGAGGTCGCCGGGTCGTCCTCGAACTCCTCGAACCCCTGGGCCTGAGCGTGACCCGATTCAATCTCAACCGTCTCGCCGAGCGGATCCGTTTCCTCCGAGGCCGCGAAGGGATCCTCGCCTGAGGGCTTGTGGTCGCTGATCGCCGCCTCGACCGCGACGCGAAGGCTCTCGAGCTCAGCCACGGCCAGGTCGCGGCGGCTGGCGAGGTCGCCGATCACCGACTCGATGTCCCGGCGACGCGAGATGCCCTCATCGATCGTGCGCCGCGCCTGCGCCTCGGCCGCCACCACCGTCTGGTGGACATCTTCCTCGGCCTGGGTGCGAATTTGATCGGCATCCTGGTCGGCGGCGCTGCGCGTCTGCCGGGCATATTCGTCGGCCTCGGCGCGCGTCTGCCGGGCATATCCGTCGGCTTCGGCGCGCGTCTCCTGCGAATAGCTGTCCGCGCTCGCCCGCGCCTCGGCGGCGTAAGCATCGGCTTCGCTGCGGTGCTGTTCGGCCTCCGCGGCCGCCTCGGCGCGCAGCTGTGCCATCTCTTGTTCGGCCTCGCCGCGAATCTGCTGGGCGGAATCCTCCGCCTGGGAGAGGATCGCCCCGGTGCGCTGGCCGACGCGCTCGAGCTCCCGCCGAACCGTGTCCGAGCGAGCCTGGTCACCGCCACCGGTCTCCAGCCAGTCCGCCAGGCGATTCAGGAACTTCTCCACCTCGCGCTTGTCGTAGCCACGTCGTGACGGTGGGAACGTCGCATTGCGAATCCGCTCCAATGAAGTGTCATCTACGGCCATCTGGTCTCACCCCTCCTTGGCGTTTGAGTTTGTCTCACAGCGCCATCCCTGACTATAGGTCCGGATCCGCTGCAACCGGTCGATCACCCGAGTAATCGTAGAACCCGCGGCCCGACTTCTTGCCCAGGTGCCCTTGCTCGACCAGTTTCTGCAGCGTCGCCGGGCGCGAGAAGCGCTCCTCGCCGTAGGCCTCGTGCATCACGTCGGCGATCGAGGCGAGCGTGTCGAGCCCGACGAAGTCACAGAGGGTCAGCGGCCCCATCGGGTGGCTGGCG
>JBHEMJ010000018.1:0-8155 GCA_046262655.1 Solirubrobacterales bacterium | reverse complement strand
GGGGCTGACAGCCAGCAGCGCCGCGGCGACGTCGCCGTCGGTGATGAAGTGGATGCTGACGCCGATTTCGCGCAGCGCCGCAACAGCCTCCTCATGGCGCGGGCGGTCGAGCATCACAACGCTGACGTCGATGGGCTTGCCCCCCTTCTTCGCGGCGATCTTCCCGATCACCGTCTCCAGTGGTTCATCGAGGCTGATCACGTCCGCACCGCGGGGACCGGTGGCGATCTTCTCCATGTAGAAGCAAGGGCCAGGGTCGAACATCGTGCCGCGCTCCGACAGCGCGATCACCGAGAGCGCCCCGGGCGTGCCGCGAGCGGTCAGTGTCGTGCCCTCGAGCGGGTCAACGGCGATGTCCACCTCGGGCGGGCTGCCGTCTCCGATCTGCTCGCCGTTGTAGAGCATCGGCGCCTGGTCCTTCTCACCCTCGCCGATCACCACAACGCCCTCCATCGGCACCGTGTCGAGCATCAGGCGCATCGCATCGACGGCGGCACCGTCGGCCTTCTCCTTCTCACCGCGACCTACCCAGCGTGCGGCGGCCAAGGCGCCGGCCTCGGTGACCCGGACCAACTCCAGCGCCAGGTTGCGGTCAGGCTTGGCACCGGCTCGCAGCTCTCTCGAGATCACGTCGGCCTCCTCCGTCATCCGTCACATCCTACGAGCCTCCGCACCCCCCGGCTAGCGCCGCCACCCTGCATCGCAGGGCGCAGCCCGAGGAGATACAGGTGGATTGGCCCGAGGGGATGGCGGCGGTATCAATGGGCCGTATCAGAACGTACCGGGAGGTTTGTGCGGTGCGCCGCCGCCGCTCTCGACGGTCCGGATGCCCCCGGCAACGGTCAGCATTACCGCCGCCAGCATGGCGATCCAATACCCGTAGGAGAGGCTGACACCGAACTCCTGCAACGCGTTGCCCGGCTTGTCGACGATGCCGTTGTAGCCGATCAGCGTGATCGCCGTGAAACCGACGATCGTCGTCAGCTCGCCGGCGGGCCAGGACAGCTCGGCTTCGGTGACGATCAAGTAGGCGAGGATCATCGGTGCCAGGGCGGCGAGAATCAGCAGCCAGCGCAGGATCGGAAAGGTTTCGAATCCGCTGCAGGTGAGATCCCCCTGGCCACACACATAGGCGTTCTGCTGCATCCGCTCGGGGCCGCCGGTAAGCGTGAACCACTGGAGGCCCAGGCTGAGGATCAAAACCACTCCGGCGAGGGCGCCGACGATCTCCGAGCGCCGAAGGCGTGAAAGGTCCATACGGCGAGCGACCTTATAGCTTTCCGGGAGCTTGGAGCGCTGGGGCCTGACATTGCCGATCACAGGGATTCCTCTGCATGGACAAGAGGAGATCGTGCGGGGGGCGGAAGCCGCCGGATACACCGACCTGTGGAGCGGCGAGACCAATGGGCCCGACGGCTTCACGCCGTTGGCGCTGGCGGCCGCATGGACCGAGAAGGCGCGGCTGGGGACCGGCGTGGTCGGCGTGCTGACCAGAGGGCGGGCGCTGCTCGCCCAGCAGGCCGCGGCGATGCAGGAGGCCTCGCAGGGGCGCTTCGCGCTCGGCATCGGCGCCTCCTCGGATCGCATAGTCGAGGGCTGGAACGAGATGCCGTTCGAGAGGCCGCTGACCAAAGTCTCCGAATCGCTGGACTTCCTGAACACGGTGATGACCGGGGAGCGCGGACCCGGCGGGTTCAAGCTCGAGGCCGCGCCCGACCCGAAGATCCCGATCATCGTCGCGGCGCTGCGCGGCAAGATGCTGGCGTTGGCGGTCGACAAGGCCAACGGCGCCTTCACCAACTTCCTGCCGTTGGCCGGGCTGCCGAAGGTGGTAGCCGGAATCGAGGGGGCGGCGGAGGGCTTCGAGCTGCTTTGCCGCTTCTTCTGCCTGCCGGGTGAACGCGAGCAGATCGAGCCGCTGGCCCGCTTCATGTTCTCCTCCTACATCACGGTGCCGGTCTACGAGAAGTTCTACCGTTGGCTCGGTTACGGCGAGCAGATCGACGCGATGGTCGAGGCCTGGAACGCCAAAGACAGGCAGAAGGCTGCGGCCGAGGCGCCCTGGGAGCTGATCGAGGACACGTTCATCTTCGGCACGCCCGAGCGGATGCGCGAGAGGCTCGGCGCCTACGTGGCCGGCGGCATCACGCTGCCGGTGATCACCCCGATCACCACCCCCGACAAGGTCGGGGAGCTGATGCACGCGCTGTCACCCGGCGCAGGGTGACCAGCCCGACGGCGCCTAACCCGACACCCCCGGACGCGAAGCTGAGGAGGTGTCGGTAGATGTCACCCGGCGCAGGGTGAGAGGTCCGACGGCACCTAGGAGGTGTAGGTGGATCTCGCCAGACTGAGGCCGAACAGGCCCTCGGTGTCGGTGAACCAGTCGGTCATCTCGAGGCCTGCCTCGGCATAGATGTTCTCCAGTCCGGTGCGGGCGAATTTGGTCGAGATTTCGGTTCGCATCTCCTCCCCGGCCTCAAAGTGGACTGGCATGCCGAGGGCGGCGACGTCCACGACGTGATCGGTGAGCGAGCGCAGGCGGATGTCGACCCACAGGTTCTCGGGATCCCATCTGGCGACGTGCTCGAAAGCATCGGGGTCGAAGTCGGCCTGCAGTTCGCGGTTGAGTACGCAAAGCACGTTTTTGTTGAACGCGGAGGTGACCCCTCGGGAGTCGTTGTAGGCGGCCTCCAGCGTCGCCCGGTCCTTGACCAGGTCGGTGCCCAGCAGGAAGCGGTCCTCTGCGCCGAGCAAGTTGGCGATCCGGCGCAGGAAGCCGGCCCGCTGCTGGGGCGCAAAGTTGCCGATCGTGCCCCCGAGCAGCGCAATCACCCTCGGCTCCGGCGCCTCGATTCGCTCGAGATCAAGCTCGAAGTCACAGACCAGACCGCGCACCGTGATCCCCTGGTACTCGGCGGCGAGCTTCTCGGCGGTGTCGCGGGTGATCTCCTCGGAGATGTCCACAGGACAGTAGGTGGCAAGACAGCCGGCGTCGCGCATCGCGTCGAGTAGGACGCGGGTCTTGGCGGCCGAGCCCGAGCCGAGCTCGATCAGCGTCGCCGGGCGGTTGGCGGCGGCGCAGATGGCATCGGCCTGCTCCACCAGGATCGAGCGCTCGCAGCGGCTCGGGTAGTACTCCGGCAAGCGGGTGATTTCCTCGAACAGCACCGAGCCGCGCTCGTCGTAGAAGTAGCGGGGCGAGAGCTCCTTGAAGGGACGGCTCAACCCGGCGCGCACGTCGGCGGCCATGCCCGATAAGGGTCCGCCCGGGGGTAGGTGGACGTCGACGCTGACCCGGCTGGTTGTTGTCGATGAAGGTTCGATCGGGTTCTCCAGTCTTGACGTAACGCGGGGCGTTACGGATCAGCCGTCCTTGGCGCAGCGCACACCGGCGAAGATCTGGCGGCGCTCGGGCAGGTCCCAGTTGCGAAAGCTGGGACGAATCACCTCGCGGCGGGTCGCCCAGGCGCCTCCCCGCAGGACCTTGTGGGCATCGCCGAAGAACACCTCCGAGTACTCGGGATAGGGAAAGGCCTCGAAGCCCGGGTAGGCGGTGAAGTCACTCGAGGTCCACTCCCAGACGTCTCCGAGCATCTGTACCGCACCGCATTCAGAGGCACCTTCTCCGTAAGCGCCGGCTGGCGCACAGCCGAAGGCGAGCAGGTCGAGGTTGGCACGCTGGCGGTCGGCGCCGATTGCGGCGGCTTCCCATTCGAGTTCGGTGGGCAGGCGCTTGCCGGCCCAACGCGCGAACGCCACGGCCTCGTGCCAGGAGACATGGCAGACCGGCAGCCGCGGGTCGACGGCCTCGCTGCGACCCATCGCGGTCCAGGCCCAGCCGCCGGCCCCGTCGCGACGCCAGTACATCGGGGCATCGCCGCCGGTCTCCTCGAGGAATTGGATCCAGTCGCCGTTGGCGACGGGGGCCCGATCGATCTGAAAGGGGGCGATCTCGATGGTGTGGCGCGGGCGCTCGTTGTCGTAGGCGAAGCCCCGTGGCCCGGCGCCTACCTCGTAGGCCCCGCCGGGCACCGAGACCATCTCGGGACCCTCGCTGATCGGTTGGGCCGCGGGGCGGGTATCGCGCTCGAGCGGCTCGTAGCTTTCGAGCATCTGCATCAGCTGCAGCATCGTCTCGTTGTGCTGGTGCTCGTGGGCGATCAGCATCTCGTAGATGAAGCCGTCGGCGAGCAGGCGGTCATCCTGGCCCGGCGAGATGTCGAGCTCGTCGAGCACCTCGAGGGTGCGCTCGCGGACCTGCTGCATGTAAGGACGGACCTCGGCGGCGCCCAGGATCGGCAGCTGGCCACGGATCTTGCGCGGTTGCTCGATCGCGTCGTAGAAGTCCCCGAGCTCGCCTTGCAGGGGATCGCGGCCGCCGATCCGCTGCACCAGCCACAGTTCCTCGAAGTTCGCCATGTGGCCGAGGTCCCAGATCAACGGGCTGAGGATCGGCGAGTAGACGCGGTTCAGCTGCTCGTCGCTGAGCGGCTCGATCAACCGGAGCGTCATCTCGCGCGCCTCGGTGAGACGCTCGGCGATTCCCTCCTTCAACGTGTCTGGACCGGTCCGGACCTCGGGAGCGATGCCGCAAGCCTAGCGAGCCACCTGCGGGGCCCAACTTTCGTCGGTTTGTTACCCCCCATCCCCTCTCGACTAGGGTGGCGCGCTGATGGAGCTCCAAGGAGCAAGCGCGCTGGTCGCCGGCGGGGCCTCGGGCCTCGGCGAGGCGACGACCAGGCGCCTGCACGAGGCCGGCGCCGAGGTCGTGATCGCCGACCTCAATGCCGAGAAGGGCGAAGCGCTGGCGACCAAGCTCGGCGAGCGCGCCAGCTTCGTGGAGGCGAACGTGACCGAGGAGGAGCCGGTGAAGGCCGCGATCGACGCGGCGGCCTCGGCCGAGGGAGGCCTGCGGGTGTCGGTCTGCTGTGCCGGCATCGGCTGGGCCCAGCGCACGGCGGGCAAGCAGGGGCCCCACGACCTGCAGATGTTCAAGAACGTGATCGAGGTCAACCTGGTCGGTACCTTCAACGTGCTGCGACTCGCCGCCGCGGCGATGTCAGACAACGATCCCGACGACGAGGGCGAGCGCGGTATCTGCATCAACACCGCTTCGATCGCCGCCTACGACGGACAGATCGGTCAGATCGCCTACGCGGCCTCCAAGGGCGGCATCGTCGGACTCACCCTGCCGGCCGCCCGCGACATGGCCGGCCGGGGGATTCGCGTGGTCACCATCGCGCCGGGGCTGTTCGACACGCCGCTGCTGGCGGCGCTGCCCGAGGAGGCACGCCAGGCTCTCGGCGCCGGGGTCCCCTTCCCCTCCCGCCTCGGCCGCCCGGCCGAGTACGCGGAGCTGGTCACCCAGATCGCCGCCAACCGGATGCTGAACGGGGAGACGATCCGCCTCGACGGCGCTTTGCGGATGCCGCCGAAGTAAGCCGCGGCTCAATCGCTCATCAGTCCGTCCCGCGGTACTCCGGATCCACGTACACCTTCTTGCACCAGGGCGCCGAGATCGCGAACTGGTGTCTCGCACAGCCCTGGGCCAAGGGCTCGATCGGGACCAGCTGCAGGCGCGAAGCCGGCGTCCAGCGGCCGGGGCGGTCGCCGTAACCCGTCCACTGGGCGAGGCGGTTCAGGTCCCGCATCCGCGCCGCCTCGCGGCCATGCAATCCGCGGTCGCTGAGCCGGAGGACGGGCCGGGGCTCGCTCGCGTGGCCGGCGTGACTGCCGCCGGAGACGTAGACCCGCCCGCGGGCCGGCGTCCAGCCGTTTTGACTCCGCAAGCCGACGGACTCAGCGGCACCGGTGAGCGTTTCGATCCCCGCGTCGGAGGCGGGGTTGGCCCAGCTGGTGCCGCCGTTGTAGCCCTGGTGGGAGCTGGCGCGGGTGACGACGCCGCGCCCACCCGGGCCGGCACGGACCTGATAGCTCTCCCAGTCGTCGAGGTGATAGCCCTTGGCGCCGGCATAGGGCACGCCGCGCAAGGTGGCCGAGTCCGCGTAATAGAGCCAATACTGGATGTAGGTCGAGCCGTCGCGGTGGATGAGATGGACAAAGGCGGTCGGCTGCTCGCCGGTGTTGGATAGGAAGACAGGTCCGCTTCGCGGCCCGTCTCCGCAGACCGTCGATCGGCAACGCCGAAAATCGACCGGGATGGCGCTCGAACCCGGCTCATATCGAAGCTCGGGCGCATAGCGGCGCGCCAGCACCGCCGCCTCCTCACCGTAGGAGGCGACCAGGGGCGAGTCGACAGATCGCCGACACCCGGAGAGCTTCGCCGCGCAGACCAGTCGCTCGGCGATCGACTCGGCCAGCGCCGCCCCCGGCAGCCGGCCATCGATCGAATGAAGCAGGACGACGAGAAGCAGCGCCACCAGCGCCAGTAACCCGACCCACTCGACCGCCGACTGGCCGCTCTCGTTCCTGGCCCGGGCCCACACGGCCCGACGCTAGGCGCGGGGTGTGCACAAAGGACGCGCAGCGTGTGGCTGGTTGGTGCCAGCTTGCGCTGGTAGGCTCGCGACGATGCCCGAGGAGAAGCAGCGGAACAACGGCCGGCTTTGGCTGTTGGGAATCGCGGCGTTGGTCGCGCTCGTCTTCATCCTGCTCAATTCGCAGGAGGTGAAGATCAAATTCGTGGTCGGAACGACCACCGCGCCACTGATCTTCGCCCTGGCGATCTCGACCGTGCTCGGACTGGTGGTCGGCTACCTGATCGGCCGCTTCCGCAACCACGACTGAGAGTCGGCGCTAGAGGTTCTCGACCTCTGCCGCGATGTCCTGGGCCGCGCCCTTGGCGTCGGCGAACAGCATCGAAGTCTTCTCGTCGTAGAAGAGGTCGTTGTCGATGCCGGCGAAGCCGGGACTCAGCGAGCGCTTGATGACGATCACCTGCTGGGCCTCGGAAACCTCGATGATCGGCATCCCGGCGATCGGCGAATCCGGGTTGTCCTTGGCGGCGGGGTTGGTGACGTCGTTGGCCCCGATCACCACGGCGACATCGGTGCGGGGCATGTCGGGGTTGATGTCCTCCATCTCGCGCAGCTTCTCGTAGGGCACGTCGGCCTCGGCGAGCAGCACGTTCATGTGGCCTGGCATGCGCCCGGCGACGGGGTGGATCGCGTAGTTGACGGTGACGCCCCGCTTTTCGAGCTCGTCGACCATCTCCTTGACCGCGTGCTGGGCCTGGGCGACCGCCATGCCGTAGCCGGGGACGATGACGACCGAGTCGGCATAGGCAAGGGCGATCGCCGCGTCCTGCGGGCCGATCGACTTGTGCGGGCGCTCCTCTCCGTCCCCGGCACCACCGCCCCCGGCGGGAGCGCCGCCGAATCCGGCGAACAGGATGTTTCCGATCGAGCGGTTCATCGCGGTGCTCATCTCGAGGGTGAGCAGGGTTCCCGAGGAGCCGACCAGTGTGCCGGCGACGATCAAGGCGACGTTGTCGAGCGCGATCCCGGCGGCCGCCGCGGCCAGCCCGGTGAACGCGTTCAGCATCGAGATCACCACCGGCATGTCGGCGCCACCGATCGGCAAGACGACGAGGTTGCCGAGGATCCCCGCCGCGACCAGCACGCCGATGAACAGGGTCTGGTTGGGGTCGTCATTGTTGATCGCGAGGACGACGCAGCCGGCGATGATCCCGAGCAGCAGCAGCACGTTGATGAACTGCTGGCCGGGGGCCTTCAGCGGCTTGGTCGGGATCAGATCCTGCAGCTTGGCGAAAGCGATGTTGGAGCCCCAGAAGGACACCGACCCGACGACCATCGAGAACAGCGTCGGAATCAGGAAGTCAAGGGGAATCGACTCGCCGATGGCGATCTCGTGGCGGTATTCCGCCCAGGCGATCAACGCCACCGCGCCGCCGCCGACGCCGTTGTAGAGGGCGACCATCTGCGGCATCTGAGTCATTTGGCCCCTGCGTGAGGCGATCACGCCGACCGCCGTGCCGATCGCGATCCCGAGCACGATCAGCCCCCAGTTGCCGATCACGTCCTGGACCAGAGTCGCGGCGACGGCAATCGCCATGCCGGCGGCAGCGATCATGTTGCCGCGCTTGGCCGTGGTCGGGTGGGTGCCCTGGCGAATGCCGAAGATGAACAGCGCGAAAGCGAAGATGTAGGCGATGCGGACTACGTCAGAGTCG
>JBHEMJ010000017.1:0-2678 GCA_046262655.1 Solirubrobacterales bacterium | reverse complement strand
TTCTTGGCCACATTGACCGCGGTGATCCCCATGTCGATGTAGGCGTTGGGCTGGCCGTCGTTGCCGAGCAGGTTCTCGTTGCGGTCGTCGGCGCCGGCGGGCTCGGTTCGCTCGTTGTAGCGGCTGACGAACTCGACCCCGGCGGCCACATAGGTATCGCCCTGGCCGGCCTTGATCGCGTTGGCCGCGTGGCGGATCGAGTCGAGGCTGGAGGCGCAGTAGCGCGACATGGTGACGCCGGTGGTCTCCTGGGGCAGCTTCTCGGAGAGCAGAACCATGATGCGGGCGATATTGAACGCCTGCAGGCCCTGGGGCATGCCGCAGCCGGCAAAGACCTCGTTGACGGTATTCGGATCGACGGCTCCGTTGCGCTCGAGAAGCTGGTCGATCACATAGGCGCCGGTCTCCTCCGGGCGCAGCTGGGCGAGCGAGCCCTTGAATGCGCGCCCGATCGGCGTGCGGAGCGTGTCGACGATCACTGCTTCGGCCATGTCTGTGAAACCCTCCTTGACGTTCGGGATGCGCCGCGGGGCGCGAGTCGCGCAATGGTACGGGGCGGCGGTTGCCGAGGGACGCGCGCCGACCGCTTGTTCAAATAGGATTTCGTCGATGGCCGAATCGAAGCCCAAAGCATCAGCCAGCTCTCGGACGAGGAGAGGGGCGGCACCCAAGTCCCGCGCGAAGTCCGCGGCGAAGTCTTCGGCCAAGCCCTCGACGAAGGCCGCGGCGAAGGTGAGCCCCGACAAGAAGCCGCTGCCGCGAAAGGCCGGCAGCGCCAAGCCCGAGGCCGAGCTGGCAAAAGGCGGTAAGCCCGCGCCGGACCTGCCGGCTCGCATCGACGGTTTGCGGGGCTGGCTCGACCAGATCGAGCGGCGCCAGGGCCGCATGAGCTACTTCGGCGCCGCCGGGTTGCTGATCGCGCTGGCCACTGCCGGCGTCGCCCTCTACCTCGGGATCAGCGCCCAGCAGGACGACGCCAGAAAGTCCGACCTCGACGACGTCAAGGCCGAGATCAGCAAGGTCCAGACCGATTCCGCGGCGTCGGTCGACAAAAAGCTGAAGACGCTCAACGGCACGATCGCGGCACTCCAGCAGCAAGTCACGGCGGCCGAGCAGCAGGCCCAACAGGCAAAGCAAGCGGCGGCCGCGAGCCAGAGCGCGGCCGTGGCTCCCCCGGTGATCACCCCCCCGGCGCCGAGCGCTCCGAGAACCCCGAACACGAAGCCATCCACCGGCGGTTCGAAGCCCTAGGGCTGCGGCCCGGGTCCGCAGCGCCGGTGATATCGCCACCGGCACCACGATGCGTGACACACGTCACACTGTCGGGCTTAGACCGCGGTGGAAGAATGGCTGAGCCGGAAACCTGAACGAGGAGAGGACTCGGAAGAACGGATGGACAGCGCGCAGAAACCGCTCGAGTTGATCCTTGCGCGGAACCTCCTCACCAGCCTTTCCACTCCCGCCTTCCTCGCCGACGAGGCCGGCGCCCTGATCTTCTACAACGAGGCTGCAGGTGAGTTGCTCGGCTCTGCCTTCGAGGAGTCGGGCAAGCTCGACCCGCGCGAGTGGAGCGAGAAGTTCGGGCCCTTCAACGGCGACGGCGAACCGATCGGAGTCGACGATCTGCCCACCACCCAGGCCCTGCGCGCCGGGCGCCCCGCGCACGCCGAGTACGTGATCCACTCGAGCACCGGGGGCGAACACGAGGTCGAGGTCAGTGCCTTTCCGATCGTCGCCAACGGCGGACAGCGCGGCGCGATGGTCGTTTTCTGGCCCAAGGCTGGGGTAAGCGGGTCGTGAGCATCGCGCTCACACCCAGGAGAGGCCGGCGATGAAGGTCAAGGTGTGGGGGGCTCGGGGCTCGGTTCCGGCGCCCGGTCCTGAGATGAACCGTTACGGGGGCAACACCTCGTGCGTCCAGGTGACCCTCGATGACGGCAACGAGCTGATTCTCGACGCGGGCACCGGGATCCGCAGCCTCGGCCTGGCGATGGCCTCGCAGATGCCCAAGGTCAACATCCTTCTCACCCACCTTCATCTCGACCATATTCAGGGGTTGATGTTCTTTCCGCCCTGCTTCCGCCAGGAATCGAAGATCACCATCTGGGGGCCGTGTTCGGCCGAGGCTTCGCTCGAGGACCGCATCGCCCGCTACATCTCGGCGCCTCTCTCACCGGTCGAGGTCCGCGAACTGCCGTGCGAGGTCAACTTCAAAGACGCACCGGCGATCAAGTGGGAACTGGGCGACGCCACCATCTGCGCCGAGGCGGTTACCCACCGCGGGCCGACCCTCGGCTACCGCATCACCGAGGGCGAGACGACCATCGCCTATATCCCCGATCACGAGCCCGGGCTGGGCGCCCCGCTCGCCGCGGCCGACCCGGAGTGGATCTCAGGCTTCAGATTGGCCTGCGAGGCCGACCTGCTGGTGCACGACTGTCAATACACCGACGAGGAGTACCCCGAGCACGTCGGCTGGGGCCACTCCCGCCTGACCGACACCCTGACCTTCGCGCGTCGGGTCGAGGCCAAGCGGCTACTGCTCTTCCATCACGACCCGATGCACTCCGACGACTTCCTCGATGCGGCCTACGGCACCGCCCTCGAGCGCTGGTCCGACATGGGCGGCGAGCCGGCAAGCATCGAGATGGCCGCCGAGCGCCGAGAGGTTCGTTTGG
>JBHEMJ010000016.1:0-12492 GCA_046262655.1 Solirubrobacterales bacterium | reverse complement strand
GGCGTGACCATCGACCTCGCCGGGGATGCCAACGACTACGCCGGCAAGGGCCTCTCCGGAGGGGTGCTGGCGATCCATCCCTCCCCCGACGCGGGCTACGAGGCCGAGCGCAGCGTGATCGCCGGCAACGTCGCCCTCTACGGGGCCACTGCCGGGCGGGCGTTCTTCAACGGCATCGTCGGCGAGCGTTTCGCAATCCGCAATTCCGGCGCTGAGGCGGTGGTCGAATCTGTCGGCGACCACGGCTGCGAGTACATGACCGGAGGCCGCGTCGTGGTGCTGGGTCACACGGGAATCAACTTCGCCGCCGGCATGACCGGCGGCATCGCCTACGTCTACGACCCCACGGGTCGCCTCCAGGAGCACTGCAACCAGCAGCTGGTCGACCTCGACGGCCTGACCGGTGAGGACCGCGAGACCATCGGGCGGCTGACCCGCGAGCACTCCCAGCGCACCTCCTCGGCGGTTGCCGGGCGCCTGCTTGCCGACTGGGACGAGAGCCTGAAGCACTTTGTCAAGGTGATCCCGCGCGACTACAAGCGGGTGATGGCCCAGCGCGCCGGCGCCGCCACCGAGGCCCTCGCCTGATGCCGGACCCCCGCGGATTTCTCACCTACACCCGAGTCGCCGACCCCGAGCGCGACCCGGAGGAACGTGTCGGCGACTATGGCGAGATCTTCGGCACGCTGCCGTCTCCCGAGATCGAGCACCAGGCGAGCCGCTGCATGGGCTGCGGCGTTCCCTTCTGCAACGACGGGTGCCCGCTCGGCAATCTGATTCCCGACTGGAACGATCTGGTCCGCCAGGATCGCTGGCGTGAGGCGATCGACCAGTTGCACGCGACCAACAACTTTCCCGAGTTCACCGGCCTGATCTGCCCCGCGCCCTGCGAGTCCGCCTGCGTGCTCGACATCAACGACGACCCGGTGATGATCAAGCAAATCGAGTACGCGATCATCCACCGCGCCTTTGAGGAGGGCTGGGTGGTAGCCAAGCCTCCGAAGTCTCATACGGGGATGTCGGTCGGCGTGGTCGGCTCGGGGCCCGCCGGGATGGCTGTTGCCGCCGAGCTCAACCAGGTCGGCCACCAGGTCGTGGTCTACGAGCGCGACGAGGCCCCCGGCGGGTTGATGCGCTTCGGAGTCCCCGACGCCAAGCTCGAGAAGTGGATGATCGACCGCCGCATCGCGCTGCTGGCGGAGGAAGGCATCCGCTTCGAGTGCGGAATCGACGCTCGCGGCGCCGTGCTCGATGAGCTGCGCGAGCGCCACGACGCCCTGGTCCTGGCAATCGGCTCGCGCGTCTCGCGCGATCTCGAGGTACCGGGCCGCGAGCTCGACGGCGTGCACTTCGCCATGGACTACCTCTACCAGCGCAACCGCTGGGTCGCCAACAACAGCGAGGGCGGCGTCCCCAGCCCTCCACCCGAGCACGAGATCACCGCCGCCGGCAAGAACGTGGTCGTGATCGGCGGCGGCGACACCGGCATGGATTGCATCTCCAACGCCAACCGTGAGGGTGCAACCTCGGCGATGCTGCTCGATGTCTATCCCGAGCTCCCGGTCGGAGGCCGCTACCCGGACACCCCGTGGCCCCTGCAGCCGCGCCGCTCCGATACCACCTACGCCCTCGATGAGGGCGGCGAGCGCCGCTTCGGCCACCAGGTGACCGAGATCGTCGGCGACCGCAGTGCCGAGGCCGTGCGCGGCCGCGAGGTGCGCGGCACCTCCTCGCGCAACCTGGAGGTGATTCCGGGCAGCGAGTTCGAACGCCCCGCCGAGCTGGTGCTGATCGCGATCGGCTTCTCACACCCCGAACACGATGGTCCGGTGACCGAGCTCGGGCTCTCACTCGACGCTCGAGGCAACCTCAAGGCGCCCGCCTTCTCGGCGTCGGCGGACGGGGTTTTCGCCGCGGGCGACGCCCGCATCGGCCAGTCGCTGATCGTCACCGCGATCGCCGAGGGGCGCCGCTGCGCGCGGGTGGTCGACGGCTGGCTGCGCCAGCGCCGGCCCGAGGCGGTTGCCGCCGCCGCTCGATGAGCCCCACGCGGAAGGCACTGGCGGGTTTCTGGGTGTTTGCGGGAGGGATGCACTTCGTGATTCCGCGCAGCTACGAGGTAACCGTGCCCCCGAACAGCCCGGTGCCGCCTAAGCAGGCGGTGGCGATCAGCGGCATCGCCGAGATCGCCGGCGGCCTGGCGGTGCTCGACGACCGCACCCTGTCCGCCGCTCGCTGGGGATTGCTGGCGCTGCTGGTCGCAGTCTTTCCGGCCAACGTCCACATGGCGATGCACCCCGAGCAGGTTCCGGGCCTCGACCTCGACCGGATCCCCCGCTGGCTGCTGTGGGTGCGCCTGCCGCTGCAGCCCCTGTGCGCCTGGTGGGTCTGGAGGGGAACCGCGCCCGGGGCCTAGAAACCGAGCTCCGAGCCGTAGGTGCGCCGGTAGTCGTTTCGCTTGTCGAGCACCGATTCGACGTAGGCGCGAGTCTCCGGGAAGGTGATGTCGGCGAGGGTCAAATCCGCCCCGCCCCAGCGCGTGACGTTGGACTCCCCCGCGTTGTAGGCGGCGATCGCCGCCACCTCGTTGTCGCCGAACTTGTCGAGCAGATGGCGCAGGTAGAAGGTGCCGTAGCGGATGTTGAGGTCGGGGTCGGAGAGATCCTCGAGCTGGAAGCTGTTGCCGCCGCTCAGCTGCTCGATTGCCTTGGCGGTCTCGGGAGTGATCTGCATCAGCCCGCGCGCGCCGGCCGAAGAGGTCTGATCGCGAAACCGCGACTCCGAATAGATCACCGCCGCGAGCAGATCTGCATCGACATCCTTGTCGCCGGCCTGCTGGCGGATGATGTCCTCGTGGTTCAGCGGCAGCGTCGCCTGTCGCACGACGTTCTCGACGTCGCCGCGGAACAACAAGAAACCGGCGGAGAGGCCGAGCAGGACCGCGAGCGCGGCGAGGCCAGCGCGACGCACACCCCCCTTGGAGCTCGAGCGCCGTGCCTTGCCACGGCTACGCTTCGCAGGCCGGCGAGCGCCGGCACGCGACTTGCCGCGAGTGGCGCTGCGGCGCTTGGCAGTGCTCCGACGGGAGCCCGAGCGGGCGCTCATGGCGCAACCCCCCCGAGGGACCGACGTCGTTGATGAGGACCCCGGTGGGGTCTCATCGCTTGATCTGCTCCACCACGGTGGCAAGCTCGCGCTCGAGGTCCGCCAGCGATCCTTCGTTGTCGACCACGTACCGTGCGCGCCTCGCCTTTTCCTCCTGGCTGAGCTGCGCCTGCTCACGGCCCTCGACCGCGGCGTCGCCGCGCTCGGCGACCCGCGCCCTGCGCAGCTCGTCGCCGGCGACGACTACGATCACCGCGTCAAAGCCCTCCTCGAGGCCGTTCTCGAACAGCAGCGGCACCTCGACGACGGCCACCTCGGTGGCGGGATCGATGGCTGCGCGCCAATCGATCATCCGCTGGGCCACCCGAGGGTGAAGTTGCGATTCGAGCCATTTGCGCTCACCAGGATCCTCGAACACGATCTCAGCTACCGCGGAGCGGTCGACGGTGCCGCCCGGGGCCACGCGCTCTCCCCAGCGTTCGAGCAGGTGGTCGCGCAGCTCATCGGTTGCCAGCAGCTGCCGGACCACCGTGTCACTCGAAAGCGTCTCGGCGCCGAGCCGCCCCAGGGCGGCCAGTGCCTCGGACTTGCCGGCCCCGATGGCTCCGGTCAGGCCGACGACGCGGGTCAGGAGCCTTCGGCCGGCTCCGGCGCCTTCTCCGGCGCCTCGGCCTCGGGCGCCTCAGGCGATGCATCGGCCGGGGCGGCCGGTGGCTCGGGATCCTGGGTCTCGGGCTCGGGCACGTCGTCGACCTCGGCGCCCGAGTCCTCTGGCGCCGACGGCACCTCGATCGGCGCACCCTCGGCCTCGAGGCTGGGCTCGGCGGCTTCCACCGGCACGTCCTCGACCGGGATGGCCTCCGCAGCCTGAGCCTGCGCAGCCTCCATTGCCACCTTCATCGGCAACTCCTGGCCCTCGACGCGCTTGACACTCAGCGAAAGGCGCCGGCGCTCGTCGTCGACTTCGAGGATCTTGACCCGTACAGAGTCGCCGGGCGAGACCACCTCGCCAGGACTCTCGACGTGGTGCTGGGCGAGCTCGGAGATGTGAACGAGGCCCTCGACCCCAGGCAGGATCTGGACGAAGGCACCGAATTGAACGACCTTTGTCACCTCCCCGTCCAAGGTGTCGCCCTCGCCGTGCTCGTTGACGACCTTCTGCCAGGGGTCCTCCTGCGTCTGCTTCAGCCCCAGCGAGATGCGCTGTCGGTCGCGGTCGATGTCGAGCACCTTGACGGTCACCGTGTCGCCGATGTCGAGGATCTCCGAGGGGTGGTTGACATGGCTCCAGGAAAGCTCTGAGATGTGGATCAGTCCGTCGATCCCGTCGAGGTCGACGAAGGCGCCAAAATCGACGATGTTGGAGATCTTGCCCTCGACCACCTGGCCGGGCGCCAGGTCCCCGAGGATCTGCTCGCGGACCTCCTTGCGCTCCTCTTCGAGCACGGCGCGGCGTGAGAGCACCACGTTGTTGCGTGAGCGGTTGAGCTCGATCACCTTGCACTCGAGGGTTTCCGACATGAACTCGTCGAGGTTCTGGACACGGCGGATGTCGACCAGCGAGGCAGGCAGGAAGCCGCGCACCCCGAGGTCAAGGATGAGGCCGCCCTTGACCACCTCGATGACCTTCCCCTCGACCGGGTCGCCGGACTCGGCCGCGGTCTCGATGCGGCGCCATGCCTTCTCGAAACGGGCCCGCTTCTTGGAGAGGATGAGGCGCCCCTCCTGATCTTCGGTGGTGAGGACCAGGGCGTCGACCTGATCGCCGAGGGAGACCTCCTCGGAGGGATCGACCGACTTTCGAATCGATAGCTCGTTTGAGGGGATGACGCCTTCGGACTTGTAGCCGATATCGACCAGAACCTCGTCCTTGTCGATGCGCACGACCTCGCCGCTGACCACCTCGCCCTCCTTGACGGTCACCATTCGAGCCGCGTAGTTGGGCACCAGCTTGCCGTCGACCTCAATCATGAGATCACCGTTGGCAGAGGGCGCCGCGGGGCTCAATAGCTCCTCCGGCGCGTCGGGTGCAGCTTCAGTCGTAGGCACAGTCGGGGGATGATAGAGGCCACGCCGCGGTTCTGAGCATGGCGGGTAGCTCGTATACCCTCCCCTTGTGCCGCACAGACGTACAAAAAGGGGCGCCGAACGGGTCGCCCTCAGCGGCTCCTACGACGCGATCATCTGCGGTGCAAGCTTCGCCGGGCTGTCGGTAGCCCGCCAGCTGGCCGGATCGGGCGCCCGGGTCCTGTTGCTCGACCGCTACGAGATCGGCGAACGCCAGACCTCCGCCTGCGGAATCCCCACCGGCTGGCTGGAGGCGATGGGGCTGATGGGGTCGGCCCGCCAGGAGTTCGGGGAGCTCGTGGTCCATACGCCACACGGCACGTCCCGCTATCAGCTTCCCTTCACCTTTTCCACCTTCGACTATTCCACTCTTTGCGAGCTACTCGACCAGACGAATGATGCTCAGTTCGAAACCGCCAAGGTAAATGGGCGCAGCGGCGACATCGTGCACACCGACCGCGGCGACGTCGGCGCGCCGCTGATCGTGGACGCGCTCGGCTGGCGGCGGGTGCTGGCCGCCGACGAGGGCTTCCAACCCCCGGACGCCCCCCTTTCACGCGGTCTCGAGGTCCACCCCGACGGCGCCAGCGAGGATCTCGAGGTATGGGTGGACCGCCGCTACGTCCCGGCGGGGTACGGCTGGCGCTTCCCCGCCGCCGGCGAGCAGCGCATCGGCGTCGGCTCGTTCGACCCACGTTTCCACGTCCGCGAGACAACCGAGTTGCTCGCTCAGGATCTTGACAGTGACGTGGTTCGCTACCAGGGCAACTGGATCCCACACAAGCTCCGCGACGGCATAGAGGACGGGATCTTCTTCTGCGGTGACTCCGCCGGGCATTGTCTACCGCTGACCGCCGAGGGTATCCGCACCGCGTTCTACTTCGGGCTGGCGCTCGGCGATCAACTGCGGTCTGTGGTCGAGGGGAACAAGACCAAGGAGGGCGCACTGCGCGACTACCAGGCCTTCACCCAGGGTCACGAACGGAAGTTCCGCTGGCTGCTGCGGGGCCAGCGCCTGGTGCCGAGGCTACCGGCCCGCGCGCAGCGGGGAATGGTCTGGGCCGTGGGGCGCAAGCGCTTCGTGGACTGGTCCTTCATGCACTACCTGCGCATCGCCCCGCCCGAATACGCCCGCCGGCACCTGCGCCCGCCGGCGCGGGCCGAAGCCCTCAGCGCACGACGAGAAAGGTTCCCGCGAGCAGCAGGGCCACGCCCAGAACCCGCTCCACGCTGAGGGGCACCTCTTCCAGGCCCAGGACTCCGAGGCGGTCGAGGACCACCGACAGGGTGAGTTGACCCGTGACGGTGGCGGCGGCGACGCCGCCGGCGCCGATAGTGCCGACCAGCGACAGCGCGGTGAACACGTAGGCCGCCCCGAGCAGTCCCCCGATCAGGTAGTACCAGGGGACGTTCCCAGCCTGCCCCAGCCCGCCGGCCTTGCCGCTGAGAACGAGGATCGCGGCGAGCACGATGGTGCCGACGAGGAAGGAGACGAAGGCGGCGCCAATGCCGCCCGTGGCTTTTCCGAGGCCGGCGTTGATCGGCGCCTGCAGGGCGATCATGCCGCCGACGACGGCCATGCAGACGACGGCGATTCCCTTATCCACTTGTATCCCGCGTGATCTTCTGCACCATCATGTGTTCAGGCATAGGCAAGCCGAAAGTATCTCCCACAGCCATGAACCCACCCCCGCCACCTTTCGGAGAGGCAATTACGACGCGGCTGTTCGCCGGGCCGGCGCTGCGCATGCAGTCAGACGGACGCCTGGTCAATCTCGTCCGCGACGGAAACGAGCCCGCCTTCGAGGAGATCGTGCGCCGCTACGGCAAGGCGTTGCACCGGTACGCAGCAGCGATCGTCACCCGCCAGCGCGCGGAGGACGTGTCCCAGGACGCCTTCACCAAGGCGTTCGTGGCGCTCAAGGGCTCCGACAAGGAGATCAAGCTACGCCCCTGGCTCTATCGCATCGTGCGCAACACCGCGCTCAACGAGCTTCGCGACAGCACTCCGCAGGGGGTCGAGCTCGACGAGCGCGCGCCCGGTGGCGAGGAGCCGGCTGACACCCTCGAGCGACGCCAACGCGTCGAAGCGCTGATGGCCGGGCTGGCAGAGCTGCCCGAGCCGCAGCGCGCGGCGATCGTGATGCGGGAGCTGGAGGGACTAAGCCACGAGCAGATCGCCAAGTCGCTGGGCGTCAGCGGCGGCGCGGTGCGCCAGTCGATCTATCGCGCCCGCACGGCGCTGCGCGACGGCGCCGGCATGCTGGTGCCGCTGCCCCTGCTGCGGTTCCTGGCCGGCGGGATGGGCCCCGACGCGGCGACCGGGGCGGCGGCGGGCGGGGCGGGAGTCAGCCTCGGAATCGCCGCCAAGGCAGGCGTGGCCACACTGCTGGTCGCCGGCACCGGGGTGGCGGGGGTGGCGATCGAACAGCACCGCCACGCGCCGAGCGCCGCCGAGCGCGCAGCCACCCGACGCCAGATCGAAGACTCTTCGATCCCGGGCGCTGCGGCCTTCAGCGCGCGTTCGCAGCGCAACCGCGGGCCCGGCAGCGGTGGCGAAGACCATCGCGGGTCGCACCATGGCGATGACAACGCCGGCCCCGGCAGCTCCAACTCGGGAACGAGCGGCAGATCCTCGGGAGATGGTGGTGGCGGGAGCGGCGGCTTCGGCTCGGGCTCCTCCGGTGCCTCCGGCTCGGGCTCCTCCGGCTCGGGCTCCTCCGGCACGGGCTCGGGTTCTTCCGACTCCGGCACCTCCGGCTCGGGATCGGGCGGTTCCGGTTCGGGCAGCTCCGGCTCCTCCGGCGGCGGCGACGACATTCCCTCCTTCTGAGCTCCGCTTCCCAAGCCTCTCACTTCCGGGCGTGATCTTCGCGCCGGGGTCGGGTTAGAGACAGCAGCAGTCCAACAGGCAACAACCGACCAAGGAGCGAAGACAATGGCCACTAGACGCAGACGTCGCCGTCACGGGCAGTTCAGGTCCGCCCACCCCGCCAGCGGGTCAAGCGACAACACCAACAGCAATTCGCAATCGAACTCGAACGCCGCTGACACCAATGGCGGCGGCGAGAACGACGGCTCCGACAACGACTGAGGTGGGGCTTCGAGCTCGCATTCGCGGGCTACTCGTACCGGTCAATCCGGAGGGGCGACAGGCGCTCATCGCCGCCGCCCCTCCGGTGCCGGTACGGGAGATCTTCCGCCGCTTCTGGCCCTACGCCCGCCCCTATCGCCGCTGGATGGCGCTGGGGCTCGCCTTCGTGGTCGCGGTGCCGCTTGTCGACGCCGCCTCGATCTGGATGTTCAAGCTGGTGGTCGACGACGTATTAGTGCCGCGCGACTTCGGCCCCTTCGTCTGGATCGCGCTCGCCTATGTCGGCCTGACGATCGCCGGCGGCGCGCTCGGGTTCGCCGACGAGCTGCTCGCAACATGGATCGGAGAGCGCTTCCTGCTCAACCTGCGCACCGGGTTCTTCCGCCATATCCAGGGCCTTTCGCTCGACTTCTTCGACCGCCGCAAGCTCGGCGACGTGCTCTCGCGCCTGACTGGCGACATCGCGGCGATCGAGGCCTTCGTCCTCTCCGGCGTCACCGACTTCCTCTCCTACGCACTGCGGATCGTCTTCTTCTCCGCGGCGCTCTTCTACCTGCAGTGGGACCTGGCGCTGATCTCGCTGATCGTCGCCCCCTTCTTCTGGCTCACCGCGCGCCGCTTCTCGAAGATGATCAAGGTCGCCTCGCGGGAGAAGCGCCGCCGCAGCGGCTCGATCACCACGGTCGCCGAGCAGAGCCTCTCCAACACCGCCCTGGTCCAGGCCTACCAGCGCGAGGGGACCGAGACCGAGCGCTTTCACCGCGAGAACCTCGGCAGCTATGCGGCAGAGATGGCCTCGACCCGGATCAAGGCGCTCTACACGCCGCTGATCGACCTGATCGAGCTGGGCGGCGGGCTGCTGGTGATCGCGCTCGGCACCTGGGAGCTCTCACAGGGGCACCTGACGCTGGGTGGGCTGCTCGTGTTCATGACCTTTCTCACCCAGCTCTACAGCCCGGTGCGCGGCATGAGCCGACTCGTCAACCGCATCTACTCGGCTTCGGCCGCGGCCGAGCGAGTGATCGAGCTGCTCGACGAGAAACCCTCGGTGGTGGAAAAGCCCCAGCCGCACCGTCTCGAGCGGGCGCGGGGGACGGTCCACTTGGACGATGTCCACTTCGGCTACCCCGGCGCCGCCCGCGAGGCGATCCACGGCGTCTCGCTGTCCGTCGAGGCGGGCGAGACGCTGGCCCTGGTCGGCTCCAGCGGCGCCGGCAAGTCGACACTGGCCAAGCTGCTGCTCCGCTTCTACGACCCAAGCCACGGAGGGATCCGACTCGACGGGCACGACCTGCGCGATCTGTCGATCGCGTCGGTGCGCGAGAACGTCGCCCTGCTGCTCCAGGAGGGTCTCGTCTTCGACGGGACTATCGCCGAGAACATCGCCTACGGCCGCGCCGCAGCGACGCAGGAGGAGATCGGGGCCGCGGCTCGGGCCGCTGACGCCGATGGCTTCATCGAAGCCCTGCCCGACGGCTACGCCACCGTCGTCGGTCAGAAGGGGCGGCTGCTCTCCGGCGGACAGGGCCAGCGCATCGCCATTGCCCGGGCGATGATCCGCGACGCGCCGGTGCTCGTCCTCGACGAGCCCACGACCGGGGTCGACGCCGAGTCCACCAGCCGCATCATGGGCCCCCTGCGCCGCCTGATCGAGGGGCGCACGACGATCGTCATCTCCCACAACCTGGTCACGGTCCGCGACGCCGACAAGATCGCCGTCCTCGATCAGGGCGTGGTCATAGAAGCGGGCTCCCACGAGGAGTTGGTGGCGCTCGGGGGCAGCTACGCCAAGCTCTACGCCCTGCACCACGGCGACGAGCTCGACCCCAGATCGGCGGGGCTCGTGGGAGCGGCCCGGTGAGCCCCACCGCGCTCGCGCCGGCCGAGCCGGCCGCCGCGCCGGTGCTCGCAGAGGGCGCTGCCCCGGCGCCCGGCTACGAGGTGATCGCCCACCTCAGCCGCAGCGAGTCGCTCGACGTCTACGACGCCTGGAGCGTCCAACGCGACTGCCGCGTCGTGGTCAAGCTGGCGCGTCCGGACCGCGACGAGGAACGCGTGCAGCAACGGCTGCGCAACGAGGGTCAGCTGCTGCTGGCGCTCACCCACCCCCACATCGTCCGCGCCTACGAGCTGCTCGAGCCGGGTGAGGGCGACCCGCGGGGGCTGGTGCTGATCCTCGAGACGCTCGAGGGACAGACCCTGAGCAAGATGGTCGAGACCGCCCAGCGGCGGCTCTCGGTGCCCGATCTCGTCGAGCTCGGGCTGCAGCTCTGCTCGGCGATCGCCTACCTCCACTCCCACGGCCAGCTCCACCTCGACCTGAAGCCTTCGAACGTGATCGCCCACGCGGGCAAGGCAACGGTGATCGACCTCAGCCTGGCGCAGCCCCCCGGGCCCGCCCGGCGCGGAGCCGGCACCAGCGCCTACCTGGCACCCGAGCAGGCGAGCGGCTCCTCGGTGGGCCCGGCCACCGATTCATGGGGAATCGGAGCGACTCTCTACGAGGCGGCGACGGGCGCGGCGCCCTTCCCGCAGGCGCGGGTGGGCGCCTACCCGCAACTGAGGGAGCCCGCTCCCTCCCCGGCACTGGCGCGCCGCGCGCCGCGCGCCTTCACCGATCTGCTCGAGCGCTGCCTGGCTCGTCAGCCCGCCTCACGCCCGGCGATCGCCGAGATCGCCGACGAGCTGGAGGACCTCCTCACCTGAGCCCCTACTTGGCGGCCAGCCAATCCTGGCCGACCCCGAGGTCGACTGCGAGCGGCGGGTCGAGGTCGAAGGCGCTCATCTCGCGCTCCACCAGCTCGCCCGCCGCTTCCATTTCGGCGGTGGGGCCCTCGAACAGCAGCTCATCGTGTATCTGCAACACCAACCGCGTCTGCAGGCCCTCCGACGCCAGCGCCTCGCGGGCGCGGACCATCGCCATCTTGATGATGTCAGCCGAGGTGCCCTGGATCGGCATGTTGACTGCCAGGCGCTCACCCTGCAGGCGGGTTTGGGCCCGCCCGGAGCGCAGCTCGGGGATCGGGCGTCGCCGGCCGAACAGCGTCGTCACGTAGCCGTCTGAACGTGCCTTCTCGATCGTCTCCTCGATGTACTGCTGGACGTTGGGGAAGCGCTCGAAGTAGCGCTCGATGTAGGCCGCCGCCTCCTCCTGCTCGATATTGAGGCGGTCGGCAAGCCCGTAGGCCGAAAGCCCGTAGGCGATCCCATAGTTGACCATCTTGGCCTTCGAGCGGTCGGAGGGGCTGATCTTGCCCGGCTCGGAGCCGAGGATCTCAGCCGCGGTGGCAGCGTGCACGTCCTCGCCCGCGGCGAATATTTTGCGCAGCGCCTCTTCACCAGCGATCTGGGCGAGAATCCTGAGCTCGATCTGGTTGTAGTCGGCGGAGAGCAGGCGCTTGCCCCGCGGGGCGATGAAAGCCGAGCGGATCGGCCGGCCCTCGTCGCTGCGCACGGGGATGTTCTGCAGGTTGGGATTGGTGCTGGATAGGCGCCCCGTCGCGGTGGCGGTCTGGTTGAAGGTGGTGTGGATGCGGCCGGTGTCCGGGTCGATCAGCTCGGGCAGCGAGTCGAGGTAGGTGTTCTTGAGCTTGGTCAGCTCCCTCCAGGCCTCGACCTTGGCGACGATCTCGTGCTCGTCGCGGATCTGCGCCAGCACCCTCGCGTCGGTCGAGAAGCCGGTCTTGCCGCGGCGCTTCTTCGACAGCCCCAGCTCGTCGAACAGTATCTCGCCGAGCTGGGCCGGGGAGCCGATCGTGAACTCGCGCCCCGCCAGCTTGTAGATGCCCCTCTCCAACTCGGCGATGCGTGCCTCGAAGCCGTCGCCGATCTCGGCCAGGCGTTTGGGATCCAGCTTCACCCCGTCGATCTCCATCGCCGCCAGCACCTCGATCAAGGGCATCTCGACCTCGTCCATCAACTTCTCCAGTCCCAGCTCCTTCATCGAGGCGCGCTGGAGCCGGGCTACCTCCCACGCGAGGCGGGCCTCGGTGGCCGGGTCGGGGGCCGCCTCCTGCTCTTCGTCGCCGAGCGCGAGCTGCTCGCCGTCTCCGTTGGAATTCGCCGCAGCCTTCTCATCGCTCTCGGTGCCCCCGGCCGCCGCGATGCCCCGCTGTGCCGCCAGGTCGGCGAGGTCGTAGGTCCGCCGTGCCGGGTCGAGCAGGTAGGCGCCGACCATTGTGTCGTGGCGTAATGCGACCTTGGAACTGCCAGCCTCGGCCAGCACC
>JBHEMJ010000015.1:0-4133 GCA_046262655.1 Solirubrobacterales bacterium | reverse complement strand
CCTCCAGCCCGGCCTTCAGCTTCTCCCAGATCCGCGGGACGGCGAAGAACCAGGTCGGGCGCACCTGGGGCAGGAACGACACGACCTCGCGCGGATTCGGACAGCAGGTGACCGTGCCCGCGTAGATGACCGGAATGTAGTGGTGCGCCATCCGCTCGGCGATGTGCGCAGCGGGCAGCCAGGAGATCAGTCGCGCGCCCGGGTCGAGCGGGATGATCTGCTCGATCGCCTTGGCCGAGAACATGATGTTGTGGTGCGAGAGCTGCACCCCCTTGGGCGGCCCGGTCGTCCCTGAGGTGTAGATCAGGGTGAGCACATCGTGAGGGCCGACCTCGCTTGCGGCCGCCGCGACGTCGAAGTCCGGATTCGAACCCTCGACCTCGTTCAGCGCCAGCGTTCCCTCGGGGGCCTCGCCATCCACCACGATCACGTGTTCAAGCTCGGGCAGCCCGCGTCGGGCCTCGAGAAGCGCCGGCAGGTATGCCTGCTCGACGATCGCCACCCTGGTCGCCGCGTCAGTGCACAGGTAGCGGATCTCCTCGGCCGGATACGTGGTGTAGATCGAGAACGGCGTCGCGCCCAGCATCGCCGTGGCGAGATCGACCATGGGGAACTCCGGGCGGTTGCCCAGCATGATCGCGATCGTGTCGCCGTGCCCCACGCCGAGCTTTGCCAGCCCCCCGGCGAGCGCGTCGACCCGCATCAGCAGTTCGCCCCAGGTCAGCGACACGTCGTCGTCGGCGCTGCGCACGGCGACGATTTCGGGGTGGTTGGCCGCCGTCCGCCGGAACGCCTCGGTTACCGTCGGCGCGTCGACGGCGCGACCCACCGCTGGGCTGATCGTGCTGCTCGTCATTTGCGGAAAGCTATCGCACTACCGCGTGCCGAACCCGCGACCGGTGAGGGTCGAGATGTCGTTGCTCAGCCCGATCACGAACAGCAGCAGGATGAGGACGAACCCCAGCGCCCCGGCACGCTCCATGACCACAAACGGGATCCGCTTGCCGCGGACCTTCTCGGCCACAGCCCAGAATACGTGCCCACCATCGAGAGGCAGGAACGGGAACAGGTTGATCACCGCCAGCGACAGAGAGATCAGCGCCAGCGTGTAGAGCGCCTCCGTGGTGTCGAAGGCGAACCGCTGCTGGGTGACCTTGAAGCCGCCGACAATGCCGTGGAGCTGCCTACGAACCTTCGGCTCGAACAGCTTGGCGATCGTCGACACCGTGGAGCGCGTCACGAACCACATCTCGCTGACGCTGGTCGATGCGGCGCGGGCCGGGCCGATTGATTGCAGCTGTGGGGCGAGGGCGAAGCCGACCCGTACGCGCTTTGCCGCCGCGTCGTACCGGGGGTAGATCGTGAAGCTCATCTCCTGCTTGCCCCTGAGCACGGACATTCGGACCGGCGTCTTGGCCACGCATCCGGCGACCTGGGCACCGGCACAGTGGTGGGAGCCGATCTGCTCGGTTATCTGAACACCGGAAAGATGCTGTCGGCCGTCCACGCCGAGGATCCGGTCTCCGCTGCGCAGATACTGCGAGGCGGGGAACGTGGGCTGGTCGATCTGATACTGAAGCTGTCCATGACTGGTCACCGCCTCGCCGCCCGACCAGGCGATGGCCATGATCAGCGCAAAGGCGATCAGCAGGTTGACCGCCGGCCCGGCCAGGATCACCACGACCCGCTTCCACACCGGCTGGTTGTAGTACGCCCGTGGCCGCACCTCTGGCGCGATCTCCTCGTTCGGGTTCATGCCGGTGATCTTCACGTAGCCGCCCAGCGGGAGTGGCCCGATCCCATACTCGGTCTCCCCTCGGCGGAACTTCACCAGCAGTGGGCCGAAGAAAAGCGAGAACCGCTCCACCCGCATGCCCACGGCCTTGGCCGCGGCGAAATGCCCGGCCTCGTGGAGGATGATCAGCAGGGCGAAGCCGACAAATGCGAGCACGTAGGACATGTCCGCGCTCCAGTGTGCCAAGTCGGCCCGGCCGGCCGATTAAGCCACCGCTCGGCGGGCGGCAAGCTCCCCGGCCACGGCGCGGGCCCGGGTGTCCGCATCGCCGAGAGACTCAAACGAGTGCACCGGGGCGGAGGGCAGGCGCGTCAGGGTCTCTTCGATCACCGCGGCGATGTCCAAGAACGCGAGCCGGCCGGCCAGGAACGCGTGCACGGCGACCTCATTGGCGGCATTCAGCGTGCATGGCGCGGTCCCGCCGGCTCGTGCCGCGTCCCGCGCCAGGCGTAGGCAGGCGAAGGTCTCCTCGTCGACGGGCTCGAAGGTCAGCGCGCCCAGCGCGGCGAGATCGAGCGGGGTGATCGGCACGTCGACACGCTCCGGGTAGTGCAGCGCGTAGGAGATCGGTACCCGCATGTCCGGGTAGCCCAGGTGTGCGAGGCTCGCGCCATCGCACAGGGCGATAAGGCTGTGGACGATCGACCGGGGATGCACGACGACTTCGATCCGCTCGTAAGGCGTCCCGAACAGGTGATGGGCCTCGATCACCTCCAAGCCCTTGTTCATCAGCGTTGCGGAGTCGATGCTGATCTTCCCCCCCATCGCCCACGTCGGGTGCGCGAGCGCCTGCTGCACGGTGACCTCCCTGAGCTCGGCCGTCGTGACACCCCGGAAGGGTCCACCGGAGGCCGTCAAGGTCAGCCGATCCACCGTCCCCGGTCGCTCGGCGGCGAGCAGCTGATGGAGGGCTGAATGCTCAGAGTCGACGGGGATGATCGTCGCTCCCGTGGCCTCGGCCAGCGCGATCACGAGTTCTCCGCCCACGACCAGCGATTCCTTGTTGGCCAGGGCCAGGTCGAGCCCTTCGCCCAGCGTGGCCACGGTCGGGACGAGACCGGCTGAGCCGACGATCGCGTTGAGCACGAGGTCGCACTCGCACTCGGTGATCAGGCGCACCAGTCCATCCGGGCCGCTCAGCACCTGCCCGTCGGTCCACGCCTCGGCCGCACGCGCGGCGGCGTCGGGGTCGGTCAGGGCGACTCGCCGCACGCCGTGATTCCGGGCCTGCTCCAGGAGCTGCTCCCAGCCGCTGGAGGCGCTGAGGGCGACCACACGCAGGGTCTCCGGGTCGGCGCGCGAGACAACGTCGAGAGCCTGGACGCCGATCGAGCCCGTAGATCCGAGGATGGCCAGACGGCGCGGCACGTCGTCGATTGTAGGAAGCGCGCCTTCCGGGTCAGTGCATCACGGCGATCCAGATGTAGTAGCCGGCGACGACCGTGAAGATCACCGCATCGAGGCGATCGAGCGCACCGCCATGCGGCCCGAACAGCGTGCCCGCATCCTTGGTCCCCGCGTCTCGCTTGACCACCGACTCGAACAGGTCGCCGAGTGGAGCGAGGATGGCGATGGCCAGACCGAGCAACAGCGCGTCGCCCTGGGTCAGCCAATCCTGGTAGAGCCCCGCGAAGAACACCGACAGGATCGCGATCAGCATGCCACAAGCCAGCCCCTCCACCGTCTTGTTCGGCGAGATCTCGGGGGCCAGCGGGCGCCGACCGAACAAGCGACCGCCGATGTAGGCGGCGGTGTCGCCGAGAAACGTTCCGATCAGTACGTCGATGATGATCGCGTTGCCATGGTGGAGCTCGCGGAGCAGCACCGCGTGGGCGAAGGCCAGGCCGATCCAGTAGACGCCGAGCAGCGTGCCGGCGATGGCCACCGTCGCGCCGCCGCGCTGGGCGCGCAACACGACGGCGAGAAACAGGATCGGCACCGTCCCGACCGCCACCTCCAGCACCTGGCGCTGGCCGCCATAGCGGGCCGCCAGGACCATGGCCGCCAGGGCGGCGAACCCGACCACGGGAACCGGCCGCCAGCGGCCCAGGAGCCGGTAGAGCTCGTGCAGGCAAGCCCAGCCGAGCGCGATCATCAGCAGGGCGAACGCGAGCCCCCCGAGATCGATGAAAACGACCGCGACGATCGCCGCCGGCACCCCGACCAGCACCCTCGAAAGCAGGTCCGATCGCCGCCGCGCCGGGGGGGCCGAGCGGGAGCGCGAGAGCCGGGGCGGCGGCGGGGCGCGGCGCGCCGGAGGCATCCTCAGCGACCTCCGAAGCGCCGGCGGCGGCGGGCGAACTCCTCCAGGCTTTCCTCAAAGGCCTGGCGCGAGAAG
>JBHEMJ010000014.1:0-2787 GCA_046262655.1 Solirubrobacterales bacterium | reverse complement strand
GTCGCCGGCGAGGACGCACTGGCTTCAGACAAGTTGATGCGGACGCTCGGCCTGTACCGCATCGCGCTGCGCGAGGAAGCCGAGCTGGCTCCGTCGCTGCGCGCCCAGCTGGAGGCTCACTGTGCCGGCATCAACGAGGCGGCTCGCACAGCCCGTTCGCTGCCGGCCGAGTTTCAGATCCTGCGACTTGACTGGGAGCCGTGGCGGCCTGCCGACATGCTCGCCTTGATCAAGCTCCTCAGCTTCGGTCTGTCCGGCAACTGGGAGGCAGAGCTGCGTCGGGCCGACATGGCACGGCTCCTGGGAGAAGAGCTGTCGATTCGCCTCGACCCGACCTATCCGGAGGGCAACCCGATCGTCACCGAGCCCGGGGGACAGGGCTTCTCGGGCGACAGCGGAGCGATCGCCGATCAGATCGGGCGGGTCCGTGAGGCGCTCGGCTTCGCCTCCGGAGCCAGCGGATCCAACAACTGGGCGATCAGCGCCGAACGCTCCGCCACCGATGGGCCCCTGATCGCCGGGGACCCGCATCTTTCCCCCAGCATGCCGGGCATCTGGTACCAGGTCGGACTCGAGCTCGGCGACCGTTTCTGCCGTGGCGCATCGCTCCCCGGTGTTGCGGGGATCTCGATGGGGCAGAACAACGATGTCTGCTGGACCTTCACCAACGTGATGGCCGACGTCCAGGATCTGTTTGTCGAGCGCACCGATGGCGACAGGTATCTGTTCGAGGACGAGTGGCGCGAGATGGAGGTCATCGAGGAAGAGATCGCCGTCAAGGGTCGCGACGAGCCGCTGAGGCACACCGTCCGCATCACCCATCACGGGCCGATCGTCAATTCGGCGCTGAAGGCCGATGACGCCGACCCTCTGGCGCTCGCCTGGACGACGCTCGAGCATCCGTCGATGACCGACGCCAACACCGGCGTGCTCGACCCGCGTAGCGGCCCCGAGCTGCTCGAGCTGCTCGGCGGCATGACGATGCCCTGCTCGAACGTGATCTGGGCCGACCGCCACGGCTCGATCGGCTACAAGACGATCGGCCGCCTGCCGCTGCGCAGGGGTGACTGCCCCGATTTGCCGAAGCCCGGCTGGAGCGGCGAGTTCGAATGGGAGGGGACGATCCCCTACGGGGAGCTGCCCGAGGCCATCGACCCCGAGGCCGGGTATCTGGTCACCGCCAACAACCGCATCGCGCCCGAGGACTATCCCCACCACATCACCAGCGAGTACATGGACGGTTTTCGCGCCCGCCGCATCGAACAGATGATCGAGGCGGCCGACGAGCTGGACCTCGACCAGTTCGCCGGCATGCAGACCGACAAGTTCTCGATCCCGGGGATGGAGGTCGTCAAGCGCCTCGCCCGTCTGCGCCCCGCCGGCCAGCGCGAGACCCGGGTGATCGAGATTCTCAAGTCGTGGAACGGCGAGATGACCCCCGACTCGGTCGCGGCCAGCGTCTACCACGCTTTCGTCATCCGCTTCGCCCGCGAGTTCGCCCGATCGGCGATCGGCGACCGCGACCTGGCCGAGCGATGGATGGACCGCGCCGACAACGGTTTCATGGAGCACCAGGCCTCGACCTGGCGCTGGTACTCGCACCTGCTGGCCCTCTGGGACGAGGGCGACGAGGAGTTGATCGGACGACCCTGGCAGGACCTCGTCGCCGACGCCCTTCGCGGCGCCCTCGACGATCTCGAGACCCGCTTCGGCTACGATGAGTCCGGCTGGCGCTGGGGGGCCGTGCACCGGCTCGATTTCCCCCACGCCCTGGGCGCCGCCAACCCGCTCTTCGCCAAGATCTTCAACCGCAGCCTCGAGGTCGGCGGAGGCTCGGAGACCGTCTGCCAGGTCGCCAGCGACCCCTCCCATCCCGACAAGGCCGCCTGGGCGCCGAGCTGGCGCATGGTCGCTGACCCGCTGCGCCCGGAGCGCTCGCGCTGGCAGGCGTTCACCGGGCAGTCGGGCCAGGCGGGCAGTGGTTACTACGACGACCTGCAGGAGCGCTGGCTGGCCGGCGAGACGCAGATGTTGGCCGGCGAGGCTCCCTGGCATACGCTGGTCCTGCGCTAGCCCGGCTCGAGCTCTCGCGACCTGATGGCCTCCCGCCGGGACAAGATCAAGTTGAGCGAAGTGGAGCAGCTGGCGCTACTCGAGTCCGAGCGCGTGGCGATCGTCGCCTCCAACGGCGCCGGAGGCTGGCCGCACACGATGCCGCTGTGGTACGTGGTCCGCGGCGGTGAGATCTGGGTCTGGACCTACGCCAAGTCGCAGAAGGTCCGCAACTTGGAGCGGGATCCCAAGGCGACCGTGTTGGTGGAGACCGGTCGCGAGTACACCGAGCTGCGTGGGGTGATGATCGAGGCCGAGGCGGAGCTGATTCATGACTTCGACAGGGTGCTGGAATTCGCCAAGCTGCTGACCGTCCGCTACGGCGAGGGGATAGAGTCAGTCGAGGGCGATGCGGCCGCGGCACTCGAGGCTCAGACGCCCAAACGGGTAGCGATCCGTTTCCGGCCGAAGCGTGTTGCAAGCTGGGACCACCGCAAGCTCGGCGGCACCTACTGACATGCGAACACGACTGCGCTTCATCCCACCGGGCTTCCTCGCGGTCGCCCTGCTCGCCTTGGCCTTGGCGGCGCCCGCGTCGGCCTCGCACAGCCAGCTCACCTTCTTCGACGCCTCCAATGAGCAGGACGGCACCCGCGGGGGGCCTGCTCTGGTCCATTCCCTCGACGAGCTCAAGGCCCTCGGGGTGGATGTCGTGCGCCTCCAGGTTTCCTGGCG
>JBHEMJ010000013.1:0-11116 GCA_046262655.1 Solirubrobacterales bacterium | reverse complement strand
CGGTCGTGCTCGGCTTCGCGCTCAGCCTTGCCTCGAGTGTCTCCTGGGGCCTCTCGGATTTCCTCGGCGGCCTGCAGAGCAGGCGCATGCACGTTCTCGCCGTCGTTGTGCTCAGTCAAACGGTCGGGTTGCTGCTCGCCGTGGCGCTGCTGCCGGTGCTCGGTGACGCCGGGCTCTCCGCAGGCGATCTGGCGATCGCCGCCGCCGGTGGGGCTGCCGGCGCGGTTGGCCTGATCGCCTTCTACGCCGGCATGGCGACCGGGACAATCAGCGTCGTCAGCCCGATCGCCGCGCTCGGAGTGATCGTCCCGGTGGTGGTGGGCCTGGCCCGGGGCGAGGACCCGGCACCCCTCCAGCTCGGCGGTGCCGCGGTGGCCACCGCGGCCGTGGTGCTGGTCAGCTACGAGGAATCGAATGCCGATAAGCGCTCGGCCTCGCTGCGCCCGATCCTGCTCGCCCTGGTCGCCGCGCTGGGCTTTGGATGCTTCTTCGTCGCCGTCGATGCAACCGCCGGCCACGATGCCGCATGGACGATCGTGGGGGTGCGCATGGGTGGCGTCCTCGTTGCCGTCGGGGCCGTGATCGGAACCCGCCCCTCGTTCTCGCTGGCAGCCGGTGCGGTCTGGGCGATCCTCGCAATCGGCTTCTTCGACGTGCTCGCGAACTCCCTCTATGCGGTGGCGACGACCAAGGGCCTGCTGCCGGTGGTTGCGGTCGGCGGCTCGATCTATCCCGCGGTGACGATCTTGCTCGCCTACTTGGTGATCGGCGAGCGCCTGGGGACCATTCGCCGGGCCGGCGTCGCCCTGGCGCTGACCGGCATCGTGATGATCGCCGCCGGCGCTTAGAACTCGATTGAAGTGAGCTCGCCGAGCCGGGCGATCGTCTCGGCCGGGTCGCGATGGCGGATCGCCGTCATGCCGATCGCCTCGGCGCCCTCGCAGTTTTCGCGCAGGTCGTCGATCAGGGCGCATTGGGAAGGCTCCAGCTCCAGGCGCCGGGCTGTCAGCTCGTAGATCTGGAGCTGTGGCTTGTGCATCCCCACCTCGCCCGAGATCACCGATACATCAAACAGCTCCGCCAGCAATTCGCGGTCGTAGTGATCGACGCTCCAGGAATTGGAGAGTAGCGCCGTCTTCAGCCCGCCGGCACGGGCGGTGCGCACCGCCTCCAGCATCTGCTCCTCGGGTTTCATGCCGGCGAACAGCCGCTCGATCAGGCCGTCGCTGTTCTCGATCCCCAGGCGCCGCGAGAAGCCTGCCTCGAACTCCTTCTCCTCCAACTCTCCGGTCTCCAGGGCTCGCAGCTCTGCCAACGCCCCTGGGTCGCGGCGGAACAGTTGCTTGATCGTCTCAGGCTCGAGGCCCTCCTCGAGGCAGAACGCGGCAAAGCTCTCCCACACGGGGTTGGTGAGCACGCCGCCGAAATCGAACACCAGAGCCTTGATCACAGACCGATCAAACACCAAGGCACAGCAATATGCTCGTCGCTGCGATGAGCGAACAGATCGAAGGGATCGACCGGGGGCCGGTCGAGGCTTGGTTCGAGGCCAACGTGGCGGGGGCGAAGCCGCCGCTCGAGTTCGAGCGCATCTCGGGCGGGCGCTCGAACCTGACCTACGGCGTCACCGACGCGGGCGGCCGCCGCTGGGCGCTCCGCCGTCCGCCGCTGGGCAAGGCACTCGGCAACGCGCACGACATGTCGCGTGAGTTCAAGGTGATCGCTGCCCTGCAGGAGACCGAGGTGCCGGTCCCGCCACTGGCGGGCTTCTGCGCTGACGAGTCCGTCAACGGGGCTCCGTTCTACGCCATGGACTTCCTGCCCGGCCCGATCCTGCGCACCGCGAAGGAGGCCGCGGCGTTCGGCGAGGCCGAACGCCGGGCGATCGGCGAGCGAGTGGTCGAGACGCTGGTCCGGCTGCACGAGGTCGATCCCGACTCGGTCGGTCTGCATGACCTCGGGCGCAAGCAGGACTACGTGCCACGTCAGCTGAAGCGCTGGCAGGGGCAGTGGGAGGGCTCCAAGACGCGCGAGGTGCCGCTGGTGGAGGAGGTGCACGACCGCCTGATCAAGCGGGTGCCCGAGCAGGGTCCGGCGACAATCGTCCACGGCGACTACCGGCTCGACAACATGATCCTCGCCGAATCGGGGCAGATCGCCGCCGTCGTCGATTGGGAGCTGTGCACGCTCGGAGACCCTCTCGCCGACGTCGGCATGCTGATCGTCTACTGGGGCGCTCCTGACGAACAGATCCTGCCCAACGTCGATCCGCCCACGGCGATCCCCGGCTTTCCGGACCGCGAAGAGGTGGCGAAGCTATACGCGGAGGGCTCCGGGCGGGACCTCTCCCAAATCGACTTCTTCGTCGCACTCGGGCTCTGGAAGCTCGCGGTGATATTCGAGGGCATCGTCGCCCGCTATGCCGCCGGCGCCTACGGGGAGAAGGATGGCTTCGAGGAATTCGGCAAGGTCGTCGACCGGATAGCCGAAGCCGCCTCCGACGCCGTCGACCGCCTCGACTGAGTTCCCTCGAGGTGGCGAGGAGCGCGGAGAGATCTAGGAGGTGGAGGTGGCCGCGGGCTCGGCCGGGGCGCTGCCGTTGCCGGTCGCGTCCTGCCCGGTGAGCTTGGCGCGACGGTTCAGCTCCCGGCGGGCGATGACCATCTTGTGGACCTCGTCGGGCCCGTCGGCGACCTTCAGCATGCGGCTGTAGCGCCACATCAGGGCCAGCGGGGTGTCATCGCTCATTCCAAGCGCTCCGTGGGTTTGGATCGCGCGGTCGAGCACATCCATGACCACGTTGGCAGCGACCACCTTGATCATCGAGATCGTCTGGCGGGCGCGCCGTTTGCCCTCGGTGTCCATCTGCCAGGCGGCATAGAGGGTGAGAAGGCGAGCCTGGTCCACCTCCATCCGCGAGAGCGCGATGAAGTCCTGGATGAACTGCTTTTCGGCCAACGGGCCGCCGAATGCCTGGCGCGAATTGGCCCGGTCGCACATCATCTCGATCGCCCGCTCGGAGGTGCCGATCGCCCGCATGCAGTGGTGGATGCGGCCCGGGCCGAGGCGGTCCTGGGCGACGACGAAGCCGCCGCCCTGCTCACCGAGCAGGTTCGACGCCGGTACGCGGCAGTCGGCATAGCGGACCTCGCAGTGCCCGGGGCCCTTGTCGTGGCCCATCACCGGTACCGGGCGCACGACCTCCATCCCCGGCGTGTCGAGCGGGACGAGGATCATGCTGGCCCGTGCATAGGGGTGGGCGTCGGGGTCGGTGACCGCCATCACGATCGCGAAGTCGGCGCCGATCGCGCCCGAGGTGAACCACTTGTGGCCGTCGATCACCCACTCGTCGCCATCGCGGACGGCGCGGGTCTGCAGGGTGGTCGGGTCCGAGCCCGAGACCTCGGGCTCGGTCATCGAAAAGCAGCTGCGCACCTCACCGTCGAGCAACGGCTGCAGGAAACGTTCCTTCTGGGCGTCGGTGCCATGCTCGGCGAGGATCTCCATGTTGCCGGTGTCCGGCGCGGCGGAGTTAAAGGCCATCGGCGCCAGGACCGGGCTGCGTCCCATCAGCTCGCACAGCATTCCGTACTCCCAGTTCTTCAGGCCAGGGCCGTAGCGCTCGTCGGGCATGAACAGGTTCCACAAACCCTCGGTGTGGGCCTTGTCGCGGATCTCGAGGAACAGCTTCGGATAGGGCACGCCGGGCTTGACCTCGGCGTCCAGCGCCTCCATCGCCTCCCGCTCGTTCGGGTAGACGTGCTCGTCCATGAACGCCCCGACCCGTTGCAGCAGCTCCTCGACCTGTGGCGTGGGGTTGAAGTCCATGCTCGGGCTCAGCCTACTGCCAACGGCGCTGGTAGCGCGCGAACAGCTCGCCCTCGCGCTCGAGCAGCCAGGCCAGCTGCATCTCGATCTGTCCGGGGAGCTCACCCTCGAGGGCGTGGGGCGCCGGCCCGCCGGCGAGCTTCGGGGCGATGGTCAGAAACAGCTCGTCGGCGAGCCCTTCGCGCTGCAACTGGGCGTGAAGGCCCGGGCCGCCCTCGCAGAGCAGGGCGCGAATGCCGCGCTCGGTGCGTAAATGGAGCATCGCCGCTTCGAGGTCGACCTTTTCGTGGTGGCGGACGACTCTCACCGGCGTCGCCGTCTGCGGCGGCTCCTCATCGGGCTCAGCGGTGAAGACCAGCACCCGACCGCCTCCGTCGGTGAACAGCGGCGCATCCCACGGTAGATCGAACCGTCCGGAGACGATCACCGCGAGGGGATCGTGGGGCAGCCCGATCCGTTCCCGCCACGCCCTCAGTTGAGGGTCGGCGACCATGCGCCCGTAGCGCTCGGCGCGCATCGTGCCGGCGCCGATCATCACCGCGTCGACCTGGGTGCGCAGCCGCTGCAGCAACTCGGTGTCGGCGGCGGAGCCGATCGGCCCCGAGCGGCCGTCGATGGCAGCGTAGCCGTCCACGGTCGAGGCGAAGTTGAGCACGGTGTAGGGCCGCCCCCCGTGGGCCAACTCGACCAAGCGCAGATCCGAGAGCTGCTCGGCGAGCTCCACCGTCGCCGGGTCCGGCAGCAGTCGCCGTACCTCGTGAGTATCGCCGGGGGCGCTCATGGTGCAACCTCCTGGAGGGACGGACCTGGCTGATGAGGACCCCGGTGGGGTCTCATTGGCCCTCCTCGATCTCGCCCAGGTGCTCGACGTTGGCGCAATCGCTCGATTCGGTGCTGGGTTCCGCGGCGAACCAGGCATCGAGGATCTCGCCCAGCTCAGCCTCCGACGTCGATCGCAGGCTGATCGCAAGGGCGTTGGCGTGGTTCCAGCGCCGGGCGCCATCGGCGGTCTGGGCATCGAGACAGAGTGCCGCCCTGATGCCGGCCACCTTGTTGGCGGCGATCGAGGCGCCGGTGCCGGTCCAGCAGCAGACGATGGCTTGCTCGGCGCGCCCCTCGGCGACGTCGCGCGCCGCGGCCTCGCTGGCCCAGGCCCAGTCGTCACGGTCGCCCTGGCCCAGGGCCCCGTGGGGGATCGTTTCGTGGCCGCGCCTTGTCAGCTCCGCCAGTACGGCCTCGGCGATGCCAGCCCGCTCGTCGGCTGCGACTGCGATTTTCACGGCATCAGTAGTCGCGCCAGCCGGCGAAACTGCGCCCGGTGAACCGCTTGAGCCCGGCGACGTCCTGGGTGAAGCAGCCCGTGATCTTTTGCTCGGCCGCATCGGAGAGCTCTGGCTTGGGTGCCGAGGGCTTGCCGGGATCGTGGACGACCTTCTCGACCATCCAGCGCATTCGCTCGGGCAGGCGATCGAAGTTTCGGTCGAAGGAGCGGAATCCGGGCACCTTGACCAACTTCTCCATGAACTGGTAGCGCTCGGACTCCTTGGCCGTGGACTTCTCCCATTCGCGGTCGAACTGCTCGGAGGTGAAGGTGGGGTCGACACCGGCGAAGGAGAAGGCCTTGCGCATGGTTGCCTCGCGGTCGTCCTGCAGCTCCTCTTGTGTGATCACCTCGATCTGGGTGGGGTCGAAGCGCTCCAGGTAGGGCTGTAGCTGCATCCAGTACTGCGATCGCTGCACATAGGCTGAGCTAGGGTCGGCCAGCAGCCGCTCCATCTGCCCGGTGCGAGCCTCATAGCCCGCGCCCGTGGCGTGGCGCCAGTGGGAAAGCATGCGACTGATCGGGTCGCGGACCATGTAGAGCAGCTTCGCGTCGGGGACGTGCTCACGGATGCGTTCGGCCACCCCGGTGAACCTCGGTCGGTTGGTGTAATGCGGCGAGGACTCGCCGCGGACCGCGAAGCGCTCGTCGAAGCGGCCCCGGTACCAGTCCAAGCCCAGATCCCAGGTCTGTTCCTCACAGAAGAAGTTCAGCTCCTTCGGCTTCGACATCTGGATCTCGGGATGCAGGCCGAGGTAGTGATGGATCGAGGTGGTGCCGCACTTCAGCCCCCCGATGATGATCAGGTTGGGCAAGGCGGCGTGGCGGCGCCGGCGCAGGGGGACCCGGCCGCCCTTGCGGCGGTCGGTGGCGAACCGCTCTCGCGCCCGCGAGCACATCGCCTCATCGGCTGGATCGTGCACGGCGGGAGGATTCGGCGCGGTGGTCTCAACAGGCGCCATCAGCGCGAAAGTGTTGCAGAGGGCTACGGGATACGCTGCCGCGCCGTGGAGCTTTTTCGAACGCCCGACGAGCGCTTCGCCGATCTGCCCGGCTATGGATTCGAGCCGCACTACGAGCAGGTGGACGGCCTGCGCCTGCACCGCGTGGACGAGGGGGAGGGGCGCCCCGTTCTCTGCTTTCACGGGGAGCCGAGCTGGGGTTACCTCTACCGCAAGGTGCTCGGCCGGTTGCGCCCGGCGGGGTTCCGGGTGATCTGCCCGGACCTGGCCGGCTTCGGGCGCTCGGACAAACCCACCGATATCGGCTGGTACAGCTATGACCGTCATGTCGAGCTGACCGCCGAGCACCTCGACCGGCTCGACCTGTGGGACGTCGTGGTCGTGGTCCAGGACTGGGGCGGGCCGATCGGCCTGCGCTGGGCGGTCGCCAACGCCGAGCGGGTGGGGGCGTTGGTGATCCTCAACACCGGCCTGTTCACCGGACGGGTGAGTAAGGGCTTCATGGCCTGGCGCGAATTCGCCGAAAAGAACCCCGACATGCCCGTCGGCTTCGTGATCCAGTCCGCGACGACCAGCGATCTAACCGACGACGTGATCGCCTCCTATGAGGCCCCCTTCCCAGACGCCGCCTCCAAGGCCGGGGCGGCGAGCTTTCCACTGCTGGTGCCGACCTCCGACGGGGACCCCGGGGCGGCGGAGATGCGGGCGATAGCCGACGAGCTGACCCGCTGGGAGAAGCCGGCGCTGGTCGCCTTCTCGGACTCAGACCCCGTCTTTCCCTATCCCCGGGCCGGTGAGCGGTTCGTCGAGTTGATCCCGACCGTGGACCAACAGGTGAAGATCGAGGGAGCCGCGCATTTCCTGCAGGAGGACGCCGGCGAGCGCATCGCCACGGAGGTCCTCTCATTTCTCAAGGCGTCGTAGTCCACGAGCCGTCGGGGCTGCCGTGGCGGGGGCCGGCTCCGGGCCGGCCCGATCTGCCGCTGCCCCCGGCGGCGATGCCGCTGTGGCGAAATGGGCGTCCCCGCAAACGCTGGCGCTACATCGGTGTCTACTGCGACCGGGTGATGTTGTGCGCCGCGCGCGTGCAGGTCGGCCCCTTCCCCCAGAGTTTCTGGGCGATCTGGGATCGTGACCGCAGCGAAGCGCGCCATCGCACGCGGATGATGCCCGGCGAGGTCCGCCTCGAAGGCTCGACGCTGCTGGTCGAGTCGGGAGAGGTTCGCGCCGAGGTCCAGCTGGGCGCCGGGGGCGAGGCGATCGAGTCGATCTGTCCCAGCGGCGAGCATGGTTACGCCTGGACCCGCAAGCGCGCGGGGATCGAGGTCACCGGGTCGATCGAGATCGGCGAACGCGGCTGGCAGGTGGATGGGGCCCGCGGCGTGGATGACCAGTCGGCCGGGTATCACCGCCGCCATGTCGAGTGGGCATGGTCGGCGGGGGTCGGTAAAGACCGTGACGGGCGCGAGGTGGCCTGGAACCTGGTCACCGGCATCAACGATCCGCCCAAGGCCAGCGAGCGGGCGATCTGGGTCGACGGGCGGCCCACCGAGCCGGCGCCGGTGGTTTTCGACGGCCTCGAGTCGATCGGCTTCGCCGACGGATCCCGGCTTTGCTTCGCCGAGGAGGCGGAGCGAAGCCGCGAGGACAACTTGTTGTTGGTGCGCTCGCGCTACCGGCACCGCTTCGGGTCCTTCAGCGGATCACTCGGCGGCATCGAGCTCAGCGAAGGGCTCGGCGTGATGGAAGAACACTCAGCGCTGTGGTGAGGAATTGATGGAGTCCGGCGCCCTCAGCTTCGAGAACAGCCTCCACCGCTTCCTCGACGCGTCGAAGACCTTCTTTAACCACTTCGGCGAGATCAACTGGGTCGCGGCGGCGGCCGGGCTTCTTTTTTACCTGGGCATGCTGCTGGCGCGCTCGCGGACCTGGCAGAACACCCTGCGCGCCGCCTACCCCGAGCACAAGATCTCCTTCACCAAGATCGCCGCCGCCTACATCGCCGGCGCCGGCCTCAACAGCTTCATCCCGGCGCGGGTCGGCGACGTGACCAAGATCTTTCTTGTCAAGCGCACGGTCCGGGGCTCGAGCTACCCGACCATCACCTCCTCCTTCTTCGTCCAGTCGGTCTTCGACACCAGTGTCGGCATCCTCGTCCTGCTCTACGCGATCACCCAGGGGCTGCTGCCAAAGCCCCCGGAGCTGCCCAACCTGCCTGCCTTCGAAATCGCCTTCTGGGCCGACCACCCGCGGTTCCTGGTCTTCTTTTTGACCGGCCTCGGGGTCGGCCTGGTCGTCCTCTATGCGATCACCGCCCGCCGCGCCGAGCGGTTCTGGGACCGGATCAAACAGGGGGCGATCGTGCTCACCGACGGTTCGCGGTATTTCCGCACCGTCGCCTCGTGGCAGGCGGTCGCCTGGTTCGCTCGCTTCGGCTCATTCTGGTTATTCCTCGATGCCTTCCACATCGGCGGCTCGGTGCAGAACGTGCTGCTGGTGATGAGCGTGCAGGCGGTGACCGGGCTGCTGCCCTTCACCCCCGGCGGCGCCGGCGCACAGCAAGCGCTGCTGGTGGCGACATTGGCCGGCGCGGCCGGCACTACCCCGGGTGACGTGCTCGCCTACTCGGTCGGCCAGCAGATCGCGATTGCGGTGTGGACGGCATTGCTCGGCTTCGCGGCGCTCACCTTCGTCTTTCGCACCACCGACTTCCGCTCGCTGATCCGCTCAGCCGAGCGCGACACAGGTCATGGCGAGGAGGACCACCCCAAGCCTCAGTCCGGGTAGATGCTCGCGACGCGCCAGCGCCACGGGGGCTCCTCGGTGGCGGTGAAGCGGTAGTGGTTGCGGCCAGGGAGGGTCTCGAGTGGGACCAGGGCCGGGGAGTCGGTGAGCCTCAGGCGCAGGGTCGAGGCGGCGGCGATCTCCGGCGCGGCGCCGCTGCGTACCGTTCGCTCCCACGGGCGTCCCGGCCGGTAGAGCCAGTAGGTGATCCGCACCGGTCCGCGGGAGCGGCGCAGGTCCTCGACCTCGGTAAAGGCCGTGATCAGCCGCCCGGAGGTGGTCAGACGGGCGTCGCGGGGGTGGGCGCAGCTGGCGCGGCGGCAGCGGCGGAAGTCCACCGGGACCAGCGTCGTACCGTCGGCGGCAGCGAGCGGCTGAGGGATCGGCGCCAGCGCCCGCACGAGCTTGCCGAGCGGAAAACCGTAGGCGCGGGCCAGAGGGTTGCGCTCACACGGGCCGGGTGCCCGCGGGGCGCAGACCAGCTTGCGCCCGATCGCCGCCGCCAGCTCCCGCCCCGCGCGGTTGCGGGGCTGCGAGGCGAGGGCGGAGACGGCGGCAACCACCACCAGCGCGATCAGCGCCGCCAGCGCCAGGTGCTCGATGGTGGCTGATCCAGATTCAGCCGCCGTCTTGCCAACGACCGGCGGCTCCTCCGGTCGAATCCGCCGGTTCGCCTGCCGCCGTCCGACTTCGGGCACAGCGGGATTGGGCGCAGGCGGGCTGGGCTCCATGGGCCGTCAAGCTAGTCCGGGTGCCGAGGTCCGGGGCGCGCGGAATGTGACGGACTATGATCGGTGGGTGGAAGAAAGCGGTGGATTTGGCGGGCTGTTCGGTGACCCCGAGGAGTTGCGCCGCCAGCTCAACGAGATGGCAGAGCAGATGCAGGGCGCCCAGAAGGTGGCCTGGGCCGACAACGCGATCAAGCTCGCGGTGGACATGACCGTCGCCTCGATCAACCGGCTCAATCTGCAGGGCACGAGCGACGAACAGGCGATGCAGGTTCGTAACGCGATTCGCATCGTCTTCCCGGAAGCGGTGACGCTGGTGCGAGAGGCGCGCCAGGGTCTCTCCTAGTGCCGCTGCCCCCCGTTTCACCCGCCGCCACGGCGTTGGTCACCGGCGCTTCCTCGGGCATCGGTGCGGCGATCGCCGTCGAGCTGGCCCAGCGCGGGCACGGCGTCACCCTGGTGGCGCGCCGCGCGGAACGTTTGAGCGAGCTGGCCGAGCGTCTCGAGAGCGACGGTGTGCGCGCCGAGGCGATCGGCTGTGACCTCACCGATCCCGAGGAACGCGACCTCCTCCAGGCCGAGATCGAGGACCGCGGCCTCGCCGTCGAGGTGCTGGTCAACAACGCCGGCTTCGGCACCAGCGACGAGTTTCATGGCTCCGACCGTGCCGCGCTGGTCCAGATGGTCCGCCTCAACGTCGAGGCCGTGGTCGACCTCGCCTCCCGCTGGCTGCCCGGCATGGTCCGCCGCGAACGCGGGGCAGTCCTCAACGTCGCCTCCACCGCCGCCTTCCAGCCGCTGCCCGGCGGCGCCAACTATGCCGCCAGCAAGGCCTTCGTGCTCAGCCTCAGTGAGGCGCTCTCGAGCGAGGTGGGCGGCGACGGCGTCACGGTCACGGCGTTGTGTCCCGGGCCGGTCAAGACCGAGTTCGCCGAGGTGGCCGGCGTCGGTGGCGCGGAGCGGCGGACCCCCGACCTGATCTGGTCGAGTCCCGAGCAGGTCGCGGCCGCCGCGGTGCGCGGCGTCGAGCAGGGAAAGCGCGTGGTCGTGCCGGGAGTGCTGAACCAGGCAGGTGCCCTCGGCGGCCGTTTCGCGCCCCACGCCGTGGCCCTTCCCGTTATTCGCCGGATCTGGCGCTCGGCACGGAACTAGGCTCCACAGCCCCGGCGCTGCTCTGCCTGCACCAGACGGGCGCCTCATCGGCTGAGTGGCGGCCACTGGGCGAGGCGCTCGGGGGCCGTGCCCGCCTGCTCGCCCCCGACCGCCTCGGCTGGGCCGAGGCCGAGCTGCCGGAGGGCTACCGGGCGACCACCATCCACGAGCAGGCCGAGGATGCCGCCAGCCGGCTCTCCGGCCCCGGGAACCGTCCGGCGATCGCCTGTGGCGCCGGCATCGGCGCCGCAATCGCCCTCGATCTGCTGCTCGGCCATCCCGAGCTGGTTTCCGGCGCTGTGCTGATCGAGCCTCCTCTGCTCGCCTTCTCTACGGCGGCC
>JBHEMJ010000012.1:0-5960 GCA_046262655.1 Solirubrobacterales bacterium | reverse complement strand
GTCGCGAGGCCAGACGTGGCGCCATCCGGCCCGAGCGCCGGCGATCATGGCGCCATTTTGAGGGTCCGTCAAACGGCGCAAAACCAGCAGCGATCGCAGGTAGAGGCGGCGCGCCCAGGGCGGCGCGCCGCGGCCGAGCGGACGGGAGGCTGCCAGCCAGGTCCGGTCGGCGCGGGCACTAGGCTCGGGCTCGAAGTAGGCGCCCGGCATTGCGGTCGAGATCGGCCCCGGGACGACCCGGGCGTGCACTCCGCCCGACACCGACACCAGTCCCAGCGCCAGGATGGCGACCGGTAGATAGCTGCGCAGCGCTCGGCCTGTTGCACGCATGGCCTGAACGCTAGCCTTCCCGAGCTATCTGGCGAGGTAGCTCAGTTGGTAGAGCACACGACTGAAAATCGTGGTGTCACCGGTTCGATTCCGGTCCTCGCCATCGCTTGGAGCTGCCGCCTTGGTCCAGCGAAAGCCGTGTCCCATCCGACGTCGGCATGGCCCAGCTCCAGGAGGACGCCACAAATGGAAAGGGCCGCCACATTGGACGGCCCTTTCCTCCCTGGCTACGCTCGACGCTAGTGGTCGTCGCGCGAACTGTCCGACGTGTACGGGTCGCGGCTGCCTGACTTGGCGAGGCCACGACTGATCAGATAAGCGCCGGTGACGATGGCGACAAAGAGCCACGCCTGCCGGGCGATGAACTCATCGGTCCCGCTGGTGTCGCCGCCCTTGACCGCTGCGGCACTGATCAAGATGGCTACGACAACGGCGGCGAATGCCCAAAACTCCGTTGTCTTGAATGCCTGCTTGGTCTCGGTGGTGAGACGACGAATCACGCCGCTGTTGCGTGTCCTATCCGCCCCGGGTGCGCTGCCCCGGTCGCGAGTGGTCCCTGCTTCCATGATGTGTCTCCTTTGGGTAGGTGAAGAGCCCTTGAGGGAAGCGCCACAAACCACGGCTGACATCACCTGTGCTCAAATCAAAAAAAGGACCTGCCACTCGGGCAGATCCGCTTCACTTTAGGTTTACCCCCGACCGCGATCCCCAAACTGGGCCTCTCCGCTGCGTCCGGCGGTGAACACGGACCGTCGACCAGCTGCCTGGCGTTCGGCGAACCACTCGCCATGCGCCGCGTCGAGCCCGACCATCGGGGCGCGTACCATCGTCCCGATGGCGTACGGCATCTTGAAGCGCACGTTCAAGCCGCCCCTCGAGGCCGAGCGCCCAGAGCCGCTGCCGACCGGACCGGCGGGGGTCATCCTCGGCGACTTCATTGACGACCGGCGTACCCGTCGGCGATTCCCCCCCGGCGCCAAGAACCCGAGCGCCAGGCGGACGCTGGCGCTGACGCGGTACCCGCTGCCGATGCTGCTCGAGCTCTACCGCAAATACGGGCCGGTGTTCAGCTTCCGCCTCCTTCACCGCCTCGAGGTCGCGATGATCGGTCCGGCGGCCAACCACTTCATCACCGTCAGCCACGCCGATCTCTTCACCTGGCGGCTGGGGCACCTCGGCGAGCTGACGCCGCTGATCGGCGACGGCATCCTGACCACCGACGGCGCCTACCACGACCGCAACCGCCGGCTGATGATGCCCGCCTTCCACCGTCGCCAGATCGATGCGGCGGTCGAGGTGATGGTCGAGGAGGTCGAGAACGGCATGCGCGGCTGGAAACCGGGCGCGGTCATCGATCTCTATGCCTGGTTTCGCGGCCTCGCCCTGCGGATGTCGATGCGTTCGCTGCTCGGTATGCATCCCGATGACCACGACAGCGGTGCGGCGGCGGCGCTGCACTTCGAGGCGGCACTGGCTTTCTGGGGCACCGACGTGCCCGCCCGCCTGCTGCGGGGACCGGGAACCCCCTGGGCACGGATGAAGGCCGCCCGAGCGGCGCTGGACGAAATCGTCCACGCTGAGATTCAGGCCCGCCGAAGGAGGCCCGAGGAGGGCGGGCTCGACGTGATGAGCATGCTGCTCGCCGCCCGCGAGGAAGACGGCTCCGGGCTCACTGACGAGGAGATCCGCGACCAGCTGGTGACCCTGATGTTCGCCGGCCACGACACCTCGACCTCGACCATCTCCTTCCTAGCCTACGAGCTGGCTCGCAATCCGCTGGAGATGCGCCGCCTACAGGCCGAGCAGGACGAGGTCCTCGGCAGCGCCGCGCCCGACGGAGAGGCCCTGCACGGCGCCCTGCCGCGCCTCGAGATGACGATCGACGAGGCAATGCGGCTGCACCCGCCCGTCTGGATCGGCGCCCGGCGGGCGATCGAGGATTTCGAGTTCGAGGGGCGCCACGTGGCCGCCGGCTCATACGTCAATTACTTCCCCTGGGCCAGCCACCGCCTGCCCAAGGTCTTCGAGAAGCCCGACTCCTTCATACCCGCGCGGATGAGCCGCGAGCGCAAAGCCGAGCTGCCCAAAGGCGCCTTCGTCCCCTTCGGCGGCGGCTCGCGGATCTGCATCGGCAAGCGCTTCGGGCAGGCGATGGTCGCCACCGCCGCCAGCCGCCTGGTCTCGCGCTTCAAATTCGAGTTGCCCCGCGAGTATGAGATGCGTTTCAAGCTCGAGCCGACGCTGAGTCCCCGCGACGGCCTGCCGCTGATCCTGCGCGAGCGCCGCAACGGCGCCAACGCATAGAAATCGCGGGCAGCAACTAAGCCGCGTCGCCGTCGACCGGCAGTTTGGCGCCGGTCGGCTCGGCGGCCCCGCGCTCGGCCCCGTCGGCGCCGAGCAGTGGCAGCAGTGTTTCGGCCCGGGAGTAGTGGCCGGCGACGTCGAACCATCGCTTGGCGCGCAGGCCGATCCGCAGGTCGCAGTCGGCGACCAGCATGCCCTCCTCGTCGCGCAGCGGACCGGCGATCACCTCGCCCCAGGAGGGCTCGACGATTACCGCGCCGCCGCTGCCCAGCACCTCCTGGCCCTCCGGGAGAGGCACGGGAAAGTCGTCAGGGAAGGCGCTCGCCGGGATGTACTGCGGGACGGAGACCACGAAGGCGCCCGACTCGATCGCGACGTTACGAATCACTGCCTGCCAGTTGTCACCGTCATCTGCCGTCGGAGCGACCCAGATCTGGGGCCCCCCGCGGTATACGGCATAGCGGGCCAGGGGCATGCGGTTCTCCCAGCAGATCAACCCGCCGATCCGGCCCAGCGGGGTTTCCACGGGGGCCAGGTCGTCGCCGGCGCCGATCGCGTGGAAGAGGCGCTCGTGGTGGGTGGGCATCAGCTTGCGATGGCGATGCAGCAGTCCGCCCGGGCCGATCAGCAGGAAGCTGTTGTAGAGAGTCCCGGGTCGCTCGTCTTCGCGCTCGTTGATCCCGATCACGCAGTACAGGCCGCGATCGCGGCAGACGCCGATCAGCCGCTCGACCAGCGGCCCGCTGACGTCGACTGCGTTGTCCCAGAGTCGATCCCAGAGCTCGTCGTAGCCGCCGAACGACGAGGCCGAATGCGCCCAGGAGCTCGAGGGATACAGTGGCACGAAGCATTCCGGGAGCACCGCCAGCTCCACTCCCTGGTCGGCAGCCTCGTGAAGCAGCCGCTCTGCTTTCTGCACCGTTGCCTCGGCGTCGAGAACGACCGGAGCGGCCTGGATGGCGGCAACTTTCACGCTCGGAAACGTGGCCATACTTGGCTAGAGAGCCTACTCCCTTAACTCCGCTCCACGGAACATGCTCAGCCGCCTCCGTAGACCGGGATCGAGGCGCCCGAGACAGGCGCCGAGTCGGCCGAGCTGAGAAAGCGCACGACGCGCGCGATCTCCTCCGGCGGCACCCAGGTGGAAGTGTCGGCCTCGGGGTCGGAGACGCGGTTGGCTGGGGTGTCGATCATGCTCGGCAGGATCGCGTTGGCGCGCACTCCCTCGGGGCGGTACTCGGCGTCGAGCGCGCGCACCAGGGCCAGCACCGCCGCCTTGGAGATCGAGACGCCGGCGCCGCCCGCAAACGGCGCCAGCGCATGCTTGGCGCCGACGCAGACGATCGTTCCCGCGCCCGACTCGATCAGCGCCGGCAGGGCCGCTCGACAGCTCCGAACCCCGGTCATTAAGTTCAGCGCCAGCATCTTCTCGAGGGTCTCGGTGGGCTCCTCGTGCAGCCGGCCGCCGGCGGCGAAGCCGCCGACGAGGTTGACCAGGCCGGCGAGGCCGCCGCCGCCCGCCTCGATCGCAGCCTGGACTCCGGCGGCCGCCCCCTCGTCGCTGGAGAGGTCGGCCTCGACCAACTCGATGCGCTCGGTGAGCTCGACGGGCAAGCCGGCGATCTCACGCTCGTTGACCCAGGTGGAGACGACGGTGGCGCCGGAATCAAGCAACTCGGCCAGCACGGCGCGGCCCAGGGCGCCGGTGCCGCCGGTGACCAGGACAGTGCCCTCGATACCGGGCGCTGTCAGGTTCGTGCCCTCTGAAGCGACCTCATCTGCGAGCAGGCTACCGGTGGGCGGGGGGCGATTCTCGTCCGGCGTCCTCTCTACCTTGGGAATCAATGACCGAGCAGATCTCAATCACCACCAATGGCAATGGCGCCCCCCCCGTGGGCGGCCGCCAGCGCATCGGTGAGCTCGCTGACGGCCACCGCGTGGACAGCATCTTCGCGGTTCGCGATCGCGACCTCGCGAGGACGCGAACCGGCAAGGACTACCTGCGGCTGAAGCTCGGGGACAGCACCGGGATCGTCCCAGCGGTCTGCTGGGAGGACGCCGCCCGCTGCTTCGAGCTGGCCGCCCCGGGCGTCGTAGTCCGGGTCGAAGGCCGCTACTCGATCAGCGCGAAGTACGGGCCGCAGATCAAGGTGGACTCGATGTCGGCCGCCGGCCAGGACAGCTACGACCCCGAGGAGCTGCGGGCCTCGACCGAGATACCTCTGGAGCGCCTGGAGTCCGACATGCGCGAGTTGATCGCGACGATCCAGAATCCGGACCTCGCCGCCCTGCTCGGTCGCTTCTTTGGCCCCGAGTCCGCCAGCTGGCAGCGTTTCCGCCAGGCGCCGGCGGCCAAGATCTACCACCAGGCATACACCGGCGGGCTGCTCGAGCACACGCTCTCGGTGGCCCAGGCCGTCAGCGCCGCCTCCGCCTACTTCCCCGGCATCGACCGTGATATCGCCGTCACCGGCGCCCTGCTGCACGACATCGGCAAGACCGAGGCCTACAACGATGACCCGCTGGCGATCGACTTGACCGACGCCGGCCGTCTGGAGGGGGAGATCCCGCTCGGCTACTACAAGGTGCGGCGCGCCATCGAGGAGATCGACGGCTTCGACCCCGCCGCGGGACAGCACGTCCTGCACATCATCCTCAGCCACCACGGCTCACTCGAGCACGGCTCCCCGGTGGTTCCCGCCACCCGCGAGGCGACCCTGGTCCACATGCTCGACAACCTGGGGGGCACGCTCGGCAGCTTTGACCGCCTCGAGCGCGAGTTGCCCGAGGGCGAGCGCTGGTCGCGCTTCGACCGCGGCATCTCCGGCTCGGCCTTCTTCGCCCGGCGCGCCGCCTAGCAGCACTTCTCACGGTTCCGCAAATTGCGCCAATCTCTGCGCGGCTTAGCAGCGCCCGCAAAGTCGTCCCGGGGGCGGCCACTATCCTGCCTGGGTGGCCAAGGACACCGAGAAGCTGATCCGCCAGCTCTCGCTGATCTCCTTCCTCATGGCGCAGGGCCGGCCGGTGCAGGCGCTGGAGATCAAGCAGGAGGTCGAGGGATACTCGTCGATGAACGACGATGCCTTCGCACGCCGCTTCTACGCCGACCGCGCCGAGCTCGAGAGCCTCGGTATCCGCCTTCACATCGAGAAGCCAGGCGAAAGCTTCTCCAGTCAGGAGGCCGAGCTCTACTCGCTGCCGCCCGAGAACTACTACCTTCCCGCGGTCGAGTTCTCCGATGGCGAGCTGGCCGCGCTGGCCACCGCGCTGCACCTGCTGCAGGGCGAGTTCGCCTATGCCGAGCCGCTGCGGCTCGCTCTCCAGCA
>JBHEMJ010000011.1:0-50989 GCA_046262655.1 Solirubrobacterales bacterium | reverse complement strand
CAGGATCGCCCGCCCCGAGCGGGTTGCGCTGCGGGCCCTGAACCCGTGGGTCTTTGCGCGCTTGCGCTTTTTCGGCTGGTAGGTGCGCTTCATCTAGAGGGTCGCCCGGAAGTTGCGGCGGTCGGTGGTTCACCGGGCGGGCTGGAGGCGAGCCAGTATACGGACCCGGCCCGGCCGGGAAACTTTTCCTCGCGAGTTGCAGCGAGCCCGCAGGCGATCCCCGGGCGGGCGCACCGGGCGCGACTAACATCGCCCGGCGCCGGGACAAACTCGGCCCCCTCGACGAGCAAAGGAGAAGCGGTTTCAGAGCACGAGTCTGATCGCGCGGACGGCGAGCTCGCCGGAGCCTGGCAGGGCATCCGCGAAGACCTGCACCGCTCCCTGCCCGAATCGACCTTCCGCATCTGGCTCGATCCGCTGCGCGTGGTCGCCGCCCGGGGTGCGACCCTCTATCTGACCGCGCCACCCAAGGTTCGCACCTGGGTTGAGCGCCGTTATTCGGCCATGCTCGACCGCGCCGCGCAGGCGGGGGGGCAGTTCGATCAGGTCCGCTTCCTTGACCAGGACACCGACAACACCGGGGCCCCACCCGGTGGCCGGCCCCTTCAGCTAAACCCCGAATACAGCTTTGAACGTTTCGTCATCGGGCCCGGCAGTCGAATCGCCCACGCCGCGGCGCTGGCCGTCGCCGAGGCCCCCGGCCAGGCATACAACCCGCTGTTCCTGCACGGTCCCCCGGGGCTCGGCAAGACGCACCTGCTCGGCGCGATCGCCAACTACCTGCGCGGGCGCAACCCCCAGCTCGCCGTCCACTACACGACAGCGGAGGAGTTCACCAACGGCTTCGTGGCCGCCCTGCAGGGTGGTGAAATCGACGCCTTCAAGGCCGGCTATCGCGGCGTGGATGTGCTTTTGCTCGACGACGTCCAGTTCCTCGAGGGCAAGGCGCGGACGGCCGACGAGCTGTTTCACACCTTCAACGCGCTGTATGAGTCGGGCGCCCAGGTGGTGCTATCGGCCGACCGCATGCCCTCCGAGCTCTCCGACCTCGCTGACCGCCTCCGCGACCGCTTCGACTGGGGCCTGGTCGCTGAGTTGCGCGCACCCGACGAGCTCACCCGGGTCACCTTTCTCAACCGCCTGCGGCACGAGGGCGAGGCGGGCGAGGCCGATACCGAGACCCTCGACCAGATCGCTCGTCGAGTCACCGACAACCTGCGGCTGCTGCGCGGCGCTTTGACCCGCGTGGTCGCCTTTTCCTCGATGACCGGGTCGCCGATCACCCGGGGCCTGCTCGACGAAGCGCTGCCCGGCTCCTGCTCCACATTCCGCGCCGGCCCGACCGCGGCCCAGATCCAGGAAGCTGTCTGCGCCCACGCCGAGATCGAGAGGACAACGCTCCTCTCTCAGAGCCGCGCCGGACCCCTGATCGAAGCCCGTCAGCTGGCGATGTATCTGACCCGCCAACTGACCGACCTCTCGCTGCCACAGATCGCCCGCGCCTTCAAGCGCCGCGACCACACCACCGTCCTGCATGCCCTGCGGCGCATCGAAGCCCGCCTCGACGCGGAGCCATCGCTGGGCGAGACCGTGGTGGAGCTCAGTTCGGCTCTCGACCCAGCCGGCGCGGGAACAACGCCTGTTGACCGCCACCATTGACAGAATCGGATGCCCCCGGCTGGATCGGCCAGCTTGATCTCCACATATCCACAGCCATTCACAGCCCTTATTACCACTAGCTAAGCCAACTCCCCTTCAGTCAAGTGAAAATCACAGTTCAACGCCAATCACTGCTCGAGTCCCTGCAGATCGTCGCTCGGGCCGTCTCCGCGCGAGCGGCACTGCAGGCTCTGACCGGCATCCTGCTCGAAGCCCGGAGCGGGTCGTTGCGTTTGCGCGCAACCGATACCGAGCTCGGGCTCGAGGTGGCGCCAGACGGTGCGGTGGAGGGAGACGGCGCCATCGTGCTCCCCGGCAGGCTGCTGGTCGACGTCGTGCGTTCCTTGCCCGAGGGCCGGATCGAGATCGAGCTGCGTGAGGCCCAGCGCGACGTCGAGATCCGCGCCGGCTCTTCGAGCTTTCATTTGCGCACGCTGCCGGCCGAGGATTTCCCCCGCCCCCCGGAGACGGCGGGCGAGCCCCTGTCGCTGCCGGCCGAGCCGCTGCGGGAGACGATCGCCCGGGTCGCCTCCGCCGCCTCGCGCGACGACGCGCGGCCGGTGCTGACCGGAATCCTGCTCAAGGTCGATGGCGAGGAGCTGACCATGGTGGCCACCGATTCCTACCGGCTGGCGGTCAAGCGCACCAGCCTCGGCGCCGAGGCCCCCGCGATCGAGGCCAACGTCCCGGCCCGCGCGATGCGCGAGGTAGCGCGGCTCACCGAGGACGACCCCAAGGGCACGGTCGCGGTCCATCTGAGTGCCAACCAGGCGTTGTTCAAGATCGGCGGGGTGACCCTGACCTCGCGGCTGATCGACGGTCAGTTCCCGAACTACCGCCAGCTGCTGCCTGAGTCCTTTGAGCACGAGATCAAGGTCAAGCGCGCAGAGCTGCTCGAGGTGACCCGTCGTGTCGGGCAGGTGGCCCAGAAGAACGCGGCGCTGCGGCTCTCATTCAGCGACGGCGAGCTGGTGGTCTCGGCGGAGACGCCGGATCTCGGCGATGCGCGGGAGGCAATCCCGGTTTCGTTCGAGGGCGAGCCGATCGAGATCGGCTTCAACCCGGAGTTCGTCCGTGACGGTCTCGAGAGCCTGACCTCCGAGGAACTCGTGCTGAAGCTGATCTCACCGCTACGGCCGGGCCTGATCGAGCCCGCGGACGCCGACGATTTCAGCTACCTGGTGATGCCGATTCGGCTCAACGTCTGATCAGCTGGGGGGTGCGATGCGGATCACCACCGTCGCTCCGCGCGCCTTCCGCAATCTCGCCGGCACCCCGGTAGAGCTCGGCGAGGCGATCACCGTCGTGCACGGGCCCAACGGCTCGGGCAAGACCAACCTGTTGGAGGCGATCTTCTTCGGCCTCACCGGCCACCCCTGCCGCGCCGGCGCTGTGCGCGACCTGATCGCCTATCAGCAGCCCGCGGCGCGGGTCGAGCTCACCCTCAGCGACAGCCGGCGTAACCGCACGCTGCTGGCCTCCGCCGCGCGCGACGGCGAGCGCCGCCATCTGCTCGACGGCGCTTCGGCGCCCCGCGGCGGTGAGGGGCGCCCCCCGGCCAGCGTCTTCCTACCCGACCGCATCGCGCTGGTCAAAGGCCCGCCGGCCCACCGCCGCGCCCATCTCGACCGCTTCGTCGCGGCGTTGTGGCCGGCCCGTTCGGATTTGCGGCAGCGCTTCGGCCGCGCCCTGGCCCAGCGCAACGCGCTGGTCTCCCGGGTCGCCGCCGGCGCCGCATCGGCGGCCTCGCTTGCTGCCTGGGACGAGAAGCTGGCCGCCGAGGCGGCGCCGCTGACGGCCTCTCGTGCCGAGGCGGTAAAACTACTCGCCGAACCCTTTGCCGATGCCGCGCGTGCCCTCGGACTCGGCGAGCAGCCGGGGGCGATCGCCTACCGCCCCCGCGGCCCCCTGGGTGCCCCCGAGCTGCTCGAGGAGCTGGCCCGCCGGCGCCAGGTGGACCTCAGCCGCGCCTATCTCAGCTTCGGTCCCCAGCTCGACGAGGTCACCCTCGAGCTGGGCGACCGTCCGCTGCGCCGGTTCGGCTCCCAGGGCCAGCAGCGAATCGCGCTGCTCTCCCTGCTGTTCGCCGAGCGCGAAGTCCTGATCGACGCCCACCGCCCACCGCCCCTGATGCTGCTCGACGACGTGATGAGCGAGCTCGACCCCGACCACCGCTCCCTCCTCCTCCAACGCCTCACCGGCGCCGGCCAAGCCGTAATAACCGCCACCGAGCCCGAAGCAATCCCGAATGCGGTGCCATGGGTCTCGCTCGCCATGCGCCGGGGGGAGATCGTGGACCCCGCCTCCCACGCCGGGGCCGGCAGCGCCAAAGCGCTGGCGGTTGACAGCCGAGCCGTGGAGCGGGCCCCTGAGGTGATCGAGGATCCAGCGCCTGCGGATATCCACGAGGCCGCCTGATGGGCCGCCGCGCCCCCAGGCCGATCTCCTCGGCGCTCGCGCCGCTGCTGCAGCGAGCCGCCCCCAAGACCCCCCTTGCCGCGGTGCAACTGGCCTGGCCCCGCGTCGCCGGAAAGACGATCGCCGCCGAAGCGGAGCCGGTGGCCGAGCGCGACGGCCTGGTGACGATCGCCTGCCGCTCGGCGACCTGGGCAGAGCAGCTCGACCTGCTTCAGGACGACCTCCTGAGGCGTCTCCGGGACCAGATTGCGGAGGCCCCGAGGCTGCGCGGTTTGCGCTTTCGGGTGGGTCAGGAGCCGTTTTCTGACTAACTTGCCGAAAAGTTCCGAAACCTCGCTTGTTTTGTCCCTAATTGCAGGGATTTTTAGACTTGAGGGGCGCGGGTCCGGGGACCCCGTTTGGTAGACTTATGTGAAGTTGATTACGAACCCCGACCATCCGTCCTCGGGCAGGATCGAGGCGACGGAGGGCCGGGGTTTCCCGTGATCTGAGCGGAAAGGATCTCAGTGGCGAGCAGCCCCAAGGACCCTGCCAAGAGCAAGGCAGCCAAGCCGAGCGCAAAGTCCAAGTCTGCCAAGAGCAAGGCTTCCAGCTACGGCGCCAAGGACATCACCGTCCTCGAGGGCCTCGAGGCGGTGCGCAAACGCCCCGGCATGTACATCGGCTCGACCGGCGAGCGGGGCCTGCACCACCTGGTCTATGAGGTGGTCGACAACTCCGTCGACGAGGCGATCGCCGGCCACGCGAACAAGGTCAGCGTCACCATCCATCCTGACACCAGCGTCACCGTCGTCGACGACGGGCGCGGCATCCCGGTCGATCGGCACCCGAAGGAGAAGCGCCCGGCCGCCGAGGTTGTGCTCACCACCCTGCACTCCGGCGGCAAGTTCGGCGACGGGGGCGGCTACAAGGTCTCGGGAGGCCTGCACGGCGTCGGCATCTCGGTCGTCAACGCGCTTTCCGAGGAACTGCACCTCGAGATCTGGCGCGATGGCCACGTCTGGGAGCAGGACTACGTGCGCGGCAAGCCCCAGAACAAGTTGAAGAAGGGGCGGGCGGTGAAGACCACCGGCACCACCATCACCTTCACGCCGGACATCGAGATCTTCGGCAGCGAGATCGAGCTCGACTTCCAGACCCTTGCCGAGCGCCTGCGCGAAACGGCCTTTCTCACCCGCAACCTCAAGGTCGAGTTGGTCGACGAGCGCGGCGCGGGCGAGAAGGTGGAATTTCAGTACAAGGGCGGAATCGCTGACTTCGTCAAGCACCTCAACGACGCCAAGGACCCGCTGCACCGAAAGATCATCTTCTTCGAGGGCGAAAGCAAGGAGGGCGCCGTTGAGATCGCGATGCAATGGAACTCCACCTACCAGGAGTCGAGCTTCAGCTTCGCGAACAACATCAACACCCACGAGGGCGGGACCCATCTCTCCGGCTTCAAGGCGGCTCTGACCCGCACCCTCAACGCCCAGGCTCGCGGCAAGGGATTGCTGAAGGAAAAGGACGAGAACCTGAGCGGCGACGACGTCCGCGAGGGGCTCACCGCGGTGATCTCGGTGAAGTTGCACGACCCGCAGTTCGAGGGCCAGACCAAGACCAAGCTCGGCAACCCCCCGATCGAGGGCTTGGTCAAGGAGGTCGTCAACCGCAAGCTAGGAGAGTTCCTCGAGGAGCACCCCACCGACTCACGGCGGATCCTCAACAAGGCGGTCGACGCCGCCCGCGCCCGTGATGCCGCCCGCAAGGCGCGCGACCTCACCCGTCGCAAGTCGGCGCTGGAGAACTCGACCCTGCCGGGCAAGCTCGCCGACTGCTCGGTCAAGGACCCGGCCCTGGCCGAGCTGTTCATCGTCGAGGGGGATTCGGCCGGTGGCTCCGCCAAGCAGGGGCGCGACCGGCACACCCAGGCGATCTTGCCGCTGCGCGGCAAGATCATCAACGTCGAGAAGAGCCGCATCGACAAGGTGCTCTCCAACACCGAGATCCAGGCTCTGATCACGGCGATCGGCACCGGCGTCCACGACGAATTCAAGGTCGAGGACCTGCGCTACCACAAGGTCGTGCTGATGACCGATGCAGATGTCGACGGCGCCCACATCCGCACCCTGGTGCTGACCTTCATCTACCGCCAGCTGCCCGAGCTGATCGATCAAGGATTCGTCTACATCGCCAAGCCGCCGCTCTACAAGGTCAAACAGGGTGGTAAGGAGACCTATATAGAGCGCGAGGCGGAGCTCGAGGAGCTGCTGCTGCGCGACAAGCTCGATGAGTTCGAGGTGATGGACGCCGCCGGCAAGCAGCGCAAGCTGAGCAAGCGCCGCTGGCAGGAGTTCAACCGGCACTTCAAGACCTTCGAGGGCTGGAGCTCGACCCTGCGGGCCGACTTCGGCAACGAGGCGATCGACTTCATCTCCGACTCCCACCTGTTGCAGTCCGGGGCTAAAACGATGGCCGCGGCACAGAAGCTGTTCAAGGCCGCCGACTCCCCGGACTTCGCGTATGAGACGAAGCTCGCCAAGGCGACCAAGCAGGGGCTGACGGTAACCGGAATCCACCGCCGCACGGGATTGGCCCGTACCCACAGCCTGCCCAAGGCGATGTTCGAGTCCCACGCCTACCAGGAGCTGGTCGAAGCCCACGCCAAGCTGGTCGACCAGGTAGGCGAAGCCCCATTCGTCGTCGCGCTGGGCGAGAAGGAGGAAGAGGCCGACTCGTTTGCGCTGTTGCGCCGAGCAGTGGTCGAGCTGGCCCGCCAGGGCGTACAGATGCAGCGCTTCAAGGGCCTCGGCGAGATGAACTCCGAGCAGCTGCGGGTGACCACCATGGACCCGGCCAGTCGCACCCTGCAGCGGGTGACGATCGATGAGGCGGCCGCGCTCGACCTCGAGCAGACCTTTTCCGACCTGATGGGCGACAAGGTGGAGCCGAGACGCGAATTCATCGAGCGCCACGCCCAGGAGGTTCGCTTCCTCGATGTCTAGCCACCGAGCACCATCACGGAGCCTCAGCATCCCCCCGGCTGATCCTTCGACCCCGCGTGCCCGCAGGGCAAAGCCCGAGGACATGCGGGCGGATGGGGGATCACGGAGCCTCAGCATCCCCCCGGCTGATGGGGAAGGGCTGAGCCGCAATGGCTGATACTCCAGGCGATTCTTCTCTCGAAGCCCTGACCGGCAACATCGAGGAGCGCGAGCTGGAGAAGGAGATGCGCTCCTCGTACCTCGATTACGCGATGAGCGTGATCGTGGGCCGGGCGCTGCCCGACGTGCGGGACGGGCTGAAGCCGGTGCACCGACGGGTGCTCTACGCGATGCACGATCTCGGCCTGCAGCCCAACCGGGCCTACCGCAAGTGCGCCTTCATCGTCGGCGAGGTAATGGGCAAATACCACCCGCACGGAGACTCGGCGATCTACGAGACGCTGGTGCGCATGGCGCAGGACTTCTCGATGCGTTACCCGCTGGTCGATGGGCAGGGCAACTTCGGCTCGATTGACGACGATCCGGCCGCCGCGATGAGGTACACCGAGGCCCGGCTCGACGCGCTGGCCACCGAGATGCTCCGCGACATCGACGCCGACACAGTCGACTTTGGCCCCAACTACGACGAGAGCTCAAGCGAGCCGCTGCTGCTGCCGGCGCGCTTCCCCAACCTGCTGGTCAACGGCGCCGCCGGCATCGCCGTCGGCATGGCGACCAACATCCCCCCGCACAACCTGCGCGAGGTCGCCGCCGCGGTCAACGCCTACATCGACGACCCCGAGATCGATCTCAAGGGCCTGATGAAGCACGTCAACGGCCCCGACTTTCCCGGCGGCGGCACGATCATGGGCGTCGAGGGCATCCGCGACGCATACGCCAGTGGGCGCGGCTCGGTCCGCACCCGCGCCAAGGCCCACGTCGAGCCGCTGAAGGGCGGCAGGGACGCGATCATCGTCACCGAGCTGCCCTACCAGGTGAAGAAGGGGGGCGAGGGAGGGCTGATCACGAAGATCGCCGATCTGGTCCGGGACAAGAAGATCACCGGGATCTCCGACCTGCGCGACGAATCCGACCGCACCGGGATGCGCCTGGTGATCGAGCTGAAGCGCGGTGGCGATCCGCCGCCGGTGGTCCTCAACCAGCTCTACAAGCGCACCTCGATGCAGCAGTCCTTCGGCATCAACATGGTCGCCCTGGTCGACGGCGTGCCGCGAACCCTCAGCCTGCTCGAGCTGATCCGTCATTACGTCGACCACCAGAAGAATGTGATCATCCGGCGCACGCAGTACCAGCTGCGCCGCGCCGAGGCCCGCGCCCACATCCTCGAGGGCCTGCTGATCGCGCTCGACAACCTCGACGCCGTGATCAAGCTGATACGTGCGTCCGCCGATCCCGAGGTCGCCCGCGAAGGCCTGATCGACAAGTTCAACCTCTCCAAGCTCCAGGCCCAGGCGATCCTCGACATGCGGCTGCAGCGCCTCACCGCTCTGGAGGCCGACAAGATCAAAGAGGAGCACGCCGAGTTGACCAAGCGGATCGCCGAGCTGCGCGCGATCCTGGCCGACGAGTCCAGGGTCCTGAGCCTCGTCAAGAGCGAGCTCGCAGAGCTGGTCGACCGCTTCGGCGACGACCGGCGCACCGCGATCAGCGCCGCCGAGGGCGATCTCGACATCGAAGACGTGATAGCCGACGAGCAGATGGTGATCTCGATCACCTCTTCCGGCTACGCCAAACGCATCCCGCTAGCCACCTACCGCCAGCAGCGCCGCGGGGGCGTGGGGGTAATGGGGATGAACATCAAAGAGGGCGACTACATCGAGCACCTCCACGTCTGCTCGACCCATGACTACCTGCTGTTCTTCACCAACAAGGGGAAGGTCTATCGCCTCAAGGTCTACGAGCTCCCCGAGGGCGCCCGGCAGTCGAAGGGGCGCGCCCTGGTCAATGTATTGCCGTTGCGCGATGGCGAACGGGTCACCGCGGTGATTCCGACCCGCGATTTCAATGAGGACCGTTATCTGGTCTTCGCGACCGCCAAGGGGATGATCAAGAAGACCGAGTTCGGCGCCTACAACACCCCGATCAAGGCCGACGGCATCATCGCCATCAACATCCACAAGGGCGACGAGCTGGTTCAGGTCCGCCTGACTTCGGGCAAGGACGACATCATCATGGTCTCCAAGTCCGGGCATGCGTCGCGCTTCAAGGAGACGCTGGCCAGGCCGATGGGCCGCAGCACCGCGGGGGTCAAGGGAATGAACGTCTCGGCCAAGGGCAACCGGGTGTTGGCAATGGACGTGGCCCGTGACGACACCGATCTCTTCGTCGTCACCGAGAACGGTTACGGCAAGCGCACACCGATGACCGACTATCCGGTCAAGGGACGGGGAACGATGGGCGTCCTGACGATCAAGCTGACCACCAAGCGGGGCGGCCTGGCCGGGGCAATGATCGTTCGCGAGTACCAGGAACTCGTTTTCATCTCGCATAACGGGATGGTCCAGCGGACGGCGGCCAAGGGGATCTCCAGCATGGGCCGCTCCACCCAGGGCGTGCGGGTGATGAACCTGCGCGAAGGCGACCGGGTCAGCGCGCTGGCGCTGGTGGTCGAGTCCGCGCCTGCCGCCGTCAACGGCGACGGCGTGGAACTGATCGAGGGGGAGCCGGCCGAGGCCGAGGGAAAGCCATCGGGCAACGGCAAAGCGGCCCAGGCCTAGGCGACGGCTAAGTAAGAGCTCCAGGTCGCCGGAGGCCGCGGCGCTGCGACGTGGATGAAGACGGTCGGCCCTGGAGCCCTGGGCCGGTTGCGTGGGTGCATGCGGACCTCGCGGGGCAGCCGGTTGCCCTTGCGCCGGTTGCAGGCCGCACAGGAGGCGACGATGTTCTCCCAGACCGAGAGCCCCCCGCGGCTGCGGGGAATCACGTGGTCGACGGTCAGCCCCGGCTTGCGTGAGCCGCAGTACTGGCAGGTCCAGGCGTCACGCGCGAGCACCGCCTTGCGCGTGATGCGGCGACGGTGGATGTCGCGCGGCACCCGGACGAAGCTGACCAGCCGGATCACCTGGGGCTCCTCGAACTCCATCGTCTCCGAGCGCAACAGACGATCGCCATGCTCGAGGACCTCGGCCTTCTCCTTGAGCACCAACACCAGGGCACGCCTCACCGTGCAGACGTTGAGCGGTTCGTAGGTTGCGTTGAGAACCAGTACGCGGCCGCGCCGCATACGACCGCCGCACCGCGCAGCGTGGTGAGCGAGCCCGTTGCGTGAGGCCGTATGCGAGGCCATCGTGGGCAAGATCTTAGCCGCAGCGCCCTTTGCTCAGGGCACTCCGCCGCCGGTGACGGGGTAGCTGCCCAGCAGTCGCACGGACTCCGCTTTGCGCTCCAGCCCGGCGATCGCATCGGCCACCGCCGCCTCCGACGGACCGCCCTCGAGGTCGCAGAAGAACATGTAGCGCCCGAGACCTCGGCGCAGCGGCCGCGACTCGATCCGCGTCAGGTTGACCCTGCGCAGCGAAAACTCGGAGAGCGCCTCGACCAGGGCGCCGGGGTGATCGTCGCCGAGCTCCGAGAAGACCAGCGAGGTTTTGTGTGGCCCCTCACCGCTCGCCTCGGTGCCTCGGGGCGCCAGCCAGATAAACCGGGTGATGTTGTCGGGCTCGTCCTCGACGCCGTCGCGGAGAATCACGGCGCCGTAGATCTCGGCCGCGCCGGCGCTGCCGAGCGCAGCCCAGGGCTCGGGGCTCTCGGCGACCTGGCGGACCGCCTCCGCGTTGCTGGCGACCCCGCGGACCTCCGCGCCGGGCAGGTTCTCACGGATGAACCGCGCGCACTGAGCGCTGGCCTGGGGATGGGACAGCACAACCTCTATCTCGGGCTCGCCCACCCCCGTGCGCGCGATCAGACAGTGCCGGATCGAGAAGTCGTACTCCCCGACCATGGCGACCTCCGGCGCGTCAAAGGCCAGCGCGTCGAGGGTCGAGCGCACGGCTCCCTCGATCGAGTTCTCGAACGGGACCAACGCACGGTCGGCGTCGCCGTCCTGGACGGCGAGGATCGCCTCGTAGATCGAGGCCTTGGGCAGCTGCTCGTGGGACTCGCCGCCGACGGCCGCCTTCAGCGCCTCCTCGCTGAAGGTGCCACGAGGGCCGAGGTAGGCGATCCTCAATGCAGGTGTCCGGTCACTAGAAGGTGACCGTGTATGTGGCGTTGTTGTTGTCGGTGTTGGTCTCCCCGGGGACCGGCGAGACGGTGACATCGACCGTCGCCTGCTGACCGGAGGGCGGCAGCGGAGTGATCGGCATCTTCACCGAGGTCGTCTGACCGGCGCCGATCTTGGCAATCGTGGACTCGAGCGTGGTGCCGCCGATGCTCGCCGTCACGGTCACGTCGCTCTCCTCGGAGTCGCCACCGTTTTCGACGTCCACCACGAGCTCGGGGTTGGCGGTGTCCACGGTGACCGAGGTGCCCGGCGCCAGGTCGGCGTCGCCGATCTTGGCGCTCAGAATCGCCACGCCGTGGAGGCCCGGCGCTGCGGCGGCGCTGCCCGTGACCTGTGCGAAGGCCGCCGTGATCGTGGCGGGCTCGAGCCACTTCTCCCGTGGCTCGGGGACAAAGGCGACCTTGTCGGCCGCGGTGATGGTCACGTCGTTGCCGCTCAGGCCCTGATCCTCGAGCACCTTTGTCATCTCGGGGACCGCGGCGCCGGCATAGTCGGCATCGCTGGCATAGAGGAGTTTCATCTGGTCGCTGACCGTGGTCTGGGCCTCGACGGCATTCTCTTTGCCCAGCGCGGTGCTGATGTTGTCGCTGATCACCTGCAGTGCGTTTCGCCGTAGCAACAGGGTCAAAACGACGGCCGATTTCGCCTGGCTCATCTCCCCGGGGGCGTCCAGGGCCTTGGCCCGGTCGTACTGGTTCTCCGCCGCCCCCCGGTAGGAGGTGATCTGCGCCTTGTACTCGAGGTCCGATTTGCCGCCGGCGTTGTTGAGCAAAGCAAAGAAATCCTGGCCGACCTGGCTGGACTCGGTCATGATCGAATTGGTGTCGGTGACGAAGTTCTTCAATGCCCGCTCCTTGCGGGCGTTTAGACAGCCCTTGAAGCCGATCACGAGCAGGATTGCGAACAGGACGAAGATCGCCACCGCGATCAGCCGTCGCACCAGCAACTGTTCGCGCGGTGTCCGTCGTGGCCGCGGCGACCCTCCTCCATGGCGGGCGGACCCCGGCCCTTCACCGAGTGGGAGAGATTCTTCCTCGTCGAGGAACGCCACCGCCTAAAAGTATGCCGGTCGGGTCGGCTCGCAGGAACGCATGGCCAGCCGTGGAAGAACCTTCGAAGTGCTCGGCGAATGCGTACTGAACCGCTTTACGCTCGAACAGCGCATCGGCAGTGGCGCCTTCGGCACCGTCTACCGTGCCTGGGACGAGCGCCTGCAGCGGCCGGTGGCCGTCAAGGTGATCGATCGTCCCGCCAACGGCGACCGGGTCCTGCGCGAGGCCCAGGCGGCTGCCCGCCTCGCCCACCCCGGGATCGTCACCCTTTACGAGCTCTGGCGCGATGGCAAGCACGCCTTCCTCGTCACCGAGCTGATTGAGGGGGCGACCTTGCGAGACCTGTCCCGCGCCGGCCGCCTCTCCGACGCGGCCATCGCCTCGATCGGCGCCGATTGCGGCGAAGCTCTCGCCCACGCCCACCACCACGGGGTGGTGCACCGCGACATCAAGCCCGAAAACATTCTGGTGGCGGCCAAGGACGGCCGCGCCAAGCTGGTCGACTTCGGCATCGCGCGCATCGTCGACGCCGAGAACCTGACCGCGACCGGCGACGTGCTCGGCACGCTCGCCTACATGGCCCCCGAGCAAGCCGAGGGATACCGCCCCGGTCCGCACGCCGATGTCTATTCGCTGGCACTGACGCTGTACGAGGCCCTGTCGGGCGAGCAGCCGGTCATGCGCGACTCGGCGGCGGCGACAGCCCGGGCGATCGGCGAGCCCCTGCCGTCCCTCGGCTCGTTGCGCTCCGATCTTCCCGACGCCCTGGTCGAAACCCTCGACGCCGCGCTCGACCCGCTGCCCGAGCAACGACCCGACGCGCTCGAGCTCGCCGCTGCCGCCAGGGAGGAAGCGAGCGAGCTCGACGATCGGCCGCTGGTGGCGTCGCCCACCGAGGCGGGCAAGCGCATCGGACTGCGCCGGGTCGGCAGAGGCCGTCCACCGGTGATGCCGCTGGTCCTGATCGCGCTCTGCAGCCTGGTCATCCTCCGTGCGGGGGTGGCCCCCGACCCATGGATTCTCACGGTCCCGGTCGGGACCGGGCTATTGGCCCTCGTCCGCCCGAGGCTCGCGTTGGCCCTGGCGGCCGCTGCACTGGCGGTGTGGCTGGCGGCGGCGGGCAGTCAGATCGCCGCCATCGCGGCGCTGGCGGCCTTGGCGGCCCTGGCGATCGCCCGCTCAGGCGCCGACCTCTACGGCGGCCGCGGGGCGCCGACACCGTTCTAGATCACCTGGGTCACCTAGGATTCAGTCCCCGTCAAGGAGGCGCTGCATCCGCCGCGCGCCGCCAAGGAGTGTGAGCCATCAGCGTCCTGCGCAACCTGGAAGCACGTATCGAGGGCCTCGTGGAGGGGGTCTTCAGCCGAGCCTTCAGCTCGGGCGTCCAGCCGATCGAGATCGCGCGCAAGCTGGCCAAGGAGATGGACGCGCACCGCTCCGCCTCGGTGGCCCGTGTCTATGTCCCCAACGAGTACACGGTCTATCTCTCCGACGAAGACTACGAGCGCATGAAGGGCTATGAGACCTCGCTCGAACAGGAGCTGTCAAGCCACCTCCTCGACCACGCCCGCCGCCACGATTACGACCTGCTGACCCGGCCGGTGGTCGACCTCGACCACGACGACCGCTTGCGCCTGGGAGAGTTCGGGATCCAAACCAGGATGGTCAAGGGGCCTCCCAAGGAGGGGGCCGAGCCGAGCCAGGGCGAGCAGGGGCATACCATGGTCTACTCCGCCCAGCAGCAGGACAAGCGCTCCAAGAGGCGCCCCCAGTCGAGGCTGGTGGAAACCCGCGCGATCGTCGCGCTCGACGACCGCCGTTACGTCCTCGACGGCCCCAGCGCCACCTTGGGGCGCTCCAAGGAATGCGAGTGCGTGCTCGAGGACCCCAACATCTCCCGCAAACACGCGCAGCTGCGCCGCAACAACTCCGGCGACTGGCAGGTCGTCGACCTGGGCTCGACCAACGGCATCAAGGTAAATGGCCGACGAGTCGATTCCTCGCGCCTGTCACCCGGCGATGAGGTCACCCTGGGAACACTCACCTTCACCTTCGATATCGAGCAGTGAGCAGGAGCCGAGCCCGTCTGTGAACGACATCGAACCGATCGCCGTTGCTTTGAAGTTCGGCTTCATCGTGCTGCTGTTTCTGTTTCTGATCTGGGTCACCCGCTCGTCCCTGCGCGACCTGCGAGGCACCGCCGCGCCGGCCTCGGAGGGAACCGGCTTCCACCAAGCGATCGAGCGTCCCGCCGACGACGAGGCGGTTCTTGTCGTCGAACGCGGCGGCGGACTCAAGCAGGGCGAGCGCTACGACCTCTTCGGCGGGCTTTCCCTGGGGCGTTCACCCGATGCCGATGTGCGTATCGATGACCGCTACGCCTCGGGGATCCACGCGCGTGTGTTCGGCCGTGGCGGTGCATATTGGGTCGAGGATCTTCACTCCACCAACGGGACGCTTCTCAATTCGGCCGAGCTGCACGGCGAGGCCGAGATCGACGATGGCGATTTGATCCGGATCGGCGACACCGAATTGCGGTTCGAGCGGTGAAATCACGATGCTGAGGATCGCCGAGCAGGCACACAAGACCGACACCGGGCGCCAGCGCAACGCCAACGAGGATTCGTACTTCGCGCGCGCGCCCGTCTTTGCGGTCGCCGACGGCATGGGCGGCGCCCAGGCGGGTGAGGTGGCCTCGAGCATCGCCGCCCGGGCCTTCGAGGAGGAGATCACCGAGGGCGAGTCTCCCGAGCGCCAGCTCAAGGACATCGCTCAGCGTGCCAACGCGGAGATCCACGAGTTGGCCGAGAAGGACCCCTCCCGGGCGGGCATGGGCACCACCCTGACCACGGTCTTGCTGAGCGGCAGCGACATCGCCATCGCCCACGTCGGCGACAGCCGCGCATACCTGCTGCGTGACGGCGGTCTCAAGCGCCTGACCAAGGATCACTCGCTGGTCGAGGAGCTGCGCCGCCAGGGGCGCCTCACCGAGGAGGAGGCCGAGGAGCATCCGCAACGGTCGATCATCACCCGTGCCCTCGGGCCGGAGGCGAAGGTCAAGATCGACACCATGAGCCATCCGGCTCGCGGCGGGGACATCTACCTGCTCTGCAGCGACGGCCTGACCACGATGGTCGGTGAGGAGCAGATCCAGGAGGTCCTCAGCGACTCCCGGTCGCTGAAGAGCGCCGTCTCGAGGCTGATCGAGCTCGCCAACGAAAACGGGGGGCGAGACAACATCACCGCCGTCGCCTTTCGGGTCGAGGACGACGGGAAAGGGGAAGACGAAAAGGCGACCCTGATCGGCGCCACCGCCGAGCAGGCCGGACTGTCCGCGGACAAGGTGAAGGCGGCGGCACGCCGTATGCGGCCGGGAGCTCCGCCGCCCGCCACCCTGCCGGCCGAGAGCAACCGCCGCAAGTGGCTGCGCCGTGGCGCCTTCGCCGCGGCGGCCTTGCTGGTAATCGGCGCGGCGATCTTCATCGTCCGGCAGGTCTACTTCGTCGGCTCCGATTCCGGTGGCCGCGTCGCCCTATACCGCGGCCTGCCCTACGACCTGCCGCTCGGCGTCGACTTCTACTCCAAGCAATACGCGATCCCGGTGCAGCTGTCGGCGCTTTCCGCAGAGCGCCAGCGGGTGGTCACCGATCACAAGCTGCGCGGCCACGGCGACGCCGTGGACATCCTCGACGACATCGAGCAGCGCGAGGGGTCGGTCCCGCCGGTGCCGGCCACCCCGGCTGCCCCCACCGCCCCGGTCACGCCGGCCCCCTCACCGAACAAGAAAAAGAAACACAGAAGCCAGAGCGCCAAGCCGTGAATGCCCGAAATCGTGAGCTGATGGGGCTGATTCCGGTCGCCCTGCTGGTCACGGCGGGATTTACTGCCGTGTTCATCGTTGAGTCGAGCCAGCTGGGAAACCTCAGCCTCTTCTACGGCGGTTACTTTTTGGCCCTCTGCGTCGGTGCCCACCTGGTGATTCGCACCCGCCTACCCGACGCCGACCCCTACCTGTTTCCCCTGGTAGCGCTGCTCGCCGCATTCGGCATGGTGATGATCTACCGCATCGACGAGGGCCTGGCGCGCGACCAGGCGAACTGGTTCGTATTGGGACTGATCCTGTTCTCGGCAACGATCGTCTTCCTGCGGGACTACGACATGCTGGAGCGCTATCGCTACGTGATCGCGATCATCGGCCTGGGCCTGCTGATGCTCCCCCGCCTGCCTGGCATCGGCCAACAGGTCAACGGCGCCTATCTCGGCATCAAGCTGGGGCCCCTCGAATTCCAGCCTGCCGAGTTCGCAAAGATCGCGGTGGTCGTCTTCCTCGCCAGCTATCTGCGGGAGCACCGCGAAGTACTGGTGATCGGCGCCCGCAAGCTGGCGGGGCTGACCGTGCCTCCGCTCAAGCATTTGGGCCCGCTGCTGGTCGTCTGGGGGGCCTCGATGTTCATGCTGGTCTTCATCCGCGACCTTGGCAGCTCGCTGATGTTCTTCGCCGCCTTTCTCGCCCTGCTCTATGTAGCCACGGCCGAGGTTTCCTTCGTGGTCATCGGAATGGTCCTGTTCATCGGCGGCGCGTGGTTCTTCACGCAGACCGTGGCCCACGTCGGCGAGCGCGTCGACATCTGGCTCGACCCCTTCCACGACAGCGCCGGCTCCGGTTATCAAATCGCCCAATCGCTGTTTGCGCAGGCTGACGGGGGTTTGTTCGGCAAGGGCTTCGGACAGGCGCTGCTCTACCTGGGCCCCGGGGACACGCACCCGATCCTGCCGGCGGCCCAGACGGACACGATCTACGCCCTGATCGTCAATGAGCTGGGCCTGTTCGGGGCCGCCGCGGTAATCGTCACCTACGGGCTGGTGGCCCTTCGCGGCTTCAAGACGGCGCTGATCGCCGATGACGGTTTCTCCAAGTTGCTGGCGGCGGGACTGACCACCATCTTCGCCTTCCAGGCGTTCGTGATCATCGGCGGGGTGACCCGCGTGATCCCCCTCACCGGCGTCACCCTGCCCTTCATCAGCTATGGCGGCAGCTCGATCCTCGCCAACTTCATCCTTCTGGCGCTGCTGCTGATGATCTCCGACAAAGCCCGCCGTCATGCCCGCGAGCGCGGGCAGGTGCCGGCATGAATGCCCAGATCATCAAGCTGTTCGGTTTCGTGCTGGCGCTCTATGCGCTGATCCTCGGTTTCACTTCCTACTGGTCGGTGTTCGAGGCCAAGGGTCTCAAGGACAACCTCGCCAACAAGCGGCCGCTGCTCGAGGAGCAGCAGATCAAGCGCGGCGAAATCCTCGCCTCCGATGGCAAGACCGTGATCGCCCACTCCACCCAGCGAGGTAGCGGCGCCAACAAGATCTACGTCCGGGATTACCCGGAGGGCGAGCTTTACGGCAACCCGATCGGCTACAGCTTCGTCAACCGCGGCCGGGTCGGCTTCGAGCAGTCCCACAACGACGAGCTGGTCGGCAACCAGACTGAGTTCCTATCGGTGTTCGACGAGCTGCAGGGTCATCGGCAGGCCGGCGACAACGTCGTCTCCTCGCTGGACCCCGAAGCTCAGCGGCTGGCGACCGAGGCGCTCGGCAGCCAGAAGGGCTCGATCGTCGCAATCGAGCCTTCGACCGGGAAGGTGCGGGTGATGGTCTCCAACCCGACCTACGACCCCAACCAGATTTCCGACTCCGCCGGCTTCCAGAGGCTCGAGAACGATCCCGACTCGCCGATCCTCAACCGCGCCGTACAGGCCCGCTATCCACCGGGCTCGACGATGAAGGTGGTGACCGCCGCGGCGGCGCTGGACAGCGGCGAGTTCACCCCAGACAGCCAGGTCAGCGGCAAGACCGGGGTCCCGATCTCCGGGGTGCCGCTCTCCAACTTCGGCGGCGAGAGCTACGGCGACGTCGACCTCACTTTCGCCCTCACCCATTCGATCAACACGGTCTGGGCACAGGTTGCCGAGAAGCTGGGCAAGGACACGGTCTACAAGTACATGGACCGGTTCGGGTTCGACCGCAAGCCGCAGCTCGACTACCCCCCGACTCAGCTCGAAATCAGCGGGGTCTTCGGGTCGGGTGGGCAGCTGCTAGACCAGAGCGACTCGGTTGACATCGGGCGCGTGGCAATCGGCCAGGAGCGCCTCCAGGTGACGCCCCTGCAGATGGCGGAGGTCGCCGCTGCGGTGGCCAACAAGGGCAAGCTGATGGAGCCACGGCTGTGGCAGCAAGTGATCGACACCGACCAGCGCACGACCGACATGCAGCCCGAGCAGGCGGCGACGGTGATCAGCGAGGACAGCGCCGCCGAGCTGACCAAGATGATGACCGACGTGGTCAACGAGGGCACGGGTACCGCCGCCGCGCTGGAAACCGACCAGGTGGCCGGCAAGACAGGTACTGCCGAGATCGACCCATCGGCGAACATCAACCAGCCCTGGTTCATCGGCTTCGCCCCGGCCGAGGATCCGAAGGTCGCAATTGCGGTGACGATCGAGCGCTCCAGCGGCGAGGGCGGCACGGTCGCCGCGCCGATCGCCCAGAAGATCCTTGAGCTGCTGCTCGGCAATTCCCAGAGTGGGACATCCGGCAATGGCTAGCCCGCGCAAGGGAACGATGGTCGACGACCGCTACCGGATCGAGCGCAAGATCGGGTCGGGGGGGATGGCCGACGTATTTCTCGCCCATGACACGGAGCTCGACCGCGACGTGGCAATCAAGATCCTTCATGAGCGCTTCGCCCAGGACCAGGAGTTCGTCGAGCGCTTCCGCCGCGAGGCCTCGCACGCCGCCGGCCTGCAGCACCCCAACGTGGTCGGCGTCTTCGACCGCGGCGAGTTCCGGGACTCCTATTACATCGCCATGGAATACGTCGAGGGTGACTCGCTGAAGGACCTGATCGACCAGGGCATGACGATCGCCGCAGCGGTGGAGGTGACACGCCAGGTCCTCGAGGCAGAGCGCTTCGCCCACAAGAAGGGCATCGTGCACCGCGACATCAAGCCTCAGAACGTGATGATCGACGGCGACGGGCGTGCCCGTGTCACCGATTTCGGCATCGCCCGCGCCGGCAGCTCGGAGATCACCCAGACCGGCTCGGTGATGGGCACGGCCCAGTACCTCTCCCCCGAGCAGGCCCAGGGCAAGGACGTGACCCCACAGTCCGACATCTATTCGACCGGGGTCGTGCTCTACGAGGCGCTGACCGGGGCCGTGCCCTTCGAGGCCGACAGCCCGGTCGCCGTCGCGCTCAAGCAGGTCCAGGAGACCCCGCGACGGCCGAGCGCCATCAATGCCGACGTGCCCCCGGCACTCGATGCGGTGACGATGCGGGCCCTGGCCAAGGATCCCGAGCAGCGTTTCAAGGACGCCGCGGCCTTCATCAAGGCCCTCGACGATGCGGAGGCCCGTCCGGAGACTCCCCGCAGAGAGGACACAGCCACCTACGCCGCGGTCAACCCCGACGGTTCCTACGCCGAGGAACGCCTGCCCGCTGACGAGCGTCTCTACGGGCCGCCACCCGAACGCCGGCGCTGGGGGCTCTGGCTGCTGCTGGCGCTGCTGGTCGCCGCGGTGGCTGGAGGCGTGGCCTACGCCCTCACGCGCCCGAGCCAGGTCGAAGTGCCGGCGGTCACCGGGCAGCCATTGCAGGCGGCGACGGAGATCCTCCAGGGCCGCGGCTTTGACGCCGATACGACGCTGGTGGCAAACGCGGCGCCCCGTGACACGGTGCTCGAGCAGGACCCACCCGCCGGCGACAAGATCGACGAAGGGTCGACCATCAAGCTGTCGGTGAGCTCGGGACCGCGAACCGTGCGGATACCCGACGTCCAGGGCCTGAGCGAGAAGGACGCGACCAAACGCCTCGAGGACGCCGGGCTACAGGTGACCTCTGCCGTCGGGTTCAGCGAAAGCGTCCCGCAAGGGCGGGTGATCGGTACCGAGCCCGCCGCCGCCACCGGCGTGGAATCGGGCTCGCCGGTGAAGATCATCGTCTCCCAGGGCTCCAACCGCATCACCGTACCCTCGGTGATGGGCCTGCAGAGTGAGGCGGCGGTATCCCGGATCGAGACGGCCGGGTTGACCGCTCAGATCCAGCAGCGCGACGATCCGGCGCCGCCCGGCAAGGTGATCGCCCAGACCCCCACCGCGGGCCAGCCGGTGAAGAAGGGCACCGTGGTGACGATCTTCGTCTCGACCGGCAGCGCCCAGGTGCCGAATGTGGTGGGCCAGCGCAAGCAGGCGGCGGTGAGTGCCCTGAAGAGGGCCGGCTTTCGGCCGGTCGTCAGCCTCGATTCCACGGCGCCGCCGGAGGCCACGGGGTTGGTCACCGACGAGTTCCCGCGCGGTGGCAGCTCGGCGGTGCGGGGCTCGACCGTGCAGCTCTCGGTGGGCGCGGCGCCCTCAGAGCCGACCACCACTACCACCACGCCCTAGATGACGATCCGGCGACAGCCCCGAGCCTGATGCGCGTGGTCGTGCTCAGCGGCGGGGTCTCCAGCGAGCACGACGTCTCGATTCGCTCCGGAGCCTCGGTGGCCACCGGCCTGCTCGAATCCGGGCACGAGGTGCTCGAGCTGGTGATCGAGCGCGACGGGCGCTGGCTCTGTGACGGCGCCGAGGTCGAACTGCGCGCCGCCGCGGGACTGCTCGGCGCCGAGGCCGCCTTTCCGGTTTTGCACGGCCCTGGTGGCGAGGACGGCACGGTGCAGGGCACCCTGGAGGTGCTCGGTATCCCCTACGTCGGCTCTCAGGTAGCGGCCTCCGCCAACTGTCTGGACAAGCTCACCTTCAAGACGCTGATGAAGGCAGCCGGCATCCCGCAGGTCGACTACGCAGACGCCTCTGGCGATGGCTGGCGGGAGCGCGCCGAAGAACTCGGCCTGCCTGCCTGGGTCAAGCCGGCCCGCCTGGGCTCCAGCGTGGGGATCACCAAGGTCGAGGACGCGGCCGGCTTGGAAGCGGCGGTTGAGGCGGCTCGCCGGCACGACCCGCGGGTGATCGTCGAGGCTTCCGCCTCCGGGGCCGAAGTCGAGTGCTCTCTGCTCGGCAACGATGACGTGATCGCATCCGTCCCCGGAGAGGTGGTCGCCCATGCAGACTGGTACGACTTCGAGGCCAAGTACGCCGACCAGGGAATGGAGCTCCACATTCCCGCCAGGATTCCTGAATCTGCCACGACGCGGGTGCGCGAGTTGGCTGTCTCGGCTTTCAAGCTCACCGGCTGCAGCGGGCTGGGCCGCTGCGACTTCTTCGTCGACGGCGAGCGGGTTGTCGTCAACGAGCTCAACACCATGCCTGGTTTCACCGAGACCAGTGTCTACGGGAAGCTGCTCGAGGCATCCGGCATCCTCTACTCCGAGCTCTGCGACCGCCTCATCCAGCTGGCCATCGAGCGCCACCAGCGCCTCTCCGAGTACCGGTTCTAGGAAAGCAGCTTGATGTCGGAGATCTCGACCCGGAAGCCGCCGTCGGCCTGGGCCAGGCCGGTTATCCAGACCAGGTAGTAGCGGGAGGCCTCGGGCCTGTCGAGATCGATCTTGGCCCTCATGCCCAGGCCGCTGCTTTGACCGGCCACCTTCCAGCCCGCCAGTTCCTCCGGGGGGGAGTCCTGGCCGGGGGCGGTGCGTATCTGGCCGTCCCAGCCGGCCGTGGTTGAGCGCAGCTCCACCGCCTTGGCGGTGACCGGCTTGCCGGCGTCGACGTAGATACCGACCCCCGGTTTTCCGACTCCGCTGAAGTCGGCGCTCTGATAGGTCTCGGTCTGCCACGCCGTGCCCGTCGGGTTGCTGTCCACGGCCAGCTTGGCCTGGTCGGAGTGCTCCTCGCCGTCGCCACCGCCACCACCCGGCAGTGGGGGGTCGAAAGCGGTCGCCGAGTCGGCGACCAGCTTGGTCTCCGAGCCGCCCCCGGGCCCGGCGATGTTGAGCTTCTGCTCACCGACGATCAATGCCGCCACGATCAGTCCGACACCGAGCACGCCCATCACAATCCCGGCCATCGAGGTGCGGCTGGGAGCGGCCAGCTGGCGGCGCTTGCGTGGCACCGAGTCGAGCACCGCGGTCGCTTCGCCGGTGGTCTTGCCGCGGCGAGCCGCCTCGACCTCGAGCGCGCCCTCGAGGTCATCGAGCATCTCGACCACGCTCGAGTATCGGTATTCGAGGTCTTTCGAAGTGGCTCGCTCGATCACCCCGGCGAGCGCCGCCGAGGCTTCGGGGCGTAGGCGCGTGACGTCGGGCAGGTCTTCGTGCACGTGCTTCATCGCCACCCCAACCTGGGTCTCCGCCGAGAACGGGACCTCGCCGGTCAGCATCTCGTAGAGCACGACCCCCAGCGAGTAGACGTCGGAGCGCTCGTCGACGTCTTCGCCCATCGCCTGCTCGGGGGAGACGTAGTCGGTGGTGCCCAGCACCCGCCCGGTCGCGGTCATCCCCGACTGCTCGAGTGAGCGGGCGATGCCGAAGTCGGTCACCTTGGCCCGACCGTCGGGATCGATCAGCACGTTCTGAGGCTTGACGTCGCGATGAACGAGCTTGCGCGCGTGGGCCGCGGCGAGGCCGCGGCCGATCTCGATCGCGTAGGCCACCGCCTCGTCCACCTCCAAAGCGCCTTCTCGCTGGATGCGCTGCTTGAGAGTGTCGCCGGGGATGTACTCGAAGACGATGTATGGGGTGCCACCGTCTTCGCCGGCGTCGATCACCGTGACCAGGTTGGGATGGGAGAGCTTCGCCGCCGCGCGTGCCTCGCGGCGGAAGCGCTCCAGCTGATCGGGCTCGTCGGAGATCTCGCGGTGGAGGATCTTCACCGCGACCGGCCGGTCCAAAGTCTCGTCCTCGGCCAGATAGACGGTCGACATACCGCCGCTGCCGATCTTCGACTCGAGCCGGTAGCGACCCGAGAGCAGTGTGCCGATCATCGTTCGCAGAAAGGGGGATGTATCACCTGAAGTATTTTCGGGCACAGGTCTTCTCTATGAAGGTATTGGTTCGACACTATTCAGACCCCGCTTGCCCATGGTCCTGGGCGGCAGAAACCACCTTGCGCCGCTTGATGTGGGAGTTTGCCGACGAGCTCGAGTTCGCCTGGGTGATGGGAGGGCTGGCCCGCAGCTACGGATCCGAATATCGCGACAGCCAGGCTGCAATCGGCTCCGGACCCGATTGCTTCGCCGACCTGATCAGGCACTGGCTCGACGTCGCCGATCGCAGCGGCATGCCGATCGACCCGCGTTTTTGGGCCGATCGCCCGATCGCCTCGACCTATCCCGGCTGCCTGGCGGTCAAGGCGGCCTGCGAGCAGGGCTCCGAGGCCGGCTACCGTTATCTGCGGCGACTTCGCGAGGGCCTGATGTATGAGGGTAAGCGCCTGGATCACGCCGAGGCCCTGGTCGCCGCCGCCGGCGAGGCCGAGCTGGATGTGTCGCGCTTCGAGATCGACCTGCACTCGGCGGCTATCACCGAGGCCTTCGCAGCCGACCTCGAGGAGGCGCGCGACATACCCGATGCCGCCCGCCAGGCCGACCAGGTGAGCGAGACCGAGGGCAAGGAGCGGCTCAGCTTTCCCTCCCTGGTCTTCATCGGGGACGGCGATGAGCGCCACGGCGTTTACGGTTACCGCCCCTACGCGGAGTACCGTGCGGCGGCGACCGCCGCCGGCGCTGTCCCGCAAGCAGGGACCCCACCCGCGCCGCTGGCCGCGATCGAGCGCTTCGGGCGCATCGCCACGGCCGAGTTGGAGGAACTCACCCAGTGGCCCCGCCCGCCGCTGGAGGCCGAGCTCTGGGCCCTGGCGCGCGACTGGAAGGCGAAGCCGGTGCCGGCGCTCACCGGGACGCTCTGGGAGCCGGCCTAGATCCGGCTCACAACCGGCTACCGGCCACGTCGGATCTCCGGCGGCCCCCCGGTGGCGAGGCCGATCCGCTGGGCGCCTGGGTAATGCACGCGCAGCGACTGCAGCGCCACCTGCTCGTCGCTCGCCGCCACCACGCAGCAAAAGCCGCAGCCCATGTTGAATACCTCATGCATCTCCTTCGCGGCCACCTTTCCGCGGTCAGCGATCAGCTCGAACAGCGGCGGCACCGGCAGGGGTGCATCGATCTCGTAGCCGTGCTCGCCTTCCAGGCGCAGCAGGTTGCCGAGTCCGCCTGATGTGATGTGGGCGAGTCCGCGCACCTCGACCGTCGACCTCAGCAGCTCCAGGACCGGCTTGACGTAGATCTCAGTCGGCTCCAGCAGCGCCTCGCCCAGGGGCCGGGCGAGGACTCCACCGGGATCCTCGCCCCAGTCGATGCCCGCGAGCGCCACGCGGGCCAGGGAATAACCATTCGAGTGCAGCCCCGAGCTGGGCAGCCCGATGACGGGGTCGCCGGGCTCGACCGCGGCGCCGGTGACTATCGCGTCGAGGGCGACGGTGCCGAAGCAGGCGCCGGCCAGATCGAAGCCGCGAACCAGCTCGCCGAGCTGGGCCAGCTCGCCGCCTGGAATCTCGATCCCGGCCAACTCGGCTCCCTTGGCGAGGCCCGCTCCGATTGCCCCCTCTCGCTCGGCGTCGGCACTCTCCACCGCCAGGTAGTCGAGCATCGCCAGCGGCTCGGCCCCCACGCAGATCACGTCGTTGACGTTCATCGCCACGCAGTCGATGCCGACCGTGTCATAGCGCCCCAGCGCTTCGGCGACCAGCAGCTTGGTGCCGACTCCGTCCGTGGAGAGAGCGATCCCGGTCTTCTCGTCCAGCGCGATCACGTTTGCGTAGTGACCGGAGCCCAATACCTGCCGGCTGGCGCCGGTGGCGCCCTTGGCCAGCGCCGCCACCAGCGCCGCCACCGCGCGGTCAGCTTCGCTCTGGCTGACGCCGGCCGCCGTGTAGGCGTCGCTCACGTCGCCGGGTCCCCCAAGATCGGCGCCCCAACGAGCGCATGGCCATTGCGCCCTTCCCCCGGCAGCCCCGCGGGCGAAGCCGAGGAGCTACCGGTTGATGAGCGTCGCCCGACAGTGCGCAGCCTTCCCAGCACCACCCCAGCGAGGGCGACGCGGTAGGCCGCGTAGGGCCACAGCGCCCGGTCGCGCTCTACCAGCTTGATCAGCTCTTGGGAGGCCAGCGTCGAGGCGAACGAGGAGGCAACACCCGCGGCGAGGGCCTTTCGAACGCCCGGCGCCACCCCGCGGCGCCGCAGCCGCTCGCCCTTCAGCGCCGCGGCGCCGACGATCACCGGCAGCGCCACCGTCCGCGAGAGCATGTTGGCCTGCTCGCGCGTGAAGCCGCGCCAGCGCGCCGCCGCCAGCGTGGCGCCGTTGCGCGACACGCCCGGGACCAGCGCCGCCGCCTGGGCGAGGCCGAGAGCGAGGCCGTCCGCGAGACCAGCCCGGTCCCGGCCGCGGCGCTGCGGGCGCCGGTCGGCGATCGCCATCGCCAAGCCCCCGGCGAGCAGCGCGATGGCGGTCGCACGTGGTCCCCCCAGGCGTGATTCGATTTTACGCTCGAGGCCGTAGCCAAAAACAGCGGGCGGCAGGAAGCTGAGCGCCACCACACCAGCACGGTGGAGGTCGAAGCCCCGCAACTCGGCGGCGATCACCCGGCGCTGCCCGATCAGCAGCGCCGCAGCGCCGCCGGCGTGCAGCGCCACCTCGAAGGTCTTGCGGATATCGGGGTCGAGCTCCTCCCAACCCCAGTCCGAGAGCCAGGGAACCAGGGTCAGGTGCGCCGAGCTGGAAACCGGCAGCAGCTCGGTAGGGCCCTGGATCAGCCCCAGAACCACAGACCGATCGACCGGGACGCTATCCACCCGCTTCGGCGTGAGCCGGATCGCGACTGGACCGGCTGCGGCGGCGGCGGATCAGCAGATAGGCGATCCCCACCACGATCGCCAGGGCGACCGCGTAGTCCACGTACTCGAGGCGGTGCTTCCAGTCCTTCCAGTTATCTCCGACCTTGACGCCGATCACGGCCAGGGCCGTGACCCAGGGGATGCAGCCTGCCACGGTGAGCCAGGTGAAGCGCCAGAACGGCATCCGGGCAATGCCCGCCGGCAGCGAGATGAAGGTGCGGATGACCGGCAGCATGCGGGTGAAGAAGACGGTCGCCGAGCCGTAGCGATCGAACCAGCGGTCAGCCGTCCGCAGGTGCTTGGGTTTGACGTGAACCAGCTTATTTCGCTCCAGTAGCTCGATGCGGCCGTAGTAGCCGGCCGCGTAGGCGATCCACGAGCCGACCAGGTTGCCGAGCACCCCGGCGGTGATCACGCCGACCAGCACCAGGTCGTGGTCGTGGACCTTGAAGCCGGCGAACAGCATCGTCGCCTCGCTGGGAATCGGCACGCAGGCGCTCTCCAGCACCATCAACAGGAAGATCCCTGCATAGCCGATCGAGCCGATCACGTCGGTGCAGAAGTTGACCAGCGGCTCGGTTAGGGAGGCGAATACGAGAGGGGGCATGAGCTCGTGCCAGGCACGGTGCGGGGCACTCCGCCGTGCGTGGGCGGTACAGCTTAGAGGGGTAGACTCGCTCCGCGCGTGGATCGACTGAATCACCCTATCTACCGTCACCGGATCCTCCAGATGGCCGCTGACGCTGCCCTGGTCGCGGCTGCTTTCTACCTGGCATTCCGTCTGCGCTTTCTCGACAGCCGCGAGGGAATCCCGCAGCGCTACACCGACCTGCTGACGGCCTCGATCGGCTTCGTGATCGCGGGCAAGCTGATCATCTTCGCGATCTCCGGGCTCTACGAGAAGTGGTGGCGCTACGTCACCCTGCCCGACTACGCGGTCGTGCTGCGGGCGGTCGCCGTCTCCACCGGCATTCTCGTCGTCGGCTTCACCGTCGCCCAGCCGTTCCACGACGACATCCCGCGCTCGGTCGTGGTCATGGACTTCCTGCTCACCCTGGTGTTCGTCGGTGGCGCTCGCCTGTTGGTGCGGATGGTGATTGAGCGCCGCGCTCGCCAGGGCTCCGAGGCAGCCGGTCACGACGTGCTCGTCGTCGGCGCCGGGAGCGGCGGCCAGATGGTGGTCCGGGAGCTACAGCTCAATCCCAAGCTCGGCGCCACCGCGATCGGATTTGTCGACGACGACCCCCGCAAGCGTGGGATGGGCATGCTGGGCCTCAAGGTCCTCGGCACAACCGACCAGATCGGCGCCATCCTCGACGAGACGAAGCCGGCCGAGGTCGTGATCGCCATACCCTCGGCCCCGGGCGAGCTGCGCGGCCGCGTGGTGACCGCCTGCCGCGAGCGCGAGATCCCCGTTCGCACCCTTCCCACGGTCTTCGAGCTGCTGCGCGGCGGCGTGCAGCTGACCCGCCAGTTGCGCGAGGTTCAGGTCGAGGACGTCCTCGGGCGCGAGCCGATCCTGATGGAGATCGACCGGGTCGGTGCCTACATGGAGGACCGCAAGGTGCTGGTCACCGGCGCGGGCGGATCGATCGGATCGGAGCTCTGCCGCCAGATCGCCCGGGTGCGTCCACGCCAGCTGGTCCTCCTCGATCACGCCGAGGACAACCTCTTCCAGATCGAGCGCGAGATGATCGAAGAGCGCCACTTCACCCGTGTCGAGGCGGTGCTCGCCGACGTCAAGGAGGCCGATCGGATGCTGGAGGTGATGCAGCGCTACAGGCCGGACGTGGTCTTCCACGCCGCGGCCTACAAGCACGTGCCGCTGATGGAGTCCAACCCGCTGGAGGCGATTCGCAACAACGCCCTCGGCACCCGGGTGACCGCCGAGACCGCCGCCGCTTCCGGCGTCGAGCGCTTCGTGCTGGTCTCCACCGACAAGGCGGTCAATCCGCGCACGGTGATGGGGGCTTCCAAGGCGATCGCCGAGTGGATCGTCGAGTCAGCGGGGCGCAAGTACCCCCCGACCCGCTTCTTGACCGTGCGCTTCGGCAATGTGCTCGCCTCCTCGGGCAGCGTGGTGCCCATCTTCCGGGGTCAGATTGAGCGCGGCGGCCCGGTCACGGTCACCGACGCGGCGATGACGCGCTATTTCATGACCATCCCGGAGGCAGTCCAACTGGTGATCCGCGCAGGCGACCTCGGCGCGGGCACCGGCGAGGTCTTCGTGCTCGAGATGGGCGAGCCGGTGAAGATCGTCGAGCTGGCCCACAACATGATCAAGCTTGCCGGCTACGAGCCCGAGACCGACATCGCGATCGAGTTCACGGGGCGCCGACCGGGGGAGAAGCTCCACGAGGAGCTGTTCGGCGCCGACGAGCGCTCGCAGCCGACCGCGGCCGAGAAGATCGTTCGCGCCGTGCGCCGCGCTCCCCTGGATCCCGAGTGGGTCGAAGGCGCTGTCACGCGTCTCGAGAAGCTGGTTCGCGACGGCGACGAGTCCCAGCTCGCCGAGCAGACCGTGCAGGTCGTCACCGATCGCCGCAGGAACCTGGCCGCCGGCGTCACCCTCGACGGCTGAGCCCGAGTTCCATACCCCGCGTGGTGCGACCGACCTGTAAAGACCCACTAGCATCCCGCGCCGCAGCAACCTTATGAAGGACGCAATTCAGCAGATCGGTGCAGTCGCCGGCCTGGCCTCTTTCCTGGGCCTGGGCCTTCTGGCCTTTCTCTATTTCGCCCAGGCGCGCCACGTGCGCGACTTGGAGGACAAGGCCACTTTCGTACCCGACGATCTCGACCTGGCGGCCACGAGCCGGGCCGGCGTCGGAGGCCAGGACACGGCCGAGACCGCCGCCTCCCCGGCGACCAAGGAGCGCAAGGCCGCCGTCGCCGCGACCACCCCGGCCGCCGCGACCACCCCGGCCGCCGCGGCACAGGCCCAGCTCGAGGCCGCGCGGCAGACGGAGATCGCCCGTGCGGCCGCCGAGCGCCGCCAGCGCTTCCAGCAGCGCCGCGGCGGCGGCCCGGTGACCGGCAGCTCCGGTCTCGAGGGAGGGGAGTTGTCCGCCAGGCGCAGGATGCCCGAGCCGCGGGCGATGATCGTGGTCGGCCTCGGCGTGGCCGTACTGCTTGCCGGGGTGGTGTTTGGCGCGGGGCGGCTTCTCGGCGGCAACGACGACTCCGGGACCACCGCCACCGGAGCCAACAGCCTCCAGGGCCAGGGCCCCCCGGTCGAGGTCGCCGTCCTCAACGGAACACCCGTCCCCGGACTGGCAGCCAAGATCGGCGAGATGGTGCGCCAGGCGGGTAGTTACAAGTTGGGCAACGTGACCAACACCGAGTCTCCCTTCAGCATCACCACGGTGATGTTCGACCCCAGCGATACGAAAGCGAAGGCCACCGCGCAGACGCTCGCCGGCAGCCTCCAGGTCAAACAGGTGCAACCGATGACCGGCGAGGTCAAGAAGGCCTCGACTCCCTCCACTGTCGCCGTTGTCGTCGGCGAAGACCGCGCTGGAACGTAGCCCCGGCCGCTGGGCGCCGCCGCTGCTCGTCGCGGCGCTTGTCCTGGCGACCTTCGCGGCGCTGTACTCGAACCAGCGGGTCCGGCGCCAGGGCCTGGTCCTGGACAGCATCCACGTGACCTCCACTTTCAGTCCCGACGGCGACGGCCATCATGACCGGGCCAGGATCAGCTTCCGCGTCAAAGGGCCCGACCAGATCGACCTGACGATGATCGATGCGAATGGCCGTCCCATACGCCGGCTGGCCACCGACAGGCTGCTCGCCGACCGTCAGATCACCGTCTTCCGCTGGGACGGGCGCACCGACGCCGGCCGCCCTGCCCCGCCCGGCGCATACACGTTGCGGGTAGAGGAGCTGCGCCGGGGCCGCACCATCACTCCGAGCGAGCAGATCACCTTGCTCGCGCCGGGCGCAAAGTGAGCGAAGCGCTGCAAACGATCGGCGGCATCGCCGCCGTCGCCGCCGCCGCGGTCGCGATCCTCAGCGGCGACCGGCGCCTGCGCGCCGTGGCGATGGCGGCGGCGCTCGCCTTCGCCCTTTCGGTGGTCGCCGGACAGGCCTGGGACGGACAGCTGGCCGCAGTGCGGGAGAGCCCGCTGAAGTTGGTGGCGCTGGCGGCAGCGGCGTTGCTGGGCATCGGCGCGCTCGCGGTCCTCGGTGGGCGTCATCCGCAGCTGTTGCCGCTGGGCCTGCTGGCGATGCTGCCGTTCCGCATCCCGGTCGAAGCCGGCGGCGAGAGCTCCAACCTTTTGCTGCCGCTCTACGCGGTGATCGCGGCCGGCATCTTGCTCGAGTTCCGCCGCACCGCCGGCGCTGCCGGGGAAGACCTCCCTGAGGGGACTCGCTGCGGCCCGGCCCGTTGGCTCAGCCTGGCGCTCGCGGCCGCGATCGGCCTCTACGCCCTGCAGAGCGCCTATTCGAGTGACGTCGAGAGGGCCACCCAGAACATCGCCTTCTTCTTTGTTCCGTTCGCCTTGATGTTCGCCTTGTTGCGCGATGCCGAGTGGACGCCGAGAGTGCTGCGCACAGCGCTACTCCTCGTCCTCGCCGAGGGGGTCGGCTTCGCGGCGATCGGCATCGCCCAACATCTGAGCCACCACATCTTCTGGAACCACAAGGCGATGGAGTCAAACGAGTTCGATCTCAACTTCCGCGTCAACTCACTCTTCTACGACCCCAACATCTACGGCCGCTACCTGGCCCTGACCCTGGTGGTCGGAACCACGGCGCTGCTCTGGGTACAGGACGCAAAGCGCTTTCTCGCCGGCGCTCTGGCGCTCGGGGTGATCTTCGCCGGCCTGGCGCTCGCCTTTTCCCAAACCAGCTTCGTCGCCCTGCTGGCCGGTCTGGTGGTGCTGACCGCGTTGCGCTGGAGCTTGCGCTGGACGGTCGTTGCGGGTGCTGTGCTGGCACTGGCCGCCACGGTCGTCGTCGTGTTCTTCTCCAGCGGCACGATCGAGATCGGTGGTGGCTCCGGCAACGCCCTCGACCAGACCACCAGCGGCCGCAGTCGCTTGGCCAGCGGTGGTCTGAAGCTGGCCCGCGAGCGCCCGCTGGCGGGCTTCGGCTCCGGATCGTTCGCGGCCGAGTTCGAGAAGCGCAATCCGCTCACCCAGCGCGAGGCGGCGGTGTCCCACACCGAGCCGGTCACGATCGCCGCCGAGCAGGGAGCGGTTGGAGTCGCCGCCTACCTGGCGCTTCTCGCTGCGGCCCTCGCGCTGCTGCTCAGCGGACTACGGAGCATCGCCCCTGGGCTGAGCGGCCTGCCGGTCGGCAATGCGCCCTCTCCCGGCAGCCCCGCAGGCAAAGCCGAGGAGCCGGCGGTGGATGTCGCCCGGATTGCGGCCACTGCGGCTTTTGCCGGCCTCTTCGCCCACACGATCGGCTACGCCGGGTTCCTCACCGACCCGCTTACCTGGGCCCTGCTGGCCGTCGCGATCGGTATTACGCCGAGCCTGCAGCTCGGCTCCCACCCTCTCCCGCCGACCCCGATCGCAGGAGACCGCCTACGAACCGGCGGAGCCTGGCGGAGGAACCGGTGAATGGGTATCTGCGCCGGCTGGCGACCACCGGCGCCGCCTACACGGCTTCCAGCGTCCTCTCCAAGCTCTTCGCCGTCGCCTTTCTGCCGCTCTACACGCGGCACGTCTCACCCGAGGGCTTCGGCGCTGCCGAAGTGCTCACGGTCGCGGCCGTCGCCGCCGCGATCACGATTCGGCTGGGGCTGATCGAGGCGGTGATGCGCTTCTATTACGCGGAAAGGGAAAGGCCCGAGGACATCGTGCGCACCGGCTTCGCCGCGATGCTGCTCCTCTCCGTCGTCGGCGTGGCGGCCCTCATGCCGTTCGCCGGGCCGATCTCCCGTGCCCTGCTCGACACCTCGGAGCCGGGCCTGGCCCGGATCGCGATCGCCGGCGTCGGCGTCTTCGTGCTCTACGACTACATGCTCACCCTCTATCGGCTGGACGAGAGGGCCAAGGCCTACTTCGCCTTCACGATCGCCAACGTGCTGATCACGATCCCGGTCACGGTCTGGCTGGTGGTCGTCAAAGACGAAGCGGCACGCGGGTTGCTGATCGGCCAGTTCGGCGTCGGGGCCGTCATCCTGGCGGGACTGATCGTGGTCCAGCGCCGCCGCCTCGGGCTGGTTCCCGATCCGGCCCTACTGAGGCGGATGGCCCGATTCGGGCTGCCGATGATGCCGGCCGAGCTCTCCCTCTACTCGCTGAGCTTCATCGACCGGATCCTGATCGTGCACCTGATCGGCCTCGGCAAGGCCGGGTTGTACGCGCTCGCGGTCAAGTTCGCCCAAGGAGTGCAGGTGCTGGTTCGGGGCTTCCAGCTCGCGTATCCGCCGCTGGCCTACTCAATCGCCGACGACGAGGAGGCACGCCAGGCCTATGCCGACATCGTCAGCTGGTTCCTCGCCGCCTGCACCTTCGTTGTCGTCGGCATGTGGCTGTTCTCGCGCTGGATCGTCCGCTTCCTAGCTGCGCCGGAGTTCTTCGGAGCCCACGAGGCCGTCGGCCTGATCTCGACCGGGGTGATGCTCTACGCGCTCTACTTCGTGATGGTGGTGATCATCGGCCGGACCAACCGCACCGAGCTCAGCTTTCCGGCCACCGTCGCCGGCACGGCCGCCAACATCGGTCTCAACCTGGCGCTCGTCCCACCGCTGGGGATAGTCGGCGCCGGGCTCGCCCTGGTCGCCTCCTACCTGGTCATTCTCGCCGTCATGTACGTGCTTACCCAGCGGCTGTTCCCGGTGCCCTATCAGTGGCGGCGCATCGGCCAGGTGGCACTGATCGCCGCCGCGGTGACGGTCCCGGGCGAAATGCTGCTGCCCGACGAGGGCTTGGGGGGACTGGTCATGCGCGGGTTGGTCTGGCTCGCCTTCCCGCTGCTGCTCTGGGTTACGCGCTTTCCTTCTTTGGGCGAACGGGTTGCGCTGGCGCGCAACTTGCGGCCCTCGATGCTGCGAGAGCGGCTGCGATCACTGCGGGCGAGCCCGATTCCTGCCGGCGCAGGCGCCGGCGGCGGTGCCGTGCCGGAGGCGTTGGAGGTCGAGATCCGCGACGAGGACCGGCTCTAGCGCGCCGCAGCAGAAGTATCGACGCCGCCGCGCTGCTCGAGCAGCTCGACGATGACCACCTGGATCGAGCCGGCGATCGGGATCGCCGCCAGCGCGCCGAGGATGCCGGCGATCTCGGTCCCGAGGAGGATGGCTATCAACACGGCGAGAGGCGAGAGCTTGACGGCCCGGCCATAGACGAGGGGGCGCAGGGTGTGCCCCTCGATCAGGTGGTAGACGAGGAGCAGGACGAATACCACCAGCGCCGTCACCAGCCCCTGGGTGAGGGCGACGGCGGTCACCAGCACGGTGGTCACGAGCGGCCCGATGTAGGGGATGAGCTCGATGATCGCCACGAACAGCCCCAGTGGAACCGCGTAGGGCACGCCGGTAGCGAGCATGATGATCGTGGCCACCACACCCGCCAGCACGCTGGCGAGCAGGTTCCCCGCAACGAACCCTCCGACCGCCTTGTAGATGCCGGTCCCGATCCGCTCGGCGGCCGGCCGGTTCTTGGCGGGAATCAGCTCCATCAACCGCTGCCGCCACTCCGGGCCTTCGAGGAGCATGAAGAAGGTCAGAAAGGCGATGATGATCAGTCCGACGACGGTGGTGGCAACGCCCTTGATGGCGCTGAACGCTGAGCCCGCCTCGCCGAGCAGGTCGCCGGCATTCTTGCCGGTGGTGGCGCTTCGTACCCGCTCGACCACTTGATACTTGCGCTCGAGGAATCCCAGCGGTCCGTGGCCTTTGGTCAGGTCGTCGACGAGACCGGGCAGGGCGTTGACGAACTTGGTGATCTGATCGACCAGTGGCGGGATGAACACGATTCCCAACAGCGAGAAAACCACCAGAGTGAGGGCGTAGACGGCCCCGACCGCCCAGCCCCGGCCGAGTCCGTGGCCCTGGAAGAACTCCACGGCGGGGTTGAGCGCGAGGGCCAGAAAGAGCGCGATCGCGATCAGGGTCAGTCCCGCCTCGGCGAGGAAGAAGAATTCCACCGCGACGACGACCCCCAACAGAACCCCGAGGGCGGTGAGGATCGAACGGGGATGAAAGAGCACCACCACGCGGTCCGCGTTCACCCCGCGCCGGTCGAGGCCAGGCTGAGGCGGTCGGGTCCCCTCTGAACCGGACATCGAAGTCATCATCTCAACATGCCCCGCCTCTTGTTGTAAGCCTCGGCGGCCTCGCGGATTCCTTCTCCAGTAGCTCGCGGGGCGAGCGCCCGTCGGGCGTGAAAGAGATAGCGCCGCGGCGAATGACCGGGGAGGATCGCCGCGGCCACGGCCCGCAACAGGTAGGGAAAGGCGTGCAGCGGGCGCAGCAGCGCTGCTCTCGTGTGCCCGTGGTGCTTGCGCAGATAAAGATCGCGATTGCGGTGGAACTCGACGATGCGTCGCCGGGTCCCGGTTGCGTCGCTGGCCATCTGGTCGTGGTGTATGGCCCGCGCGGCGGGGACGTAGAGGATCTCGTGGCCGGCGTCGCGCAGGCGCTTCTCGAAGTCGGTCTCGTCGGAGTAGACGAAGAAGCGGGGATCGAGCCAGCCCACCTGCTCGGCGGCGGCGCGGCGGACCAGCATCGCGCTCGACTGCACCCAGCCGACTGAGCGGATCGCCTCGCCGCCGCTCTGCACGCTCAGCGCCCGGTGCAGGAACAGCGCCCCGCTCAGCGCGGTGCCGGCCCCGGGCAGGCGCCAGGCACAAGGCGAGGATGAGCCGTCGGGGTTCAGCAGCAGTGGGCCCGCCACCGCCGCGGAAGGGTTTGCGTCGAGCGTCTCGACCAGGGAGCCGGCGGCGCCGTCGAGCAGCTCCGAGTCTTCGTTGAGCAGCAGGCAGTATTCGCCCCTGGCCTCGCGCAGCAGGGTCGAATCGTTCTCGGCCTTGCCCCTGCGTCGCGAGAGCTCGATCACCCTCGCGCCGGGAAAGTGCTCGCGCACGGCCGCGACCGAGCCGTCGGCGGAGGCGTTGTCGAGCACGAGCACCTCCCGCTCGTCCGGCCCGATCTGAGGCGGGGCCGTGCGCTCGATTGCCTCGAGGCAGCTGAGCAGAAGCTCTCGCGCACCCGTGTTGACCACGCAATAGGAGAGGCGCACCCTCATAATCCTGCCCCATGCGGGTCCAGCTCGTCGATCCGCCTGCGTTCACGCCGCCCTACGACCACGCGCTGAGTGCGGCCCTGACCAGGGCTGGGGCCGAGGTCGAGCTGGTCACCAGCCACTTTCTCTACGGGCCGGTGCCGGGCGAGGAGGGTTACCGGGTGAACGAGGCCTTCTACTCGGGCAGCGCGAGGCGCGGCCTGGCGGCGCGTGGGCGCCGCGCCTACAAGCTGGCCGAGCACGTGCGCGACATGCGCCGCTACCGCTCCCACGCCGAGCAGGCCGACGTGGTGCACTGGCAGTGGCTGCCGGTGCCGATGCTCGACCGGCGCCTGCTGGCTCCGAAGCGTCCACGGGTCTTCACCCTTCATCACTTTCTGCCCGAGTCCCCGGGTCGCCGTCAGGCCGTCGATGTCCGCAAGCGCCTCGAGAGCTTCGACGCCGTGGTCATGCACTCCGAGTCCGGCCGGCGCCGGGTCGAGGATGAGTTCGGAGTCCGCGAGGGCCTGGTCGAGGTGATCCCTCACGGTGCGTTCGACTACCTGACCAAGCAAAAGCAGGAGCAGCCACTTCCCCCCGAGCTGGCGGCCGTCGAAGGGCCGGTGGTGATCCTCGCCTACGGCCTGATCCGCGCCTACAAGGGCATCGAGGTCCTACTCGAGGCCTTCCAGCACATAGAGGGCGCCGAGCTGTGGATCGTGGGCCTGTCCCACCTCGACACCGAGTCCCTGCACAGGCTGGCGGCCGATGCGCCCGGCAAGGTGCGTTTCATCGAGCGTTTCATCGAGGACACCGAGGTGCCGGCGCTGATGCGTCGCGCTGACCTGCTGGTCTTGCCCTACCGCACGGTCGAGCAGTCGGGTGTCCTCTACACGGGCCTTGCCTTCGGCAAACCGATGGTTCTCAGCGCCGTCGGTGGCTTTCCTGAGGTCGCTGCGCACGGGGGCGCTCGACTGGTGCCGCCGGGAGACGTGGACGCCCTCGCGGCCACGCTGGGCGAGCTCGTCGGCGACCCCGCGGCCCGTGAGCGCCTCGCCGCGGCCTCGGCCGCCGCCGCCGCCAATCACTACTCCTGGGACGACATCGGCCGCCGCACCTACGCACTCTACGAACGCCTGTTGGAGCCCTCGTGAAGACGGCGCTCGAGATCCTCTTCTTCGGCTCGCTGGGGCTCGTCGTCTATTCACAAGCCGGCTATCCGCTGGTGCTGTGGGTGCTGACTCGGTTTAAGCGGCTCCGCCGGGTCAAACGGCGTCCGAAACCGGCTGCCGGGTGGGGGCGTGATCCGGGTGGGCTTCCCGGACCCGCTGATGTCTCGTTGATCGTCGCCGCCCACAATGAGGAGGACGTGATCGGCGCAAGGATCAGCGCCGCGGTTGCCTCCAGGAGCGAGGTGGAGGGGTCGCTCGAGGTGATCGTCGCCTGTGACGGGTGCACCGACGCCACGGCGGAGCGGGCCCGTGCCGCCGGGGCCGACCTGGTGCTCGAGTTGCCGCGGGGCGGCAAGGTCGCGGCCCAGAACGCCGCGGTGGAGCGCGCCGTCGGCGGGCTGCTCGCGTTCTCGGACGCCAACAGCGACTGGCGGCCCGGCGCCATGGCGAAGTTGGCCGCGGCCTTCGCCGATCCGGAGGTGGCCTACGCCTGCGGGCAGCTGCGTTTGACCGGCGAGAGGGGGAACAATCAGGAGGGGCTCTACTGGCGCTATGAGCTGGCCCTGCGCGAGCTCGAGTCCAGGCTGGCCGGGATCACGGCCGGCAATGGGGCGATCTATATGACGCGCAGGGACGCTTACATTCACCTCGATTCGGCCCACAGCCACGACGGGTCGTTTCCGTTCCTGCTCGCCAAGCGCCACCGCTACTCGGTCTATGTACGGGAGGCCGTCGCCGTCGAGGTGATGGTGCCGACGCTCGGCGGCGAGTTCGCACGCAAGCGGCGCATCATGCGGCCGCTCTGGGACGTCGTCGTGCTCGGCGGCATGCTCTCCCCGCTCGGCTACTCGCCGCTGTACGCGTTTGAGGTCTTCTCCCACCGGTTGCTGCGCTACGCGGCGCCCCTGCTGCACCTCGTCGCGCTGGCGGCCAACGTCGCCCTGCTCGGCGAGGGGCCGCTTTTCGCCCTCGCCCTTGCCCTGCAGCTGGCCCTGCTCGCCGCCGCCGCCCTCGCTCCGCTGATCCCGATCGCACCATTTCGCATCGCCCGCTACTACGTAGCGGTCACCGCCTCGATCGTCGCCGGCCTTTGGGACCGGGCCCGCCTCGGCCCGCGCTCGGCGGGCTGGGAGAAGGCGGAGGGAGCCCGATGAGACGGGAAATTTCGCCATGAGAAGGCTGTTCGACATCGTCGCCGCGACCCTGGGCCTGGTCCTCGCCTCGCCCCTGCTGCTGGTGACCTTGATCGCGATCCCGCTGGAGTCGCGGGGCTCGCCGTTCTACCGCCAGCAGCGGGTCGGCCTCGGCGCCGCGCCGTTTCAGATGCTGAAGCTGCGGACGATGCGCCAGGGCGCGGATCCGGTGGGTATCGGCACCGCCGTCACCGCCGGCGACCCGCGCGTTACGCGTATCGGAAGGCTCCTGCGCCGCGCCGCGCTGGACGAGCTCCCGAATCTGATCAACGTGCTGCGCGGAGAGATGACGATCGTCGGCCCGCGTCCTACGATCGCCGCACAGGTCGAGCTCTACACACCCCATCAGCGCCGGCGCCTCGAGGTGAAGCCCGGGATCACGGGGTGGGCGCAGGTCAACGGCCGCGCCGGCATCTCCTGGGAGGAGCGGATCGAGCTCGACATCTATTACATCGACAACCGCTCGCTGGCCCTCGATCTGCAGATCCTCGCCCGCACGCCCCGGGTTCTCCTCGGGGGGATGGGCGCCACCGCCGAAGGCGGCGCCGACTCCGAGCCGCCCGAGTCGTGGAAGCGGGGCTAGGGTTTCCCAGGCCTTGCCCACGCTCGATGACATCTCGCTCCGCCGCTTCGGCCCCGAGGACGCCGCCGCCGTGCGCGAGTGGTTCTCGAACCCGGACGCGACCGGTGATTTGATGGACGAGTCTCGCGCCGACTTCTCCGAGGAGGACGCGAAGGCCTGGATCGAGCGGGCCATGGACGAGTCCGGCAAGGATCGCAAGTGGGCGATCATGATGGCTGGAGAGAAAGACCCTGTCGGCTTCACGGCGCTCTACGGCATCAACAGCTCTACGCCGCCGGAGCTTGGCTGCGTGCTCGGCGCCGATGCCGCCCGCGGCATGGGGCTGGGCCGTGAGGCCGAGCGGCTGACGATCGCCAAGGCCTTCGACGAATACGACGCGCACAAGGTCTACGGTCGCATCCCGGCCACCAACCAGGGAGCCAAGAAGGCAGTCGCCAGCCTCGGCTGGAAGCACGAGGGCACCCTGCGCAGCCATATCCGCCGTCGTGGAGAGCTGGTCGATTGCGAGATCTGGGGCGTGCTGCCCGGTGAGTTCCGCGCTGCCACCGCCGACCGGTGAGGGCGCGCCTGGTCGACGACGGCGGCGAGGCCGCCTCCTCTCCAACGGATTTCTTCCGCAGCCCCGAGTTTCTCGCCGCCGAGTCGGCTACGCACTCGCTGCTGATCGACGCCGGCGGCGTCGGGGTCGCCGCGGCGCTGCCGCTGTTGGTCCGCGAGATCCCCGGCGCGGAGGACGAGCACGATGCCATCTCCCCGTATGGCTATCCCGGCGGTGCCCTGGCTGGCGATCCGCTCGATCCGGCGCTCGTCGACTGGTCGGAGACCGGCCTGGTCAGCGTCTTCGTCCGCGAGGCCGCCGGGCGGCCGGTGTTCTCCACGGCCGGCGAGCGCGGTGCTCTGCAGATCGCCGACCCGGGACTGAAGAGCGGCGTGCGGCCGCGACTGCGAGAGCAGATCCGCGCCACCGAGCGCTCCGGCTACGCGCTCGAGTCGATCGAGGGGGCGGGGTCCTCGCCCGGCCAGCGCGCCGCCTTCGAGCACATCTACACCGAGACCATGCGGCGCACCGGGGCATCCGGGCGCTATTTCTTTGATTCCGCCTATTTCGAAGCCGCGCTCGCCTCGACGACGACGACCCTGCTCCTCTGCCACGCACCCGATGGGGAGCCCGCCGCCGGCGCCATTGCCGCCGAGAGCGATGGTGTCCTCCACTACTTCCTGGGCGGCACCGCCGACGCGCACCTGGAGGCCTCGCCGATGAAGAGCCTGTTCGCGGCGATGATCGGCCTCGCCAAAGAACTGAAGATGCCGCTCAGTCTCGGCGGGGGGTTGTCCCCCGGTGACGGCTTGGAGCGCTTCAAGCGCGGCTTCGCCAACACGACGCTGCCCTTCCAGACCACCGAGCTGGTGCTCGACGCTCCCGCCTATCAGCGGCTCAGTTCGGCGCCGACGACGCCGTCCTCTGGCGCGCCCGATGTTTCTTCCGCCCCTTCTTTCTTCCCCGCTTACCGCGCGCATAGCGCTTGACCATCGCCCTCACCTGGGCGCGGACCTGCGGGATCACCGAGGCGAATAACGGCCCCGGGCACTCGGTCAGGTTGGTCACCCCGTGCCCGAAGATCCTGGCGACGACGACCGAGGCTCCGGCTGGATTTCGGTTGGTGACCCCGCCCGCCGAGTACAGCGTGGCGAGTCCGCGCGGCGCCACCCTCGAGACGGTCAGCTTCCAGGCCAGGTAACGGACCAGCGACCACTGCGCCTCCGGGGTCAACGGGGCCAGGGTGTGGTCGCCGATCGAGGCGATCCCGGCCGTCTGGGAGTTGTATCCCTCGGTATGGGCGCCGACCACCGGCAGCGCCATGCCCCCGGCCCGGCCCTCGTAGAGGGTGCCGAAGCGATCGACCAGCGCGTTGTAGCCGATGTCGTTCCAGCCGTTGCCGTTGAGGTGGTAGCGGCAGATACCGAGCACGATCCCGGGCGCCTGCTCGGGGGTGTAATCGACGGTGCTGACCGTGTGATGGACGACGATTGCTCTCGTGTTCCCGTATACGGGCGAGGTTCGCGGGTGGCAGCCGCCGGTCGCGCTGTCGGCGCCCCAGGCCGTGCGGCTGACGAAGTCGGGCTGGGGGGGCCTGGCGGCCTCGGCCGTCCCCGGCAAAAGCAGCCGCACCGGCGCCGAGCGGGCGGCGCTGAGAAACGCCCCGTGGATGCCTCCGCGAGCGGCGCTGAGCAGGCGCTCGCCGAATCCGCCGCCGGTGCCCGAGACGTTCACGTAGTGCAGCTCGCCCTCGGGGTGGAAGTCGCGGGCGCGCACCTGCGCGGCGTCGCTGCCCGGAGCGTAGATCGGGTCGCCGCCCTCGCTCGGTTCCCAAGCGCTCCACTGGCCGTCGTCGGCGCTGCGCACCCGGATCTCCACCTCGCGGCGTTCAGCGGCGAGACCCACCAGATCGAACTCGTGCGGAGCCTCGGCCTGGGCCGAGATGAAGCGCACGGGGTCCCCGGCGTGCTCGCCGCCGGCCGGCGTGTGTACCGCGCGTTCGGCTGGGTCGAGCGCGCGCACCTCGGGCAGGGGTTGCCCGAAGTCCCTGGCCGGGGGCAGATAGGGGCGTAGCGATAGGGCCGGCGCGGCGACCCAGGCCATCCCGGCGGCTGCCAGCGCCAGGCTCGCGGCGATGATCGTCCGGCGTCTGGGCATCTGTAGTCCACAACACGGGACCGGCCTGTCTGTTTCGCCGGCGGGTTCGGTTACGGCCGGCTGCAGGCGCTGGTGCAGCCGCCGGGTCCGCTACCCGAGGTCGACTGGAACCTGCGTCTCGGGGCCCGCGCCTCGATAGGTGTCGCGGAAGTCCCGCAATACATCGATCACCGCGGGGCTGTAGTTCGGGCAGCCGACCAGCTGCGTCCATGCGGTGGCCGCCACGGCGTAGGGCATCTGCGTGTTGGGGAACAGCAGCACGGCGTGGGGGTCTTCGTCGAAGACGCCCTTGATCGCCAGCTGCTGGTCGGTGGGCAGCTTCGGGCTGTACTGGAACTCGACCCGGCCGTGCTCGAGCGAGTGGACGAAGTACTGCTCGGGCGCCTCGGTCGTGTAGGCGCCGTCGGGTTGCTGCAGGGGCGTGGTGATGTGGTTGCCCGACGTCGGCGGGCTGGTCTTGTAGGCGGGGGTCGGCTCGGTGGGCTGGATGTGATGGTTGCCCTCGTCGGGCAGGTCCAGCTTCAACTCGCAACCCGCCTCCTTGGCAGCCTGCTGGAGGTCACCGACCTGGATCGCCGGCGGCTTGGTGCCGACCCGGCAGTCGGCCTTGGCACCGTCCGGCGGTGTGCCGGCGGCCAGCTGGAAGTGGCCCTCGCTGCAGGCATCGAAGCCGTTGACGTTGTTGTCGCCACCACCTCCGGAAAGGATCACCGCGACCAGTCCGGCAACCACGGCTGCCGTGAGCACGCCGGCGACCACGTATCCGAGGATCAGACGCCGCCGCTCGCTGCCCGCCCGCGAGGCCTCGGCGGCGAGCCGCTGAGCGCGCAGGCGCTCTTTCTCTTCCTGTCTGCTAGCCATTCGGGATTCGCGAGCCTAGCGAAAGGGTGGCCTCTGCAAGCCCGCTCAGCCCGTTTCGCCGGCTTCGGCCCCGAGTGCCTGGTCCGCGTCGCCCCCCTCGCCACCGACCCCGTTGCGCCGCACGCTGTCGAACGCTTCCTTGCGGGGACCCCAGACCTCCTCGAGGAAGGCCGCGAGCTCCTCGTCGAGGCGTTCCGGTCGCAGCCGCCACTCCATGATCGTACGTGCGGTGACCACACGCGAGTTGGGTAGTTCGTCGGCGAGCATGCCTGAGTCCGAGAAGGGGTGCAGGGGGTCGCCTTGGTGGCCGATCACCAAAGCCGGTTGCTTGATCAGCACGCGCTCGTCGTGGTTCGGGGCGATCCGCCCCAGGAACAGGCCCTCGAGCACCGAAACCGAAGGCTCGGGATCCTGCCGGATCCAGTCGAGGCCGATGTCGAGCAGCTGATTGGAGCGGGGGACCTTCTGCACCACCGCCGCGAGCGGGCGCAGCAGCGGCGTGCCGAGGCGCATGCCGATCATCAGCGGAGTGAAGATCGCCCCACAGGCAATCAACGCGTTGTCGAGCACCGGCATCTCGCAGAAGATCGCCTCGACGCGATCGGGATGGGCGTGGACCGTCTCCAGGGCGACGTTGGCGCCGAGTGATGTGCCCCCGACGACGGCCCGCCCAATTCCGAGGTGGTCGAGTAGAGCCACCACTTGCTCGGCGAACCGGGTCATCGAGTAGTTGACCATTTCGGGGGGGCGGTCTGAGCGTCCATGGCCCAGGAGATCGATGGTGATCACGCGGTTGCCGCGCTCGGCCAGCGCCGGCGCCAGCCGGTCGAACATGCGCCGGTTCATCAACAGGCCATGGACGAGGACGATCGGACGGTCGCCCGAGCCGTATTCCTCGTAGACGATCTGCCGCCACCTGTGGGTGAACTCGGGCACCGCCGTCAGTCTAGGCGCCTCAAGAGGCGGGCGCCGCCGCCTGATTAAGGGCCTCCGCCTGCTTCCAGGGCCGGGTCGCCCTCAGCATCGACAGGACAGCGCGCGTGGCGGGGTAGCGGTTCAGCGCGTAGAAATGGATTCCCGGCGCACCGCCGCGCATCAGCTCGGCCGACTGCGCCGCGGCCCAGGCGACACCCAGCTCGAACTCGGCGGTCTTGTCGCCACCCAGCGCCTCCATCGCGGCGGCCAAGGGCGCTGGGATCGTCGCCTGGCAGATCTTGCAGAAGCGGACGATCTGCTCGTAGCTGGTGATCGGCATGAGGCCGGCAATTATCGGCACCTCGATGCCGGCCGCGCGAGCGGCCGTCACGAACGCAAAGTAATCGCGGTTGTCGAAGAACAGCTGGGTGATCAGAAAGCTTGCACCCGCCCCGACCTTGGTCTTCAGGTAGGCGAGGTCGGCGTCGAGGTCGGCCGCCTCGGGATGCACCTCGGGATGGCTGGAGGCTCCGATCGCCATCTGGGGATACTCGCGGCCGATCAGCGCCGCCAGCTCGGCGGCGCTGGCGAGACCCTCCGGATGCGGCTCGAAGGCTCCCTCCCCGGCCGGCGGGTCGCCACGGAGCGCAAGCACGTTGCCGATGCCGGCCTCCGAGACCGTGTCGAGGAAGCCGCGCAGCCCGTCGACGGTCTCGCCGACGCAGCTCAGGTGGGCCATTGCCTCGACCCCGTAGCCGTCGCGGATCGTCCGGGCGGTCTCCACCGTGCCCTCGCGGGTGGTCCCGCCGGCGCCATAGGTGACCGAGAAGTAGGCGGGATCGAGCTCGCCAAGCACCTCGACCGTCTCGAACAGCGTCGCCCGTCCCTCCTCGGTCTTCGGGGGGAAGAACTCGACCGAGAAGCACGGCTCCGGCCGGGCGAGGATCTCGTCAATCCGCATCTGCCAATGGTAGGGCGGCCGGTCACCCAGGCAATCGCCGCACGCCCGTGTGAACGGTTCTTGGCGCCGTCGCCAGCCGCTTCACCTGTCCTGGAGCGCCGGGGCGGGCTGAACCAGGCCGAGCTGGCTGAGAATGGTCGCGGCATCGAAATAGACCCGCTCGCAGACGAGCTGATCGCCCTCGAACAGGAAGAAGGCCACCGTGCGGCAGCTGAATTCCTTGCCGGTTGCCGGAATACCGCGCAGAGGACCCTTGTGGGTGCCCATCAGATCGAATTCGACGATCACCCCGGCGTCGGTGTGGTGCAGGGCGATCAGCTCGTTGCGCTGATCGGGGAAGGCGGTCCGGGTGTCCTCGAAGTACCGGCGCACCTCCTCCTCGCCGTCGAAGACGTCGCCGGTCGGCACGATCTCGTAGCGGGGGTGACCGAAGGTCCCCAACGTCACATCGAACTCGTGGTCGTTCTCGGATTCCATGTGCTCGCGCACGAGTGCCTCGCGCTTCTCGCGCAGATCCTGGTCAGCCGTCATCTCGATACTCCCTCTCTTTCATCCGAACCGGTCATCACGACCTCGACTTGTATGGTGCCAGCCGCGATGGCGTCCAGGCGGCTTTCCTCCAGCGCGCCGTTTCGCCGCCTGCCGTTCGATGCCCTTCCCGAGCGTCCTCGTGTGCCCCACGGCTACCACGATGCCTCCAGTGAAGACGTGGTGGTCGATTCGGAGGCGTTCGGCGCGCTCCGCACACGGGTCGTCACCCATGGTCGCCAGACGGCCCCCCCGGTGCTTTTGGTGCACGGCCTGATGACCTCGAGCTATTCGTGGCGCTACCTGCTCGAGCCGCTCGGCTCGGGTTACCGCGTATACGCGCCCGATCTGCCCGGCTGCGGACGCAGCGAGGCGCGTCCCGAGCGCCGTCACTCGGCGGCGGCCCTCGGCAGCTTCATCGGTGATCTGCAGCAGCGCCTCGGAATCACCGGTTGCGCAGTCGTCGGCAACTCGCTGGGCGGCTATCTATGCATGCAGCGCGCGCTTCGTCAGCCGCAGAGCTTCAGCCGCGTGGTCGCCATCCATCCCCCGGCCGTCCCGCAACTACGATTGCGGGCGCTCCACCTCGCCCTGAAGGCTCGCGGCGCAGCCTGGGCGCTCTCCCGCGCGTTGCGCCGCGATCCCCTCAGGTGGGCCCACCGCAACGTCCATTACCACGATGAGACCCTGAAATCGTTGGAGGAGGCGCGCACGTATGGGGAGCCGTTGGCGACTGCGGCCGGCGCGGAGTCCTTCATCCGATATCTCACCGACGCGCTCGACCCGCGGGAGATGGCTCTCTACGTCGGCGAGCTCGAGCGACGCCACCAGCGCGGCCAGCGATTCCCGGTCCCACTGAAGCTCGTCTACGCGCGAGAGGATCCGGTGGTGGCACCCGAGAATGGCCCGAAGCTGCACGGCCTGATTCCCGACGCGGAGCTTCGCTGGCTCGAGGACAGCTCTCACTTCGCCCAGGTCGACAGTCCCGGTCCGCTGGCGGCGATGTTGAGCGATTTCCTGGAGCCGGAATGAGAACGCACGAAGGGAAACGAAAATTGGCGCCTCTCGGCGTATCGGGGATGGAGCTAGGGGGACTCGAACCCCCGACCTCCTGGGTGCGATCCAGGCGCTCTTCCAACTGAGCTATAGCCCCGAGGGACAGGGAGGATACTGTCCACAGCTTGAGCTTCGGACGACGGCTGATCCTGTTTTTTCTGCTGATTGTGATGTTGCCGATGCTGGCAGTCGGCGGCCTGCTGCTGCAGGTGACTTCGGAATCCCGCACCGGCAAAGCGGACGCCCAGCTCGCGGCGGGCCTCGACACTGCGCTCGCCCTCGCCGACGAGCAGACCGCGGTCGCCCAGCAGCTGGCCTCACGATTCGCAAGTGACCCGGGTCTTGCCCACGCGTTGCGCGGTGTGCGCGCGCCGGCCCTGCGATCGGTCGCCGCTGGTCTCGCCGCCAAACCGGAAGTCGTGGCGGTGATTCTCGAGGGCCCGACGGCCGGCCAGCTGGCGCGGGCGGGCGATCCGAGCGCCATCGAGTTCGCCCGAGTCGAGTTGCACGAGCCGGGCACCCAACAGCTGCTCGGCACCCTGGCGGTTTCGACCTCGACCGCCACGGGCTTCGTTCAACGGCTGGCGCGGCTGACCGGCCGCGAGGCGGTGGTGGTCCGCGACGGGCGGAAGCTGGCTGGCACCCTCGAGATCTCGGCCGATCAGGTACCGGCGCCCGGGGACACCAATGACATCTCGATCGGCGGCGACGATCAGCGCGCTCGCTCGGTGGAGCTCACCGACGGTGACCAGCTTGTCCTGTTCGGGCCCACCGAGGTCGGGGGGTCCACCATCAACACCGGCGTGGCGCTGCTGCTGGCGCTGCTGCTGGCAGCGGCGGTGGCCTTCGCATTCTTCCTGGCCCGCACACTGCACACCCTGTATGAGCTCACTTCCCAGCAGGCCGTCACCGATGAGCTCACCGGCCTCTCCAACCAGCGCCGTTTCCGGGAACTGCTGACCAAGGAGACCGAGCGCGCCAGGCGATTCGGCCACGACCTCGCTCTGCTGATGCTCGACTTTGACGACTTTAAGAAGGTCAATGACACCCACGGGCACCTGCAGGGTGACGACGTCCTTCGGGTCGTCTCCGGCGTCATGCGCGAGGAGGTCCGCGAGGTCGACGAGCCGGCTCGCTATGGGGGCGAGGAACTGGCCGTGGCCCTCCCCGAGACTGCTCCGCAGGGGGCGGCCGAGGTGGCGGAGCGAATTCGGACCCGGATCGAGGACTCCGAGATACCGATGCGCTCCGGGACCGGCAGCGTGGGCGTCACGGTCAGCATCGGGGTCGCCGGCTTAGACGGCAAGGTCACCGATGTCGACGGGCTGATCGCTGCTGCGGACAAGGCACTCTACGAGGCCAAGCATGCGGGCAAGAATCAGGTCCGCAAAGCGAGCGTCGGCAAGCGGGCGACAGGCAGGCGCAAGGGAGATCGCCGAAAGAGCAGGTAGGGACCGCCGCCGAGACGCCGAAAGAGTGGGTGGCCGCACCCGACTTCGTGCACCAGACCACCTACTCTTTATGCCTGAACCACCGCTTTATGCCTGAACCACCGCCGCGAGGCAGTCAGATGAGCGAACTCGACGACGCAATCCGTGAGCACCTCGAGCTGAAGCGGCGCCATGGCGCGCGCGACGCTGAGGTCAAGCAACTCGAGGAAGAGGCGTTTGGCACCGGCGAGAGGCCGGCCGATCCCTTCAGTGCCGCCGACCAGCTCCTGCGCGGCGGCGAGCAGGGTGCCACCGACACTTCGCCTGAGCCGAATGAAGAAGGTACCCCCACCGAATCCCTGCCCGAGGCGCCCCAGCCGGCGGCATCCGAGCAGAGTCCCTCGGAGGTCGAGGCCGATGCACCCACCGACCAGGCTCCGCCGCCGCCGGAGACCGCCCCGGCGGACGGGGAGCCGTCCCCCGAACCCGGACCGGCCAGCTCCCCAATTCCGCCGCCACCACCGCCGAACGCCGATCACCCTGACTCGGTCGTCCAGATGCCGACCGAGGAGCACCCGCCGCCCGAGCCGCCCCCGGAGAAGATAGACGCCACCCGATCCGAGCCCGCTTCGCCGGGCGAAACGCCTGCGTTCGAACCGCCCCCGGTCGAGGAGCCCCCGGCGGAGGAGCCCCCGGTGGAAGAGCCGCCCGCCGATGAGCCGCCCGCCCCGGCGGGCTCATCTCCTGACGCTGCCAGTGGACCCGCTCTCTACGACTTCGAGTCGGACTCGCCGCCTCCGCCGCCGGAGGTCTCGGTTGAGGAAGACTTCGCGGAATTCGAAGATCTCAACGCCGGCGACGATGACGCCTTCGCCGACCTGGGCCCCGCCGATGGCGCCCCGGCTCCCGGCATGGCTGACGATGTGGATGACGATGCAGACGCGGACTCCGGCCCGGGGGCCGTCACCGCCGACACCAGCGAACGTGAGGCGATCGACGCGACCGAGCAGTATCCCGTCGCCGACCAAACGGACCCGCCTGATTCCGGGTCCGCGGACCTGCTCGAGGAGACGCCAGAGTTCCTCGAGGGCGACGAGGGCAAGGACGAGGACTTGTGGTTCGAGCAGCGCCCGCCGAAGGACTTCGACTTCGAATAGGACGCGGCTTAGACGTAGCCGCGGGTCTTGGCGGCCTCGACCACCCGCTCGATCCCGACCAGGTAGGCCGCGTGGCGCAGGTTGATCTTCTCCTCTTTGGCGCGTCCTGAGACGTCGCGGTAGGCACGGCGCATGATCGTGCCGAGCTTGTCGTTGACCTCGCGCTCGGTCCAGCGCATGTGCTGCATGTTCTGCACCCACTCAAAGTAGGAGCAGACCACGCCGCCGGCGTTTGCCATCACGTCGGGGATCACGTACACACCCTTCTGGTCGAGGATGTCGTCGGCGGCCGGGGTGGTCGGACTGTTGGCGCCCTCGATCAGCATCCGGCAGTTGATCTCGTCGGCATTTCCCTCGTGGATCATTCCGCCCAGCGCCGCCGGTATCAGCACGTCGCATTCGATCTTGAACAGATCATCGGCGGGTATCTGCTCGGCGCCCTCGAATTCGGTCAGCTTGCCGCCGGACTTGAGCAAGTCGCTGAGCTTCTCGGCATCGATCCCCTCCTCGCTGCGGATCGCCCCGCTGGCGTCGGAGACGCCGATCATCTTGCAGCCGAGTTGCTGCATGATCCGAGCCGCCCAGGAGCCGACGTTGCCGTATCCCTGGACCACAAAAGTCGTCTCAGCGGGGGAGAGGCCGATCTGCGGGGCCGCCTCGCGGTACATGAACACGCAGCCGCGGCCGGTGGCTGCCTCACGGCCGTAGGAGCCCTCGAGGGCGATCGGCTTGCCGGTGCAGATCGCCGGTGTGTGGCCGTGCAGCTTGCCGTACTGGTCCATCAGCCAGGCCATCGTCTGCGCGTTGGTGTTGACGTCGGGGGCCGGGATGTCCCGGTTCGGGCCCAGTACTTTCTCGATCTTGTCGAGGAAGGAGCGGGTGATCGCCTGCAGTTCTGAGGTCTCCAGATCGGCGGCCGGGCAGTTGACACCCCCCTTGGCGCCTCCGTAGGGGACGCCGGCCACCGCGGTCTTCCAGGTCATCAGCGAGGCCAGCGCCCGCACCTCGTCGATGTCCACCTCGGGGTGGAAGCGGACACCCCCCTTGTACGGCCCTCGGGCGCCGTTGTGCTGGATCCGGTAGCCGGAGTAGGTATGGACCTTGCCGTCGCTGAGCTTGACGGGGATCTGCACGGTGACCTCGCGGTAGGGACTCCAGAAAACCGTCCGCATGTCCTCGGGCAACTGCAGGCGCTCGACCGCGTGGTCGAAGTAGTGGCGGACGATGTCGAGGTTGGAGACCTCGGCTCGTTGGCCCGGCTTGCGCCCTCCTCCCGCCTCCGCCGTCTTCTTTGCATTGTCCGTGGCCTCCGGCGACTTGTCAGTCCCAGACCGCTCACCGACCGGCTGCTTTTCGGTCTTCGTCGCCATCTCTCCTCCTAGGAAGTGGATCTCACGCGACCGCATCCTCCCACACGCGGGCTATCCGGGGCGAGCTTCAATGGTGCGGTCTATCCTGAGCCCGGCGGGGCCATAGCTCAGTTGGAAGAGCGTCGCGTTTGCAACGCGAAGGTCGCCGGTTCGAGCCCGGCTGGCTCCATCGCAGCAAGCAAGCATTCACGCGCTTGGCGTTGGGAGAATCTCGGACCCAAGCTTGAGATGCTCGACAGGGGGCCGGCGCGGAGATAGTGTGCGGACCAGGAGGAAAGACAAGGTGCCCGTAGCGACCTCGACACTGGACGAGTCGTACTACCCCGCAGAGCAGAGCGAGCGGGTGCTCGACACGACGGTCGGGGGGATCCTGCGCGACGCGGCGGAGACCGTGCCCGATCAGCCCGCGCTCATCGGCGGGCACCCCGATCCGGCCCAGCGCCGGCGCTGGACGTATGGCGACCTGCTCCAGGACGCCGAACGTTGTGCTCGCGCGCTGCTCGGACGCTTCGCAGCTGGCGAGCACGTCGCCGTGTGGGCCCCCAACATCCCGGAGTGGGAGGTGGTGGAGTTCGGCGCGGCACTGGCTGGGCTGACCCTGGTGACGGTCAACCCAGCGTACAAGCCGGCCGAGCTCAAATACGTCCTGGAGCAATCCGGCTCGGCCGGGATTTTCCTGCTACCCGAGTTCCGCGGCAATCCGATGGCGCAATCGCTCGAGACCGTCCGAAGCGAGCTCCCCGGGCTCCGCGAGGCGATCGCCTTCACCGACTTCGACGCGTTTCTGGAGTCCGGCGCGCCGACGGAGCCACTCCCCGACGTGGATCCGGACGACCCGGTTCAGATCCAGTACACGTCGGGCACGACCGGTTTTCCCAAGGGTGCGCTCCTGCATCACCGCGGGTTGACGAACAACGCCCGGATGACGCTCGGCCGCTTCGAGTTCGCGCCGGGTGAGGCCTACGTGAACCCGTTCCCGTTGTTCCACACCGCCGGCTGTGGCCTCGGAGTGCTGGGCTGCGTCTCGCACCAGCTCGCGCACGTCCCGGTCCTCGCGTTCGAGCCCGGCCTGATGCTCGATCTCGTCGAGGCGGAGCGAGCTGCCGCGCTCGCGGGCGTTCCTACCGTTCTGATCGCCCTGACCGAGGACCCCGGGTTCGACACACGCGACCTCTCATCGGTGCGCGCGGCGCTCTCGGGTGGCGCGCTCGTGGCGCCCGACTTGGTCAAGCGCATAGAGGACCGGCTCGGCGTGCGCTTCTCGATCATCTACGGCCAGACCGAGAGCTCGCCGGTGATCACCCAGGGCCGCCTCGACGACAGCTTCGAAGATCGTGCCACCACAATCGGCCGCCCGCTCCCGCAGACCGAGGTCCGGATCGTCGACCCCGCCTCCGGCGAGACGGTCCCCTGCGGCGTCGTCGGTGAGCTGTGCACACGGGGGTATCTGGTGATGCGCGGCTACTCCCACATGCCCGACGCGACCGCCGCTGCAATCGACGGTGGCGGATGGCTCCACACCGGCGACCTCGCGTCGATGGATGATCGCGGCTACTGCCGCATCGAGGGGCGGCTGAAGGACATGATCATCCGCGGCGGCGAGAACATCTTCCCGCGCGAGATCGAGCAGAGACTGTTCACCCACTCAGCGGTTGGCGACGTGGCGGTGGTGGGGATCCCTGACGAGAAGTGGGGCGAGCAGGTCTGCGCCTTCGTCCGGGCGTCCCCGGGCACAATGCCG
>JBHEMJ010000010.1:0-13055 GCA_046262655.1 Solirubrobacterales bacterium | reverse complement strand
TGTTGGCTGCCGGGGTGACGCCGGCCGGCCTAGGCGCCCGTGACACCCTGCGCCTCGAGGTCTGTTACTGCCTCTACGGCAACGAGCTGAGCGTCGAGCGCACCCCGATCGAGGCCGGCCTGGGCTGGTGCTGTAAGGAGGGGACCGGCTTCGTCGGCTCCGAGGCCCTCGCTTCCCGTCGCGCCGACGGTGCCGAGGAGCAGCTGGTGCCCTTTGTCCTGGGCGAGCGCGGTGTGCCCCGGCAGGGCAACCGCCTGGTGATCGAGGACGCTCCGGAAGGTCTGGTCACCAGCGGTACCTTCTCACCGTCGCTGGAGCAGGGCATCGGCCTCGCCTATGTCGCTTCCGCCCACAGCGCCCCCTCCCTGGAAATCGAGATCGACATTCGTGGCAAGCTTCGGCCGGCAAGGATCGAGACCAGCCCCCTCTACAAAGACGGCTCGGCCGCGTAGGCCGGCCCCGCCCAAAAGGAGCACGCTTGAGCGAAGAGACCTATCCCGAGGACCTGCTCTACCACCCCGAGCACGACTGGGCGCGGGTGGAGGGGGACAACGCCACCTTCGGCATCACCTGGTACGCCCAGGAGGCCCTCGGCGGCGTTGTTTTCTTCGACCCGCCCGAGGTCGGCGACCTAATCAAAAAGGACTCCTCCTACGCCGACATCGACTCGACCAAGGCCTCCTCGGAGGTCTATGCGCCGCTCTCGGGCGAGGTGACCGAGGTAAACGACACGGTCGGCGAGAACCCCGAATCGATCAACGAGGATCCCTACGAGGGGGGCTGGCTGGTCAAGGTGAAGCTCAGCGATCCCTCCGAGACCGAGCAGCTGATGGACGCTGCGGCGTACAAGAAGATGCTCGAGGAGAGCGGCGACCAGGCCGACTAGGCCGTCATCTAGCCTCCGTGGGGTGACCCGCTACACCTCAGCCACAGATGCCGATCGGGCGGCGATGCTCGATTTGGTCGGCGCGGGCTCGGTGGCGGACCTGTTCGAGGAACTGCCGGCGGGCGTGCGGTTCGACCGTCCCCTGGCCCTCGAGGACGGACTCTCCGAGCATGAGGTCTACGAGCGGCTGAGCGGCCTCGCCGCCCGCAACGTTGATGCCGAGAGCGAGGTCTCGTTTCTCGGTGCCGGGATGTATGACCACTACGTCCCGGCGCTGGTCGACGCGATCATCTCGCGCTCGGAATTCCTGACCCCGTACACGCCCTACCAGCCCGAGATCTCCCAGGGGGGCTTGCAGGCGATGTTCGAATTCCAGACCGCAATCTCCGAGCTGACCGGGCTGCCGGTTTCCAACGCCGGCCTCTACGAAGGTCCTTCGTCGGTCGCCTCCGCCGCCTACCTGGCGCTGGCGGCGACCAAGCGCAGCGGACTAGTCGCCTCGCGCGGGTTACATCCACACAGCCGGGCCGCGCTCGGCACCTACGGGGAGGGCTACGGCTCGACCCTGCGCGAGGTCGGGATCCGCGGGGGCATCACCCCGGCCTCGGCCATGGCCGAGTCGATCGACGATGACACCGCGGCGGTCTTCATCCAGTCTCCCAACTTCCTGGGTGCGGTCGAGGACGTCGAGGCCCTCGCCGCTGTCGCCAAGGAGCGCGGCGCGCTGTTGATAGTCGCCTGCGACCCGATCGCCCTCTCGGTGCTGAAGCCCCCGGGCGAGTGCGGCGCCGACATCGCCGTCGGTGAGGGCCAGCCCCTCGGCAACCGTCTCGACTTCGGCGGGCCCTCCTTCGGCTTCTTCGCCGCCTCCCAGGAGCACATTCGCCGCATGCCCGGCCGCATCGCCGGTGAGACCACCGATGTCGACGGCAGGCGCGGCTTCGTGCTGACGCTGCAGACCCGCGAGCAGCACATCCGCCGCGAGAGGGCAACCCACAACATCTGTACCGCGCAGGCGCTGAATGCGCTCGCCGGGACGATCTACCTGAGCTGGCTCGGAAAGGAGGGCTTCCGCGAGCTGGGCGAGCTGCTGGTTCGCCGCACCGCCTACGCGCGCGAACGCCTGGCCCAGATCGAGGGCATCGAGCTGCTGCACGAAGCGCCGGTGGTGCGCGAGTTCGCACTCGAGCTCCACGCCCCCGTCGAAGCGGTCCTCGACAGATGCGCCGAGCGCGGCTTCGGCGCCGGCTACGCGCTGGGGAGCGACTACCCCGAGCACCCCGACGGCCTGCTGGTGGCGATCACCGAGCGCCGCTCCAAGAACGACATCGATCGCTTCGCCGAGGTCTTGAGCGAGTCGATCACGGAGGCCAGAGCCTCGATAGGCGCACCCGGCAGCGCCCAAGGCGCTGCCGGCGGGATGTCGGAGGAGGTGGCCGGTAGATGAACAAGGAGACTCCGATGCAACGCGACCCGGCGACGACGATCTACGAGAAGTCGGTGGAGGGCCGCCGCGCCGCGCAGATCCCGGTCACCGACGTGCCCGAGACAGCGCTGGCGAAGCTGATCCCCTCCAACCTGCTGCGCGAGAAGCCCGCCCAGCTCCCCGAGATTTCCGAGCCCGAGATCGTCCGCCACTACAACCGCATCTCGCGGCGCAACTTCGACCTCGACTCGGGCTTCTATCCGCTCGGTTCGTGCACGATGAAGCACAACCCGCGGCTCAACGAGCGTGTCGCGGCGCTCCCCGGCCACGCCCGTTTGCACCCCGCCCAGGCACCCAAGCGCGCCCAGGGCGCGCTCGAGCTGATGTGGAACCTCGAGCGGGCGCTATCGGAAATCTGCGGCCTTCCGCACGTCTCGCTTCAGCCCTCGGCCGGCTCCCACGGCGAGCTCGCCGGGCTGCTGCTGACCCGCGCCTACCATGGCGCCCGCGGCGAGCAGCGGAGCAAGGTCCTGACCCCCGACACCGCCCACGGCACCAACCCCGCGACCGTGACGATGGCCGGTTACGAGGCCGTCAAAGTCGCCACCAACGCCGACGGCGGCGTCGATATCGATGACCTGAGAGCCAAGTCGGACGAGGCGGTCGCATGCCTGATGCTGACCAACCCCAACACTCTCGGGCTGTTTGACCCCAACATCGAGCAGATCGCTGAAATCGTGCACGGTGTCGGCGGCACCCTCTATTACGACGGTGCCAACCTGAACGCGATCATGGGCCACTCGCGCCCGGGCGACATGGGCTTCGACATCGTCCACGTCAACCTGCACAAGTCCTTCTCCCAGCCGCACGGGGGCGGGGGACCGGGGGCCGGCCCGATCGCCGTTTCCGATCGCATCGAGCCCTTCCTGCCCGTGCCGCGGATAACCCGGACCGAGTCCACCAATGGCGCCGGCCCGAGCTTCGACCTAAGTACAGGGGGGGATAAGTCGATCGGGCGCCTGCGCGGCTTCGCGGGCAACTTCGGCGTCTTCGTTCGCTCCTACGCCTACATCCTCAGCCTCGGCGGCGACGGGCTGACCGAAGCCTCCGAGACCGCGGTCCTCAATGCCAACTACCTGATGGCAAGGCTGGCCGGGGGCCTGGCCGGCAAATACCTGCCGGTCGCCTTTGAGCGCCGCTGCATGCACGAGTTCGTCCTCTCCGGGGCCCCGGCCTCGAAGCAGCTCGGCATCAACACCCTTGACATCGCCAAGCGCCTGCTCGACTTCGGCATGCACCCGCCGACCGTCTACTTCCCGTTGCTGGTCGAGGAGGCGCTGATGATCGAACCGACCGAGACCGAGACCCGCGAGACCCTCGACTCATTCGCCGAGGCGATCGAGCAGATCCTCACCGAAGCCGAGCAGGACCCGGAAATCGCCCGCAACGCGCCCTACACGACGCCGGTGCGCCGCCTCGATGAGGTCAAGGCTGCGCGCAACCCGGTCGTCCGCCAGCCGGTCTAGCCCGCCGCCTTGGCGAGCCCGTCGAGCTTCGGCAGCGTCTGCTCGAGCTGGAGGACCGGAGCGAAGAGGTCACCCTTCCTGGCCACCCGTTTCAGCAACGCGGTGAAGTCGAAGCGAAGCGGCTCGGCGTCCTTTCTGCGCAGTGCCTTCTCGACCTCCTTCCACTCCAGGGGCGTCGAGACCGTCGGCTGGTCGCGGGCTCGCAGCGAATAGACGGCGATCGTCGTCTTGTGCTCGTCGTTCTGGCTCCAGTCGACGAACACCTTGCCTCTGCGCAGCTCCTTTTTCATCTGCGAGACCACCTCACCGGGGGTCTGCTTTTCCAGTAGCTGGGCCACGGCCTGCGAGAAGGGCTTGGTCTGGTCGTAGGTCGCCTTCGGGTTGTTGAGTGGCACATAGACCTGCATGCCCTTGCCCCCGGAGGTCTTGGGGAAGCATTCGAGCCCCAGCGCCCCGAACAGGTCTCGCACCCGCAGGGCGACGCGGCAGCAATCCAGCAGCGCCGCCGGCGGGCCCGGATCGAGGTCGAAGGCGAGGATCGTCGGGCGTTTGATCGCGCGCACCAAGGACAGGGAGGGGTGGAGCTCCAGCGCCGCGAGCTGCGCCATCCAGGTCAGCGTCGGCCGATCCTCGCAGCGGCAGAAGGGGATCTTGCCCGCCCGGGCGCTGACGTAGATCTCGGTCGTCTTCACCCACTTGGGGCGGTGCTCGGGACAGCGTTTCTCGAAGAAGGAGCGCGCGTCGCCGACCCCGTTTGGGAAACGGCGCAGCGTGATCGGGCGCCCTCGCAGGTGCGGCACCATGAGATCGGCGATCCGCGCGTAGTAGTCGATCACCTCGCCCTTGGTGGTCCCCGTGGAGGGATAGAGGATCTTGTCGAGGTTGGTCAGCGACAGCTCGCGACCGTCGACCTCGACTGTGCTGCCCTTACTTGCCAGCCTTGGCCCTGGTCTTGCGCTTGGCGGCGGGCTTGCGCTTGGCCGCGGAGGAGCTCGAGCTGCGCTTGACCGTCGCCTTGCGCTTCGGCTTCGACCCGCCCTTGCCGTTGCCCGAGGCGGACTCCTCGCCCTTGATCGCAGCCAGGCTCTCCTCCAGGGCGGCCATCAGGTCGGGCGCCTTGGTCGGCTTGGGGGCCTCACTTTCTGCGGCGACGACATCTTCGCCGGCGGCCTTGCGCTCGAGCAGGTCGAGCAACTCCTCGCGGTACTCATCGCGGTATGCGGAGGGGTCGAAGTCGGTTGAGAAGGACTCGATCAGCTGCTGGGCCATCTTCAGCTCGCGGGCATCGGGCTTGTCGGCCTTGATCTCGTCGAGGTCGAGATCCTTGGGGGAGGAGACCTCGTCGTGGAAGCGCATCGTCGCCAGCGTCAACACCTCGCCCATCGGGCGGATCGCGGCCAGATGCTCCTTGTTGCGAAGTACGAAGCGTGCGATCGCGACCTTGCCGGATTCCCCCATGGCGCGCACCAGCAGCGAATACGCCTTCTCGGCCCCCTTGTCCGGGCCGAGGTAGTAGGGCTGTTCGAAATAGATCGGATCGATCTCGTCGAGGTCGACGAAGTCCTTGATCTCGATCGAGCGGCTCTTCTGCGGCTCGAGCTCGGTGAGCTCGTCCTTGGAGAGCAGGACGTACTGGTCGGGGGCGAACTCGTAGCCCTTGACGATCTTCTCGTAGGGGACCTCCTTGCCGTCGGATTCGGCCACCCGCTTGTGGCGCACGCGGGCGCCGTCGCCCTCGCGCAGCTCGCGGAACTTGACGTTCTGCTTTGAAACCGCGCTGTAGAGCTTCACCGGGACGTTGAGCAGCCCGAAGGTGATCGACCCGCTCCATATTGCTCGTGCCATAGCTGCAGGGTACCTTCGACGCGGGGGCCGATAAACCCGAAAGACCCATTGCAGGCGACCGCCCGCCTGAGGCAGCGATCGATCAGAGCTCGCGCACGACCTCCCGCGGGTTCTTGTCGTCGCGCATGCCCTTGAAGGCCGGCTGGCGCAGAGTGCCCTCGTGCGTCCACTCGGTCCAGGAAACCTCGCAGACCAGCTCGGGCTCGACCCAGCGTGCGCTGCGGGCGCGGGCGCCCTTGGGGCCGCCGGTATCGAAGGGGCTGTCGGGGCGCTCGCGGGCCTTCATCTCCCCGGTCAGGTGGTCGAGGTCCGATTCCTTCAGCCCCGAGCCGACACCGCCGGCGTAGGCCAGGCGCCCCGACTCGTAATAACCGACCAGCAGCGAGCCGACTCGCCCTGAGCGGCTGCCCTCGCCTGGGATCCAGCCCCCGATGACGAACTCCTGTCGGCGCCAAATCCGCGACTTGACCCATTCGCCGCTGCGCCGTCCGGGGCGGTAGGGGCTGTCGAGGCGCTTGGCGACGACGCCCTCGAGGCCCTGGCGGCGGGCCGCCTCGAAGAGGTCGGCGCCGGGCCCGGGGTGGTAGCCCGGCGTCTGCCAGTTCTCGCCTTCCAGCTCCAGGCCCTCGAGCAGCTCGCGGCGCCGCGGGTAGGCAAGCTCGCGGGTGCTCTCGCCGTCGAGGTGCAGGAGATCGAACAGGATGAAGCAGACCGGTGTATCCCTGACCCGCTGCTCGATCGAGTCCGGCGCGGTGAGACCCATGCGCCGCTGGATCAGCTGGAAGCTCGGCTTGCCCTCGCCGTCGAAGACGACGACCTCGCCGTCGAGCACGGCGCCCCGCTTGCCGAGCCGCTCGGCGATCGGGGCGAGCTCGGGATAGCGGACACCGATCGCCTGGCCGCGGCGGTTGGTCATCTGCCACTTGCCCGCGTTTGCATAGCCGAGTGCGCGCACGCCGTCCCACTTGATCTCGTAGGCCCAGTCCTGGCCCTCGGGCAGGGGCGCCATTTTGGCCAGCATCGGGCTGAGTGCCCGGGGGAGGGGCTCCTGGCTCGCCATCCGCGGATTATCGGCTCCGCGGGCCGCCGTGGCCCATGCCGGCCCGTCCGTAGACTCGGCTCCGGTGTCCGAGTCCCGGCGCAAGACCCTCACGCTGGTCGCCACGATTCTCGGCTCGACGATCGTCTTTCTCGACTCGACCGTCGTCAACGTCGCCCTGCCGGCGATCAGCGACGATCTGGGCGCGGGGCTGGCCGACCAACAGTGGATCGTCGAGGCCTACCTGCTGGCGCTGGTCTCCCTGCTGCTGGTCGGCGGCTCGCTCGGCGACCAGTTCGGGCGGCGGCGCATCTTCATGTTCGGCCTGATCGGGTTCGCCATCACCTCGCTGCTATGCGCGGTGGCTCCCAGCACCGAGATCCTGATCGGCGCCCGGGCCCTGCAGGGGTTCGCCGGTGCCCTACTGGTGCCGGGCTCGCTGGCGATCCTGGCCACCCACTTCGAGGGTGCCGAGCGGGGCAAGGCCGTCGGCACCTGGACCGCCTGGAGCGGCATTTCCACGGTCCTCGGCCCGGCGGGGGGCGGGGCGCTGGTCGAGGCGGTCTCCTGGCGCGCGATCTTCTGGGTGAACTTGCCCCTGATCGTCGTCACCCTGTTCCTGGCGCGGGCCGTGATCAGCGAGACCAAGGACGAGGACGCCGATCGCGCCATCGACTGGCTCGGCATCGGGCTGTCGGCGCTGGGTCTCGGCGGCCCCGTCTTCGCCCTGATCGAACAGCCGCGCCATGGCTGGTCGGACCCGATCGTCTACGCGCCGCTGATCGCGGGCATCGTGTTGTTCAGCCTCTTTCTGCTCTGGGAGTCGCGTTTCCGGCACGCCATGCTCGACTTGTCGCTGTTCAAGGTGCGCAACTTCGCGGTGACCAATCTGGAGACGCTGATCGTCTACGCCGGGCTGATCGGCTCGACCTTCTTCCTCGCCCTGTTCCTGCAGCAGACAGCCGATTACACGCCCCTGCAGGCGGGCCTGGCGACGACGCCGATCTCGATCGTCATGTTCCTGCTCTCGCCGCGCTTCGGGCGCATCTCGACCGGCATCGGGCCGCGGCTGCCGATGTCGGTGGGGCCGATCGTTGGAGGTATCGGGATGCTCTTGTTGACCGGCGTCGGAGCGCACCCCGACTACGTCAAGGACGTCCTTCCGGGGCTGTTCGTCTTCTCTTTAGGGCTGGCGGCGACCGTGGCGCCGCTGACCGCTACCGCTCTGGACTCGGTCGAGGAACGCCACATGGGGGTCGCCTCGGGGATCAACAACGGGGTCAGCCGGGTCGCCGGCCTGCTCGCGATCGCAATTCTCGGGGCGCTGATCGCCGGCAGCTACAAGACTACGATCGACGACGAGCTAAGCGGCACGGCGCTCTCGGGACAGGCTCAGGGTGCGATCGCCGACGCCAAGGAACGCACGTTGGACGTCCCCGATACCCGCGGGCTGGCTCCCGTCGAAGCGGAAGTCGTCGAAGCCGCGACGACCAAGGCCTCCGAGCGCAGCTTCCATCTCGGCATCGAGGTGGGGGGCGTGCTGATGGTCCTCGGTGGGATCATCGCCGGGGTCGGCTTGCGCAACCCGCGCCGCCCGGTGCCCGGGGAGCCCGGCCATCTTCCGCCCGCGGCCCCGGCTGCCGGGGAATGCGGCCGCCATCCGGGGGGCGGGGAGCCCCGCCGCCAGCCGGTCGAAGAGCCGGCCTTGACATAGGTCGCGCCGGGAGCACACCGGTCGCGGCAGCATGGTGCGCCTAGACTCTCGCCGCGATGAAGATCTTCAGCGGCATCCAGCCGACCGGGGGCAAGCATCTCGGCAACTACATCGGGGCGATTCGCCAGTACGTCGAGGGACAGGATCGCGGTGACCCCGCGATCTATTGCATCGTCGACCTCCACGCGATCACCGTGCCCTGGGATCCGGCCGAGCTGCGCTCGAACGTATATGACACGACGGCAATCCTGCTGGCAGCCGGGCTGGACCCCGGTCGCTCCATCCTCTTCCGCCAGTCCGACGTGCACGAGCACGCCGAGCTGACGTGGTACCTGGCCGGGCTGACGGCGCACGGAGACCTCAACCGGATGACCCAGTTCAAGGAGAAATCGGCCAAGCAGCGCGAGCTGGTCTCGGCTGGGCTCTTCTTCTACCCGGTCCTGATGGCCGCCGACGTGCTCGCCTACAAGGCCCGAGAGGTCCCGGTCGGCGAGGACCAGCGCCAGCACATCGAGCTGATGCGCGAGATCGCCCGCCGCTTCAACGAGCGCTTCGGCGAGATCCTGGTCGAGCCCGAAGGCCGCATCCCCGAGATCGGCGCCCGGATCATGGACCTGCAGGAGCCCACGAACAAGATGTCTACGACGAGCGGCAGCGAGGCCGGCACCGTGCTGGTGCTCGACGACCCCCAGGCGGTGACCAAGAAGATCCGCAGCGCGGTCACCGACTCCGGCTCGGAGGTACGCAGGGGAGAGGGCAAGGAGGGGATCGCGAACCTGATCGACATCCTTGCCGTCACCCGCGGCTCCACGCCCGAGGAGATCGAGAAGGAGTTCGAGGGCTCCGGCTACGGCGACTTCAAGGGCGTCGTCGCCGAGTCCGTGGTCGAGTTCCTGGCGCCGGTGCGCGAGCGCTACGAGGACCTCCGCGCCGACGAAGCCGAGCTCGAGCGGATCCTCGGCGCCGGTGCCGAGAAGGCCCGGGAGATCGCCTCCGTGACGCTCGCCGAGGTCCGCCCGGCGATCGGCATCGGGCCCCCGCCGGGCTAACCGCCCGCTTCGCCCGCGGCGCCCTCTAGTGTTTCGCCGGTGACCTCGGTCTCCCAGCTCGACCTCGACCTCGACATCTTCCAGGGACCGTTCGACCTGCTGCTGGCAGTCGTCCTGCGCGAGGAGGTCAGCCTCTCCGACGTGGCCCTCGGCGACGTCGTCGTCGCCTACCTCGAGCGGCTCGAGGAGACGGGCGAGCTCGACCTTGATGCGGCGACCGAGTTCCTGGTGTTGATTGCGGCGCTGCTGGAGCTCAAGTCACGGCTGCTGCTACCCGCTGAGGAGGACGACGAGGAGTTCGGACCCGAGGAAGCCGCCGACGAGCTGCTGGCGCGGATGCTCGAGTACCGGCGCTACCGCGACGCCTCGCGGGTATTGGGCAAGATGTTCGCCGCCGAGGCCCCCTACCTGTACCGCTCTGCCCCGTTGCCTCCAGAGCTGCGCCGCGCCGCACTCAAGCACGCCAAGCCCGTGTACGACCCAAACCGCCTCGGCTCGGCGCTCGGCGAGTTGCTGACCCCGCCGCCGCAGCCCAACACCTCCCACATTCGCCCGACCGTTTCCCTCCAGCGTCGTCTCGGGGTACTGCGCGAGGCGCTGCGGCGCGGGAAGCGTCTGGATTTCGGCGAGACCTTCGGAAACGAGGACCGCCTGACCCAGGCCGTGACCCTGTTCGCTCTGCTGGAGATGCACCGCCGCGGCGAGGCGACCTGGTCCCAGAACGACACGTTCGGGGCGATCGAGGTGACCAGCACATGAACGCCCCCGAATTGCAGCGGGCGATCGAGGCGCTGCTCTTTCTCTCACCCGACCCGGTTGCAGCCTCGGAGTTGGCAGAGGCCTGCCATGCCGAGCAGGAACAGGTTCTCGCCGCGCTCGAGGAAATCGGCGTGGAGTACGACGGCGAGCAGCGGGGGGTCGAGTTGCGCAAGGTCGCCGGTGGTTATTCCTTGGCTGCGATTCCCGAGACCGAAGACGCGGCGAGACGCCTGCTGGCCAAACCGCGCACGCCCCCGCTAAGCCAGGCCCAGGCCGAGATCCTCGCCATCGTCGCCTACCTGCAACCGGTCTCGCGCCCGGAGATCGCGCGCATCCGCGGTGTCGCCTCTGACTCGGCGGTCGCGACGCTGACCGAGCGCGGGTTGATCGAGGAGTCGGGTCGCTCGCAGTTCGGTGCTGTTACCTACGCAACCTCGACCCTTTTCGAGATGCTGTTCGGGCTCACCGGCCTCGAGGCGCTACCAGACGCGTCACAGTTCGATCCCACCCCCGATGACGAGCGCGAGCTGCGCGAGCGCCTGCTCAGGGCCGGCGAGCAGCGAGCGGGTTGAGATGGGCAGGGTTCTGGTGGCAGCGGTGATCACGATCGCGATGAGCATCGCAACCGCGGCTGTCGGCGCGGCCGGCGGGCCGGGCGCTGGGGTCGCTGCCGTGGCGCCGGTCGGGGCGGCAAAGCCGGTGATCAAGAAGAAGCCGATTCCCTTCCCGCCGAGGCGCAAGAGCGAGATGGCCGCCTACTCCAAGCGCCACTACGGCGACAACACCTATCTGCTGAGCTCGCCGAGGGTGATCGTCGAGCACTACGCGGTGGCCGGCAGCCTGAGCTCGATCTTCAACGCCTTTGCGCCGGACCGTCCCGACCCGGAGCTGCACGAGTTGCCCAATGTCTGCTCGCATTTCGCCGTCGGGGCGACCGGCAAGATCTGGCAGTTGGTGCCGCTCAACATCCGTTGCCGCCACACCGTCGGGCTCAATTACACGGCGATCGGCATCGAGCACGCCGGCTTCAGCGACGCGGACATCCTCAATCGGCCGGCGCAGCTGAAGGCATCGCTGCGGCTGACCCACTATCTGCAGTGCCGCTTCGGCATCGCCGCCTCGAACATCATCGGCCACAACGAGAGCCTCAGCTCACCGTTCCACAAGGAGCTGGTGCCGGCGCTCCAGAACCAGACCCACGGAGACTGGAAACACGCCGACATGGAGATCTACCGTCGCAAGCTCGCCGCCCGCGGCGCTTGCTGACGATCGCCGGGCGGTGAGGCTCGCCAAGTACCTCGCCCACAGCGGCGTCGCCTCGCGACGTGCTTCCGAATCGCTGGTCGCCTCCGGGCGGGTGACGATCGGGGGAGTGGTGGTCACCGATCCCGCCCGCGACGTCGACCAAGCCAGCGGCGTCGCGATCGACGGGCAGGCTGTGGGCCCCGAGGCGACCGAGGTGTGGGCTGTCAACAAGCCTGCCGGAGTCGTCTCGACGGCCAGCGAGCCGGGCTCGCGCAGGGCGGTGGTGCAGCTGGTGAGGACCGATGCCCGCCTCTACCCGGTGGGCCGACTCGACGCCGACTCGACCGGCCTGATCCTACTCACCAACGATGGCGAGCTCGCCAACCACCTCACCCATCCGCGTTACGAGGTGCAGAAGTCCTACCGGATCGACCTGACCCGGCCGCCCGCCGATCGCGATCTCGAACGACTGCGGCGCGGGGTCGGGCTCGATGACGGCCCCACGGCCCCAGCCGAGGTGGAGCGCCTCGGGGAGCGCCGCCTGCTGATCACGCTTCGCGAGGGGCGCAAGCGCCAGGTAAAGCGGATGGCCGAGGCGGTCGGCAACCAGGTGGAGCGGCTGTGCCGGGTGCGGTTCGGCTCACTTGAGCTTGGCGGCCTATCAGAGGGGCAGTCGCGGCGTCTTTCCCCGGACGAGGTGCGCGCGCTCTGGGAGGATGGGCGCGATGAGCGGAGTTGACGGACAGCGTCTGTGGGCGGTGCGTGGCGCGACGCAGGTCGCGGCCAACGAGGCCGCCAAGATCGTCGCGGCCACCGAGGAGCTGATGGGCGAGCTGATCTCACGCAACGAGATGGCGCCGGAGCGGATTGTCAGCTGCATCTTCACCTCGACCGACGACCTCGACGCCGAGTTCCCGGCGGTGGCGGCGCGCAAGCTGGGACTTGACTCGGTACCGCTGCTCGGTGCACGCGAGGTGCCGAAGCCCGGCTCGATGGAGCGGGTGATCAGGGCGATGGTCCACTACTACGCGCCCGCGGCGCACCAGCCGGCCCACGTCTACCTCGGCGAGGCCCAGAAGCTGCGCTCCGACCTGCACGCCGCGCAGTAGCGATGGGCCAGATTCGCGATGCAACCGAGCAGGATGTCGACGCGATCGTCGAGCTGACGGCGCGCAGCTGGCGTGTGGCTTACCGCGGAATCCTTCCCGCCGGATACCTCGACGACCTGCCGCTCGATGCCTGGCGGGTGAATGTCTCCGAGGGCCTGCGATCCCCCACGGGGGATTCCTTCGGCCGGGTGGTCGAGCTCGAGGAGGGCATCGTCGGCCACTGTTACGTCGCCGCGCCGGGACGCGAGGAGCCCCCTGATTCGCACGTGGCGGAGGTGGTGGCGATCTACGTCGACCCGAAGCACTGGGGTAAGGGTGTCGGCCGCGCGCTGATGAAGAGCGCCGAGGCCGAGGCCGCGGAGGCCGGCTACCAGGGAATGTTTCTATGGAGCTTCGAGCGCAACGCGCAGGCAAGGGCGTTCTACGCTCGGCTCGGCTACAAGCGCGAGGGTGAGCC
>JBHEMJ010000009.1:0-21651 GCA_046262655.1 Solirubrobacterales bacterium | reverse complement strand
CGCCGCCCAAGAGGCACGCGAGGAGGGTTCGGAGGCCGACGAGGACGTGGCCGGAGCCGGTGACCAGGGAATGATGTTCGGCTACGCGACCGCCGAGACCCCGGAGCTGATGCCGCTGCCGATCTCACTTGCCCACCAGCTGGCCAGGCGGCTCTCCGAGGTGCGCAAGGACGGCACCCTTCCCTACCTTCGCCCCGACGGCAAGACCCAAGTGACCGTCCGCTACCGCGACGGCAAGCCGATCGAGATCGAACGGGTGCTGATCTCCACCCAGCACGCCGAGGAGGCCGACCGCGATTCCCAGATCCGTCCCGATCTGCTCGAGCACGTGGTCAAGGCTGTGCTGCCCGAAGGTATGTACGACGAGGGGCGCCTCGCCGATTCGCTGCTGGTCAACCCGACCGGGCGTTTCGTGATCGGCGGCCCGGTCGGCGACTGTGGGTTGACCGGCCGCAAGATCATCGTCGACACCTACGGCGGCGCTGCGCGCCACGGCGGCGGGGCCTTCTCCGGCAAGGATCCCTCCAAGGTGGACCGCTCGGCCGCCTACGCGGCGCGCCACGTCGCCAAGAACGTGGTCGCCGCCGGGCTCGCCGAGCGCTGCGAGGTCCAGGTCGCCTACGCGATCGGCAAGGCGCACCCTGTGTCGCTGATGGTCGAGACCTTCGGCACCGGGAGGCTGTCTGACTCGCGCATTGCGGAGATCGTCCAGGGCGAGTTCGACCTGCGCCCCGGCGCCTTCCGCGAGTACCTGGACCTGCACCGCCCGATCTACTCGAAGACGGCGGCCTACGGCCATTTCGGCCGCGAGGATCCCGAGTTCACCTGGGAGAAGACCGACCGCACCGACGCATTGCGCGAGGCCGCCGGCGCCGCGGTCGGCGCCGCGGCGTAGTACCGCTGGGTTCCGCGCGGGGCCGGCTCAGGGCCGTCAACGCCGGCGGTAGATGACCTCTGCCCGGACTGGAGCTCCACCGCGCGAAGCCCAGCGCCGGTGGCCCGTCCGTGTGCGCGCCTAGCCTGACCAGGTGACGATCGCCAAGGTGGAGCCCCTGCTTACCGCCCGCGCCCTGCGCGGGCCCTTCGACTACCGGCTGCCCGACAGCATGGCCGGGGTCGGGGTCGGCAGCCTGCTGAAGGTGCCATTCGGTCGCCAGCGCCCGCTGCTGGGCGTGGTGGTCGAGATGGCCGAGCACAGCGAGGTGCCGGCGGACCGCCTCGCCGAGCCGCTCGAGGCCCTGGAGGCGGGCGTGCCGAGCGAGCTGGTCCGGCTCGGGCTCTGGGTCGCCCACGAGTGGTGCTCGACCCCCTCTCGGGGACTGTCGCTGGTGCTGCCCCCGGGGACCGGCCGTGGTGGCCAGCGCACCAAGTCTCAGAGCGAGTTGCGCGCCGAGCTGACCACCGCCGGCGCCGAGGCCGCCGCGGGAGACGGCTCGCTGCCCGGCGGCGGGCGCCGGCTCGGAATCCGCCAGCGGGCGGCGCTGCGGGCGCTGGTCGCCGGCCCGTGCAGCTCCTCGGAGCTGCGCGAGGAGGCAGGGGTGGAGCCGGGCGCCCTCCGCAAGCTCGCCGATCGCGGCTTGCTCTCGCTGCAGAGCGTCGAGCGCCGCCGCCGCCCGCCCGTCGAATCGGCCGGAGCCCCTCCGTCTCAGGTGCGGCCGAACGCTGCCCAACGGGTCGCCATCGCCGAGATTGCCGCCGCGGCCGATTCCGGCGGCGGCGAGCTGCTGCTGCACGGTGTCACCGGCTCCGGGAAGACAGAGGTCTATATCGCCGCCGCCCAGGCTGCCTTGGCCGGCGGGCGCGGCGTCATCGTGCTGGTCCCCGAGATCGCCCTCACCCCGCAGACCGTGGGGCGGTTTCGCTCGCGGCTGGGGGCGGAGGTCGCGGTGCTGCATTCCCGGCTCGGCGCCGGTGCCCGCTATGACGAGTGGCGGCGGCTGCGCTCGGGCGAAGCCCGGGTCTGCGTCGGGCCGCGCTCGGCGGTTTTCGCGCCGGTCCGCGATCTCGGGCTGCTGGTCGTCGATGAGGAACACGACTCCTCCTACAAACAGGAGTCCGACCCTCGTTACGACGCGCGCACCGTCGCTCGCCACCGTGCCGCCGAGGCGGGGGCGGTGCTGGTCTGTGGAACTGCGACCCCCCGACCCGAGAGCTGGCGCGAGTTACGCCGTGTCGTCCTTCCCGAGCGGGTCGATTCACTTCCCCTGCCGCCGGTCGAGCTGGTTGACATGCGGGGCAAGGTTTCGGGTCCCCTGCATCCCGAGACGATCGCCGCCCTCGGGGAGGTGGCGCGCCGAGGCGGCAAGGCGATCGTGATGCTCAATCGCCGCGGTTTTTCTCCCCAGCTTGCCTGCCGCTCCTGCGGGCGCGCCTTCAATTGTCCCAACTGCGATGTCTCGCTGGTCCTCCACCACCGCCCCGGCGGAGTCCGGCGCCTCGAGTGCCATCACTGCGAGCATGATCAGCCCGCGCCCCGCGCGTGCCCCGCATGCGGGTCGGTCAGCCTCGCCCGGGTCGGCGCCGGCACCGAGCGCGTCGCCGCCGAGATCGAGTCGTTGCTCGACCCGATGCCGGTCTTCCGACTCGACTCCGACGCAGCCGCACCCCGCAAGGGGGCACCGGCGGGCGGCGCCCATGGCGTAATCCTCGGCCGCTTTGAGGCCGCTGAGAGCGGCGTGCTGGTCGGAACCCAAATGGTGGCCAAGGGACATGACTTCCCCGAGGTGACGCTGGCCGTCGTCGTCGACGCCGACTCGACCCTCCGCTTTCCCGACTTTCGCGCCGAGGAGCGCACCTTCGCGCTGATCACACAGCTGGCCGGGCGCTCGGGCCGCGGCAGCAACGGGGGCAAGGTACTGGTGCAGACGCTCTCACCAGATGCCCCGAGCATCCGCCACGCCGCCGAGCATGACGCCGTCGGTTTCCTCGACGGCGAGCTGGGCCGGCGCGAGGCCCTGGGTTACCCGCCGTTTTCCCATTTGACCGAGATCGGGCTGTCAGCCCCCGAAGAGGAGAAGCTCGAGTTCGCCGCGCAGCGCATGCGTGACGCCGTCGCCCTCGAGCTGCCGGTTGGCGCCCAGCTGCTCGGCCCGGCGCCCCAGTTTCGCCGGCGCGGGCGGCATCGCCGCCGCCTGCTGGTGAAGGCTGGCCCAGGCCGCCGCGGGGCGGTCGTCGAGACCGTCCGCGGCGCCGTCGAGCGCGCAGCCGGTACCGGCGAGCTGGCCGGGATCTCGGTCAGCGTCGACGTCGATCCCCAGTGAATGGCGCCGGGTGCCCCTTCGTTCGGCTCCGCCGCAGCGGTTGCGGCTGTGCCTCGGCGGCGGCGCCTCAAGGGTAATCTCGGCAGATCACCGAGGACGCGAACACCACCGAGGTTTTCGAGAGCGACGACGCTCCGATCGAAGTCGACGAGGTTCCCGAGGGGATCGACGCCGAGGCGCTGGAGCGCCGCCGCCAGGCGCTCGCGCAGGTGGTCAAGTTCGGCGACCCGGTGTTGCGATCCCAGGCCTCGCGGGTGTCCGACTTCGACGACGAGCTGGTCGCCCAGCTGGCCCGCATGGTGCACATCATGCGCGACGCGATGGGCGTCGGGCTGGCGGCGACCCAGCTCGGGATCCTGCGCCAGGCGCTCGTCTTCCAGGCTGGCCCAGACGCCCCCGCCACGGCTCTGGTCAACCCGAGGATCGAGTGGGCCTCCGCAGAGCTGGTGACCGCCGAAGAGGGATGCCTCAGCCTGCCCGGCGTGGTGGTCGATGTCGAGCGGCCGCTCCACGCGCGGGTCAGTGGCCAGGGTGCCACCGGCGAGGCGATCGAGATAGAGGCCTCCGGGCTGGAGGCACGCGTTCTGCAGCACGAGATCGACCACCTTCACGGGGTGCTGATGCTCGAGCACGCTCCGCGCGAACAGCGCCGCGCCGCCTTGCGCGCGCTGCGCGAGGAGGAGACCTATGCCCCGCCGCGTCCGGAGGCCGAGGAAGTCGAGGAAGACTCAGCGTCCGGGGTCGGTTGAGGACCGCCTACCTCGGCACCTCGGAGTTCGCGGCCACGGTCCTGGCTCGCCTGGCGGGCTCCAGGCATTCCCCCGCGCTGGTCGTCACACCGCCCGACAGCCGCCGCGGCCGCGGCCGCAAACTGGCGCCGCCGCCTGCCGCCGCAGCCGCCCGCGACCTGGGACTCGAGCTGCTGCAGACCCAGGATGTGAACGAGGATGAATCCCGGGAGCGAATTCGGGCGGCCGCCCCCGAGACGGTGGCGGTCTGCGCCTTCGGCCAGATCATTCGGGCTCCGCTGCTCAGTGACTTCCAAATGCTGAATGTGCACCCCTCGCTGCTGCCTCGCTGGCGCGGCGCGGCGCCGATCGAGCGGGCGATCATGGCCGGCGACGAGCGCACCGGCGTGACGATCATGCGGGTCACCGAGGGCCTCGATTCCGGGCCGATCGCCATGCAGGAGCAGACCGGGATCTCCCCGGGCGAGCAGTTCGCCTCGATCGAGGGCCGCCTGGCCGAGTTGGGCGGCGAGATGCTGGTCGCCGCCCTTGATGCCCTCGGCGACGGGCGGCTCGTATTCAGCGATCAGGACGACGACGACGCCACCTATGCCGAGAAGATCGAGCAAGAGGACCGCCGCCTGGACCCGGCGCGGCGCGCGCCGGAGCTGGAGCGCACTGTGCGGGCGCTGGGGCGCTCCGTCGGCACCTACCTGGAGCTGGAGGGAGGCGAGCGGCTCGGCGTGCGGGAGGCTCGCGCTCTGCGCGCGGGTCCTGCCCAGGGGCAGATCGAGGCGGCAGAGGGCCGGCTGGTGCTCGGCAGCGCCGAGGGTGGCCTGGGCCTCGAAGTCGTGCAGCCGCCCGGGAAGCGGGAGATGGGGGCGAAGGAGTTCCTTCACGGCCATCCGGCGCCCGCGAGGGCCCTGTGAGGCCCGGGTACAGTCCTAGGTGATGGCTCGAGACAAAGACAAGCAGGGCGCGGCGCAGGCGCCGGAGAGCACGGTCGAGCGCCCCAACTGCCCAGGCTGCGGGGAGCCCTGGCTGCGGCCGGCCAACCTGCCGGGCCGCTTCGTATGCGTCTATTGCCTGCGCCGCTACGAGCTCGTCTCGCAGTGCCCGAATTGCGGCGAGCACCAGACGATCGCCCGCCTGAGCCGCACCGAGGACATGAAGTGCCAGCACTGCGACCACTCGATGCTGCGTTCGATTTGAGAGTCTGATCGGCATGGAAGCGAGCACCAAGGGGGCCACCTCAGCCCGCGAGCTGTTCACCACGCCGCGGGTGGCGCCGTCGATCCTCTCCTCGGACTTCTCGCGTCTCGGTGCCCAGGTCGAGGAGGTGATGGCGGCCGGTGCGCGGATCATCCACGTCGACGTGATGGACGGCCATTTCGTGCCGCCGATCACGATCGGACCGCTGATCGCCGGCTCGATTTCCGATCAGGTCCACGGGGCCGGGGGCGCCCTCGACGTGCACCTGATGATCGAGCGCCCCGAAAACCACATCGAGGAGTTCGCCAAGGCCGGCGCCGACTGCATCACCATCCACGCCGAGGCGACGCCGCACAGCCACCGCACACTCGGCGCCATCCGCGAGCTCGGCTGCCTGGCGGGACTGGCGCTCAATCCAGGCACCTCCGCCGAGGTGGTGAGCGGCCTGGTCGGCTGTGCTGACGTACTGCTTTGCATGACGGTCAACCCAGGCTGGGGGGGCCAGACGTTCATCGCCTCGTCCCCGGCCAAGGTCGAGCGCCTGCGCGGCATCGATCCCAGCGCGATGGTCGAGGTCGACGGTGGCATAGATCCGACCACGGCGCCGAGTGTCGCCGAAGCCGGCGCCGGCCTCTACGTCGCCGGCTCGGCGGTCTTCGGGGCCGACGATCCCGGCGCGGCCTACCGCGAGATCGCCATCGCGGCCGGAGCCGACTAGGACGATGATCGATCTGGGTCCGGTCATCTAGGTGAACATCGGGCCCGATACGCCGCTCGGCCCGTTCCTGCGCCGCCTCGCCCAGCTCGGGCTGCTGATCGCCGGCATAGTCGCCATCGGCACCCTCGGCTTCGTCGTGATCGAAGGCACCACGGTCTGGAACGGCTTCTTTTGGACCTTTGACACGATCGCCACCGTCGGCTCGGTCCCCGCGCCGACGGACACCGGCGGAGAGATCCTCAAGATCCTGCTGATCATCCTCGGGGTGGGTACGCTCTTCTACGCCCTGGTCACCGTGACCGAGTTCTTCGTCGCCGGGCATCTCGGGGACCTGCTGGAGGAAAGGCGGACGCTGCGCATGATCGACACGTTGCGAGACCACCATGTGATCTGCGGCTTTGGCCGCGTGGGGCGCCAGGTCGCCCGCGACCTGCGCGCCGCCGGTCATCAGTTCGTGGTCATCGACAGCGAGCCGGCTAACCGTGAGTACGCCCACGCGGTCCGTGCGCCGTTCCTCGTGGGGTCTCCCTCTGATGACGAAATGCTCCAGCGGGCCGGCCTCGACCGCGCCCGTGCCGTCCTCGCCTGCGTCGACTCCGACGCCGAGAACATCTTCATCTGCCTGACCGTGCGCGAGCTGCGCGAGGACGTGCTGGTGGTCGCCCGCGCCAGCGTCGAGGACTCCGAGAAGAAGCTGAAGCGCGCCGGGGCCGATCGTGTCATCTCTCCCTACAAGGCGAGCGGAGCCGAGATGGCGCGGCTGACGCTTCACCCGCAGGTGGCCGGGGTGGTGGACGTCGGTGCGGAGTACCGGATGGAGGAGATCGAGGTGACGCGCGGTTGCGCCGCGGTCGGCCGGCGAATCGCCGACCTCAAGGGCAGCTCGCATATCGTCGGCCTGCGCCGCCCCGACGGCAAAGTCGAGCCCCAGCCCGGGGCCGAGACCGTGCTCAAGGAGGGAGAGGTACTGATCGTCGCGGGCACCACCCAGGCGATGGAGCGCCTCGAGGAGCTGTTCGCCCCGGCCGGCGGCGCGGCCGTGGCGGGCTAGCCCGGCACACCGGCTACGAGGCGGACTTCACCCGGCCTCGTCCCCGGCGGCGATCTGGGCTTCCAGCTCCTGCGGTGAGCCCGGCTCGACCATGTCCTCGCTGCGCGGGACCGGCGCCCGGTAGATCGCGTAGAGAAGGGTCAGCAGCAGGGCCGAGGCTCCCAGGTAGCCGACCTCCACACGCCGGATCTCGTCGAGCACCGGCAGCGCGCACCAGATCACGAAGGCGACCGCGCAGAGGATCCAGCAGCCCGCCGCCCGCCGCACCTGGCCCTGGGCGAGCGCGGCCTGGTTCAGGGTCCCCGCTGAGAGGTAGATGCCCATGCCGGCCGTGACGATCAGCAGGTCGCCGCGGGGATAGTCGAACTTGCTGCCGAAGGCGATGTGCATCAGGGCCGGGCCGGCGAACAGCATCGCGAGGCCGACCAAAGCGGCGAAGCCGGCCACCGCCATGATCGTCACCCGCACCGAGGCCCGGAAGGTGTCCTCGTCGCTTTGGGCACCGCTGGAGCGCAGCCTGGTCAGATGGGGAAGCAGGCTGGTCTGCACCGCTTGGAACAGTTGGATCGGCGCTCGAGCGATCATCAGGATGTTGAAGACGAAGCCGGCCGCAGCAGTCCCGCTGTTGGCCTTGACCAGCAGCGGCCCGGCATTGAGGAAGATCTGCTCTGCGAGCATTACCCCGAGCACCGCGGCGGCAAAGCTGCCGCCGTGGGCGAGGCTGAACTCCGAGTCGGTGACCACCGTCTTGCCCGCGGCGGTGGCGCCCTCGACCTTCGCCTGGGCGACTCCGGCGCGAGCGCTGCGGGTGAAGGCGAAGGGGACGACGACCAGGCTGAGGCAGGGCGCCGCGATGATTCCCAGGGCCACCGCGGACTGGCCGCTGGCGATCCCGAGGGCGACCGCGAGCGGGAACATCGTCCGTGACAGCGATTCCGAGAGGATCAACCCCGCGTACAGCGGCAGCCGGTGGCTGCCGGCGAGAAAGCCGCGGGCGAAGTAGCTGGCGCCGTAGGCCGTCACCGAAGCCACGTAGACCCAGTAGAGGGTTTGGTTGCCGGAGAGCAGGTTGTCCTGCAGCGGGCCGCGGAAGGCCAGCGCCAGCCCCACGAACGCCGCTGCGACCATCGCCTGGATCGTGGCGGCGACTCGCATCGGCCGCCGCGGTGACTGCCCCAGGGCCGTGTGCTCGGCGATGGTGCGGGAGAGCAGCTGCTCGATCGGGCGCTGCAGGGTGGAAACGGTGATGAAGACGGCCGACCAGAGGATCGCGATCTCGCCGTAGTCGGTGCGCGAGAGCTCGTGGGAGGCGATAGCGAAGTAGAGGTAGGTGACCAGTCCGGTGGCGCCGACCCCGAGCGAGAGCAGGCTGGCCCGGCGCCCGTAGCCGCGGGCGCCGTCCGCCGGCGCTGTAGCGCCATCTCCCCCCAAGGCCGGCTCGGCCATCACTCGAGGCTGAGCGCCTCGCGCGCGATCTCATCTCCCTCGTAGTGGGACGGCCGCACCCCGAGCTCGAGCTCGACACGCCGCACGCGCTCATAGACGCGCTGGGTGATCACCCGCTGGCCGGCCAGGATGTCACCCACCACCCCCAGCGCGAACGTCTGCACCGCGGCGATCGAGAGCACCGCGCCGAGGATCAGCGACTGCACATGCCCGGAGCTGTCGCCGTGGAAGATCCAGTCGATCAGGAACGGCATCCAGGCGCCCAGGGCGCCGAGACCCAGCAGCAGCGCCGCGCCGCTGAACACCCGCAGCGGGTGGTACATCGAGTAGGCCCGGAAGATCGAGGCCGCGTTGCGGGCGACGTAGGAGGAGACCGAGGGGAACAGCCGAGACTCGCGCAGCATCGGGTTGGTGTGCACCGGCACGTGGTCGACGGCGATCTGCATCTTGCCCGCGGCGATCAGGCTCTCGAGCGTGTAGGTGAACTGTGAGACGACGACCGTCTGGATCGCGGCCTCGCGGTTGTAGGCACGGAACCCCGAGGTCGCATCGGGGACGCTGGTGCCCGACAGCCTGCGGATCACCGAGCTGCCGATCCGCTGCAGCAGTTTCTTGGAACGCGAGAAGTGCTCGATCCGGGTCACTTCGCGGTTGCCGACCACCATGTCGGCGCGCCCGGCGACGATCGGCTCCACCAGCTTGGGGATGTCGGCGGCTGAGTACTGGTTGTCCGCGTCGGTGTTGACGATTACGTCGGCGCCGAGTTTCAGGCTGGCGTCAATCCCGGCCTGAAAGGCCGAGGCGAGGCCGCGGTTGGCAGTCAGCTTGACCAGGTGGTCGACCCCGTGGGAGCGGGCGACCTCGGCCGTGCGATCGCTGGATCCGTCGTCGATCACCAGCCACTCGACCGTGTCGAAGCCGGGCACCCGGCGGGGCAGCTCGCCCAGCGTCACCGGCAGCGCATCCTCCTCGTTGAAGGAGGGGATCTGGATGATCAGCTTCACCGGCGAAGCGTAGCCGCGCCGCTCCCGGCACCCCGCGTTACGGCGCGGGGTTGGTTCGTTTCGCCCCCCGAATCGCTGCGCAGCTCGGATAGACTGGTTGACTGACCAGTCAATCGGTCGGAGGTCAGCGATTTCAATCAGCACCGAAACGGCGTCGACTCACCTGCGACGAGCTCTCGAGCTCGCCGAGGGCGGGCGCGGGCGGGTCAGCCCCAATCCCCTGGTCGGCGCGGTGATCGAGCGCGATGACCGGGTGATCGGCGAAGGCTTTCACGCCGAGCTGGGCGGGCTGCACGCAGAGCGCGCGGCGCTGCTCGACGCCGCGACCCGCGGCGAGGACCCGGCCGGGGCGACGATGTATGTGACCCTCGAACCGTGTGCCCACACCGGGCGCCAGCCACCGTGCAGCGAGACGATCGCCGAAGCCGGAATTTCCCGGGTGGTGATCGGCACCGGCGATCCCAGCGAGAAGACCGCGGGCCGTGGGCCCGAAATCCTGCGCGCCGCCGGGGTCGAGGTGGTTGAGGCGAGTGGGGCCGAGGCCGCGGCGTCGCGCCTGCTGGTCCAGCCCTTTCGCAAGCACGCCCGCACCGGCCGGCCCCATGTCATCTACAAGGTCGCTTCGACCATCGACGGCAAGGTGGACCTCGCGGCGCCCCAGCCTTCCCCCCCAGGAGGTGGCGGGAGGATCTGGATATCCGGGCCCGAGAGCCGCGAGCTCGTACACCGGTGGCGTGCCGACTGCGACGCCGTCGCCGTCGGCATCGGCACCGCATTGGCTGATGACCCGACGCTGACCGCGCGCGGGGTGGACGCGCCGCGCCAGCCCGCCCGGGTGGTCTTCGACTCGCAGGCGCGGTTGCCGCCTGTGAGCAATCTCGTAGCGACGACCCCGCAGGCGCCCCTGTTCGTGGTCGTCGCCCCCGGCGCCCCCGCCGAGCGCACCGATTCGCTGGGCGCCGCGGGCGCCGAGCTGATCGAGGCCGACGGTCTGGAGACCGCACTCGATGCGCTCGGCTCCCGCCAGATCACAAGCCTCCTGCTCGAGGGAGGCCCGACTCTCGCCCGCGCCTTTCTCGAGGCCGGACAGGTCGACGAGCTGCGGCTTTTCGTGGCGCCGCTGCTCGCCGCCACAGGCGGCGCCACGGCGCTGCCCGCCGGGGAGTCCGGGATCGGTAACGCCGTCGCCCCGATCTCCGTCGAGCACGAGACCGTGGGCGCCGATTTGCTGTTCTGCGCCCGGCTGCGGGAGTGGTGATGTTCACCGGGCTCGTCGCCGACATCGGCAGGGTGGAGGCGGTCGACTCGGCCGGTGGGGGTGCCCGCCTGCGCATCACCACTTCGCTGGCGGCCGAGCTCGCCGACGGAGACTCGGTCTCGGTCGGCGGCGCTTGCCTGACGGCCACTTCGATCGCCGAGGGTTCCTTCGGCGCCGACGCGATGAACCAGACTCTCGATCTGACCACGCTGGGGGAGTTGGGTCCGGGGGACCAGGTCAACCTGGAGTTGGCGCTGCGCGCCTCCGACCGACTCGGCGGACACATCGTCCAGGGCCACGTCGACGGGGTCGGCACCGTCACCGAGATGACCGAGGACGGCTTCGCCCGGCGTTTGCGGGTCAACCCTCCGGCCGAGCTGCTCGCATTGATCGTCGAGCGCGGGTCGATCGCCGTGGACGGGGTCAGCCTCACGGTCTCGGGCCTCGACCGGGAATCCTTCGAGGTCTCGCTGATTCCCGAGACGCTCGAGCGGACCACCCTCGGCAAGCTCGCCCCAGGGACCCGGGTCAATCTCGAGTGCGACGTGGTGGCGAGGTATCTGCAGCGCATGATTTCCGCTTTGCAACCATCAGGGAGCGAGGAACGATGAGCGATAGCGCCGAGACAAAGACGGATTCGCCCTTCGCGACCATCGAGGAGGCGATCGAGGAGATCCGGGGTGGGCGGATGGTCATCGTCTGCGACGACGAGGACCGCGAGAACGAGGGCGACCTGGTCATCGCCGCGCAGTTCGCGACCCCCGACGCGATCAACTTCATGGCCAGGCACGCCCGCGGGTTGGTCTGCCTGGCTCTTACCCCCGAGCGCTGCGGGGAGCTCCACCTCGACCTGATGCCGGCCAAGAACGAAAGCGCCCTGAAGACGGCCTTCACGGTCTCGATAGAGGCAGGTCAGGGAGTCAGCACCGGGATCTCCGCCGCCGATCGCGCCCACACGATCCAGGTTGCGATCGATCCCCATACGAAGCCGGCGGACATCGTGCAGCCCGGCCACGTATTTCCCCTGAAGGCAAAAGTGGGCGGGGTCCTCGAGCGCACCGGCCACACCGAGGCAGCCGTCGATCTCGCCCGTCTCGCCGGCCTGATCCCCGCCGGGGTGATCTGCGAGATCATGAACGAGGACGGGACCATGGCCCGGGTACACGACCTCGGCCCTTATGCCGCCGAGCACAACCTGAAGATGATCACCGTCGCCGAGCTGGTCTCCTACCGGCGTCGCACCGAGAAGCTGGTCGAGCGCGTTGTCTCGACCAAGCTGCCGACCACCTTCGGAGACTTCAATGCGGTCGGCTACCGTTCGCTGATCGACGACAAGCACCACGTCGCGATGGTCAAGGGCGAGGTGGCCGGCAAGCAGGACGTTCTCGTGCGCGTGCACAGCGAGTGCCTGACGGGCGACGTCTTCCACAGCCTGCGCTGCGACTGCGGCGAGCAGCTGGTGGCGGCGCTGGCGATGATCGAGAAGGAAGGCGAGGGCGTGCTGCTCTACCTCTCCCAGGAGGGGCGCGGCATCGGGCTGCTCAACAAGCTGAGGGCTTACCGGCTGCAGGAGGATGGACTCGATACGGTCGAGGCCAATCTGAAGCTGGGGCTGCCCGCCGATCTGCGCGACTACGGGATCGGGGCCCAGATTCTCGGCGACCTGGGCCTCTCGAGCATCCGCATCCTCACCAACAACCCGAAGAAGATCCGCGGCCTCGAGGGCTATGGGCTGTCGGTCGCCGACCAGGTCCCGATCCAGTCGGTCCCCAACTCCCACAACGAGAGCTACCTGAACGCCAAGCGCGACCGCATGGGCCACACGCTTCACCACCAGGGCTTGCCCTTCGACGAGGAGATGGTCCACGACGAGCAGGTCGCCGACGAGCAGGAGCGCCGCCGCGCGGATGACTGAGCAGGTTCCCGAGGCCTTCAACGACGAGCAGCGCGCGGTGCTGGCGAAGATGGAGTTCGCGATCTGCCGAGCCACCTTCTACGAGGAGCTGGCCGAGCGCCTGATGACGAGTGCCGTCGAAGCGTTTCACGACGGCGGCGTCAGCGCCGCGTCGGTCCAGACCTTCGACGTGCCAGGCGCCTTCGAATTGCCCTTCGCCGCCAAGCTCTGCGCCGGGTCGGGCCGCTTTGCCGGCGTCGCCTGCATCGGCGCCGTGATTCGCGGCGAGACCACCCACTACGACCACGTCTGCTCGGAGTCGGCGCGGGGGATTCAGCGGGTCCAGCTGGACACGGGCGTGCCCTGTGCCTTCGGCGTGCTCACGGTCGAGAACATGGACCAGGCTCTGGCCCGCGCCGGCGGCGACAAGCGCGACCAGGGCCGCAACGCCGCGATCGCGGTGATGAGCACCGCACTGCTGGCCGTAGAACTCACCTAGCGGCTACCATCCGCCGCCGATGGCCAAGGTTTGTCACAGCTGCGGTAAGAAGCCCGCATTCGGTAACTCCCGCTCCCATTCGATGGTCGCGACCCGCCGGCGCTTCAACCCCAACCTGCAGAAGGTGAGGATCTCCGAGGCAGGTTCCAGCCACCGGGTCTACGTGTGCACCCGCTGCCTCAAGGCGGGAAAGGTGACCAAGGCCGCATAGGGTCTGGCTTGTGGCCGACCCCTCCCTAGAGCGGTTCCGCCGGGTTCTCGGTGCCGCGCAGGCCCACCTCGAGGCACGCCGCGAGGAGGTCAACGATCTCAACGTCTTTCCGGTCGCCGACGGCGACACCGGTGACAACATGGCGCTCACCCTGAGCGCAGTTCGCGACGAGCTCGCCAGCTTCGACGGCCAGAGCGTGGATGAGATCGGGCGCACCGAGTTCGTCAACGCCCTGGCCCGCGCCGCCCTGATGGGCGCCCGCGGCAACTCCGGCGTGATCCTCTCCCAGATTGTCCGTGGGGCCGCGGAGGAGCTCGCCAGCCGCCCCGGCGAGCTGATCGACCCGCAGCTCATCGCCGCCGCCTTCGCCAATGCCTCCGCGGCCGCCTACGAGTCCGTCCGGAACCCGGCCGAGGGCACGATGCTGACCGTCTTCCGGGAGATCGCGGCCTCGACGGCTCGCCGGCTGGCCCACATGCAGACCACCCGCCTCGACCGGGACGTGACCCCGGGAGAGCAGGACGAGCTGCTCGCCCAGCTCCTCGAGCAGGCCGTCGCCGACGGTGAGCGCGCCGTCGCCCGCACGCCGGAACAGCTGGAGGTCCTTCGCCAGTCCGGCGTCGTCGACGCGGGCGCCCATGGGTTGGTCCTGATCCTGGCCGGCGTCGTCGCCGGGTTGCGCGACGATATCGAGGCACTGCCCGAGGTCGCCCGCCACGAGCCGGCCCGGACCACGCGCCCCCACCACCAGGACAGCCGCTACCGGTACTGCACCAATTTCATCGTCACCGGCTCGGGACTCGAGGGTCGCTCGTTCGTGAGCTCCCTGGAGGAGCTGGGCGACTCGGTGCTGGTCGTTGGCGACGAGACCACGCTCAAGGTCCACGTCCACACCGACGAGCCGGAGACGGCGATGGCGGTCTTCGAGGGCGCCGGCGAGGTAGGCCGGCTCGACATCGCTGACATGCGCGAACAGGTCGCCGAGCGCGACGCCCGGCTCGCCACCCCGCGCTGTGCGGTGGTCGCGGTCGTTGCCGGCGGCGGCCTGCGCCGCCTCTATCAGGACCAGGGCGCCTATGTCGTCGACGGCGGGCCGACCTTCAACCCGTCGATCTCCGATCTGCTCGCAGCCATCCACGAGGCTCCGGCCGAGGAGGTGCTCGTTTTTCCCAACAACTCCAACGTCGTGCTGGCCGCCGAGCGCGCCTGCGAGCTCTCCGACAAGAAGGCCCGCGTCGTCTCCTGCACCGCGCCGCAGGCGGGTCTCCTCGGGCTAATCGAGGTCGACCTCGCCGCCGGCCTGGACCAGAACCTCGAGCGCATCGACGGCGCTCTCGGCGGTATCCGGGTCGGCTTGGTCGCTCCGGCGGCGCGTGACGACGGCGGGGGGCGCTTCGTGCGCGGGGATGCGGTGGGATTCATCGAGGATGAGATCGTGGCCTGGGGCGGGGCGGGGTCGGTGCTGCGGGAGACCTTCGAGCTGCTCGCCGAAGGAGCGGAGATCCTCACCGCGATCGGCGGCGAGGCGGCCCCGATCCCACTCGAGAACCTGGCGACACACGCACCGGCCAGAGCCGAGCTCGAGCTGCACGAGGGCGGCCAGCCGAACTATTGGTGGCTGTTGGCCGCCCAGTGAGATCGGATTGATCCGGGCTCGCGCGTAGCCTCGCCTCATCGAAGCCGCCGCCAACAGAAGCCGGGAAAAGACAAGCCGCTCGCCTTGGTTGCCGTGTGCTCTCGGCTCCGATGTGCCGATCGACCGCGAGCGGTTGCTCGCGGCGCCGCTTCGCTCCTGGCCGAGGCCCTCGATTCTCGCGGCGCCGCTCACCGAGCTGAAGGGTGCGGGCCCGAAGCTGGCGGCCGCGGCCTCGGAGGGCCTCGGCATCGAGAACCTCAGCGATCTGCACCTGCACCTGCCCCACAGCTACCGGGAGCCGACCGAGGTCACCCCGATAGACGAATTGAAGATCGGCGCGACGGCGACGATCGAGGTGGAGGTGCGCTCGGTCGAGCTGCGGCGGACTCGCCGCCGCGGCCTGACCATCCTCGAGGCCCACGTCGCCGACGACCGTGGTTCGACCACGGCGACGTGGTTCAACCAGCGCTGGCTCGCCGACCGCCTGAAGCCGGGCACCCGTCTTCTGCTCCAGGGCTCGCTCGGCAACCGCGGCTTCAAAGTCGCCATGCACGAGATCCTCGACCGCGGCGACGGCGGGTTGCCGGGCGGGATCCACACGACGGGAATCGTTCCCGTACACCCGGCCTCCGAGAAGATCAAGGCGCCGCGTCTGCGCGAGTGGGCGTGGCAGGCGATCGGCCTCGTCCGCCACGCGATCGAGCCCTTGCCGGCAAAGATGCGTGCCGAGCGGCGGCTGCCCGGGGCCGGTGACGCGCTCTGGGCCGCACACTTTCCGCTCAGTGACGAGCATGTCCTCACAGCCCGCGGACGCATCGCCTTCGAGGAGTTGCTACTCCACCAGGTGGCCCTCGCACAGCGGCGCTCACGGCGGCAGGGCAAGGCGCGGGCGATCGCCCTCGGCGAGCCGGCGGCCGAGGTGCAGGGCTGGGTCGCCTCGCTGCCGTTCGAGCTGACCGGCGACCAGGTCGCGGCGATCGAGGAGCTCGACGGCGACCTCGGCGCCGGGGTGCCGATGCAGCGGCTGCTGATGGGGGAGGTGGGCAGTGGCAAGACCGTAATCGCCCTCTACGCGATGCTGCGCGCGGTCGAGGCCGGCCACCAGGCGGCGTTGATGGCGCCCACCGAGACACTCGCCGAGCAGCACTTCATGACGCTGGAGAAGCTGCTCGAGGGCTCGCCGAGGCCGGCCGCCCTGCTCACCGGCTCGACCCCCGTGGCAAAGCGCCGTGAGGCACTCGACCGCCTCGCCGCTGGCCGTCTAGCCCTTGTGGTCGGTACCCACGCCCTGATCGAGGAGCGTGTCGCGTTCCGCAGCCTGGCGGTCGCGGTCGTGGACGAGCAGCACCGCTTCGGGGTGCGCCAGCGCGCCGCCCTCGATGCCAAGGGCCCGGCGGGGGCCGCGCCCCACGTCCTGCACATGACCGCGACGCCGATCCCGCGCACGCTCTCGCTCACCGCCTATGGCGATCTCGACACCACCACGCTGCGCGAGTTGCCTGCTGGGCGCAAGCCGATCGTCACCCGCGCCGTCGCCCCCGATGACCGCCGCGAGGCCTACGAGTTCATCCGCAGGCTGCTGGCCGAGGGGCGCCAGGCGTTCGTCGTCTGTCCGCTGGTCTCTGAGTCCGAGAAGCTCCAGGCTCGCGCCGCGACCACTGAGGCCGCCGTCCTGGCTACCGGCGAATTCGCCGATTTCAGCGTCGATGTGCTTCACGGCCAGCTGTCCTCGCGCGAGAAAGCCCTGGCGATGGAGGGCTTCGCGTCGGGCCGCACCGACGTGCTGGTCGCCACCACCGTGATCGAGGTCGGCATCGACGTCCCGAACGCGACGGTGATGGTGATCGAGGCAGCCGACCGCTACGGGCTCTCCCAGCTGCACCAGCTACGCGGGCGGGTCGGTCGCGGCGAGCATCCGTCGGCCTGCCTCCTTTTTTCGGATGCCGGTGCCGAGGCGGCAGGGGAGACGGCCAAGGCCCGGATCGAGGCGATCTGCGCCCACAGCGACGGCTTCCGCCTCGCCGAGGTCGACCTCAGCCTGCGCGGTGAAGGCGAGATCCTCGGCACCCGCCAGCACGGATTGCCGCGCTATCACGCCGCCGAGCTGCCCAAGGACACACCGCTGCTGCTGGACGCGCGGGAAACCGCCGTGGGACTGCTACGCGAGCACGGGTCATTCGAGGCCCCGGCACTCGGACCGCTGCTCGACGCCGCCCGGGGGCGCTTCGGCGACGAGCGCGAATCCTCCGTCACGGCGTGAGCGCGCCTCTCGCCTTAACAACGTGATGAGGGTGGCCGGGGGGGAGCTCCGGGGCCGGCGGCTGCACGCGCCCCGTGGCGTCCGCCCCACCACCGAGCGGGTACGTGAGGCGCTGTTCTCGATCCTCGTCCGCGTCGAGGGCGCCCGCGTGCTCGATCTGTTCTGCGGTAGCGGGGCGCTCGGTATCGAGGCGCTCTCGCGCGGCGCCGGCCACGCCACGCTGGTCGACACCAGCCCCGAGGCTGCCCGCCGCAACGCCGAGGAACTCGGTCTCACCGACCGCACGACGGTGGTGCGCTCCGAGGCGCTGCGCTTCCTGGACGGTGAGCCGGAAGGCGTCTTCGACCTCGTTTTCTGCGACCCGCCTTATAAGCTTGCCGACCGCCTTGCCGCCAATCTCGACCCCCTCATATCCAGATCGATCCCAGAGGGGGGCAGGGTGATCGCCGAGTCCTCACCCGACGCCCCGCTCGAGTTCTCGCTGCCGCTGCGCCTGCAACGGGCCTACGGCGACACGCAGATCTGCCTCTACGAGAAGGGATACCGCGAGTGAGACCCCACCGGGGCCCTCATCCACGTGGCTCGGTTTTTCGGAAGGTTCTGCGATGAGCGCATCGATCGCCATCTGCCCGGGAAGCTATGACCCCGTCACCAACGGGCACATCGACATCATCAGCCGTGCCTCGGGAGTCTTTGACGAGGTCGTGGTCGGCGTCGTCAACCAGCCCGTACGCAAGGAAAAGACGCTGTTCAGCGCCGACGAGCGCCGGGGCTTTCTTGCCGAGGCGACCGCCGGCCTCGGCAACGTCCGGGTGGAGGTGTTCAGCAACCTGCTGGTCGAGTTCGCCCGGGAGCAGGGCGCCAAGACGGTGGTCAAGGGGCTGCGGGCGATTTCGGACTTCGAGTACGAGTTCGAGATGAACCAGCTCAACCGCAAGCTCGCCCCTGACATCGAGAGCATGTACATATTCGCCTCCGCCCACTACAGTTTTCTCTCCTCCACGGGGGTCAAGGAAATGGCCACTTTCGGCGGCGACGTGGGTGATCTCGTGCCGGATCCCGTGGCTGTGGCACTCGCAGAGCGCATGAAGAGGTGAATTTGGCGCAGGAACGGTCTCTTGCACGGCGAAAGGCCGGTTGTGGTTTGGTATCCCCGCACCCGTAAGCTTTAGGAGTCAGATGGACGTACTGGTACTCATAGACAAGCTCGACGACCTGGTCCACAACGCCCGGCCCGTGCCGCTCACCGATCAGGTGCGCGTCGATCGCGAGGAGATCTACGACATCCTCGACCAGATGCGGGCGACGATCCCCGAGGAGATCAAGCAGGCCCGCTGGATCGTCAAGGAGCGCCAGGAGATGCTCGCCGAGGCCAAGCGCGAGGCCGAGCGCATCCTCAAGGAGGCCCGCGACCAGCAGGCCCGCCTGATCGACCAGGAGGAGATCTCCCGCCAGGCCGAGCGCGCCGCCGAGGAGATCGTCGAGGAGGCCCGCGAACGCGAACGCGAGATCCGCCTCGGGGCCGAGGACTACGCCGACGACATCCTCAACACGCTCGAGACCAACCTGCAGAAGTTCCTCCAGGCAGTCCAGCGCGGACGCGACCGCCTCCAGGGCCGCGACCGCGAGCCTTCCGAGCTCTAGCCGGCAAACGCTGTTCCACGGGGTTCGCGAGGATTGGCTCGATCGCCAAGACTCCGCAGCCGACGGTCGTGTACGTCTACGTTTCCACGCCGGTCAGCTGAGGACCGAACAGTCAGTCGTAGCGAGCGCGGATGACCGCCAGGTCGTCCGCGCTCCACGCGACTTCGCCGCCGGCCCATTCGGCCAGCTGCTCGGCGGTGTCGGGGAATTCGGTGGCCGGGTCGAGCTTTGAGACCTGTGGCTCCGCTCTGACAATGTCGCCGATCACCAGCGCCTTCGAATGTTCGCGGGCGCGGCGGAAGAGGTTCTGCCTGGCCGAATCGGGCAGGTAGTGAACCGAGAGCACCGAGATGATCAGGTCCCAGGGGCCGTCGGGTAGCGGGTCTTCCATGCGGGCGAGCTGGACGTCGTCGTATTCCTCACGCAGCCTGTAGACCATGGTCGGGTTCGAGTCGAGGCCGATAACCCAGGCGTCGGGAAAGCGCTCGAGCAGGTGCCGGGTGGTCTCGCCGGTGCCGATACCGAGCTCGAGCACGCGATGGGGCTCGAAGGGGATCGCCGCGACCGCGGCGGCCTGCAGCTCGTCGAAGCGCGGCACGTCGGCCCGGATCTGCTCCAGGTAGGTGTCCGGGTTCCAATCCGACTGGGTGGCCAAGCTAAGGTGAGATTAATGAGTGGACCCGCAGGCGGATTCGTCGATCTCGCCCGGCTCGCCCTCGACCATGGCCAGGGCCGGCGCTTGGAGCTCGATCTCGAGCCCGGCAAGATCCGCCAGGGCCCAAACGAATACCTGCCTGCCCCCGGTCCGCTGCCCGCGACCCTCGAGATCTCCCGGACCAGCGGGGGCTGGGCCTTCCATCTGCGCTTCGCAGCCCGCCTCGAGGGGACCTGTGTGCGCTGTCTGGAACAGGCGTTGATCGAGGTCGACGTCGACGCCCGTGAGATCGAGGAGCCGGCGAGCGAGGACGAGGAGCTGCGCAGCCCCTATGTCGACGGACTCGATCTCGATGTCGCGCGCTGGGCCCGCGACGCCCTGGTCCTCGCCATGCCGGCACAGCCCGTGTGCCGCGAGGACTGCCGGGGCCTGTGCCCGGTCTGTGGCGAGTCGCTGAACGACGCGGACCCCGCGGCACACGTGCACCAAAAGCCCCGTGACCCACGCTGGGCGAAGCTCGACCAGCTTAAGCTCGACCAATAGGCGGCCGTTCGGCTTCGTTGGGTCGCCCGCTACCATCCCGCGCCATGGCCGTCCCCAAGAAGAGAACCTCGAGGACACGGCGCGACAAGCGCCGGGCCCAGCACGGGATCAGCTCGGTGCGGCTGAACGAGTGCCCCCGCTGCCACAGCCCGCGGCTGCCGCACCGGGTCTGCCCGACCTGCGGCACCTATGCTGGGCGCGAAGTGATCGACTTCTCGGCTCCCGAGACGACGACCGCCGAGCCGACGGAGGAGTAACGCGTGGCGGCGGGTGAGCGCCCGCCCGTCGCGCTCGATGCCCGCGGCGCCGATGCGGGGCCCGCCGTGGTACTCGAGGCGGCGCGGATCGTGACCGCCGAGGGAATCGGTGTGAAGCTCTTCGGCCCCGCCGGCGAGCTCACTTCGCTTCCCGGCGGAGCCGAGCTGGTGTCCACCGAGGAGTGGATCACCAACGAGCAGGAGCCGGTGGCGGCGGTCAGGGGCACGCCCAAGGCCTCGGTGGTGATGGCCGCGGCCGACGTCGCCGCGGGCAGCTCGAGCGCCCTGGTCAGCGCCGGCTCGACCGGCGCCACGATGACCGCGGCGTTGTTTGCGATGAAGCGCCTGCGCGGTGTGCACCGTCCGGCGCTGGCGGCCCAGGTGCCGATTCCCGGTAACGAGGGCGGTGGCTTCCTTTTCCTCGACCTGGGCGCCAACGTCGAGGTGCGTCCTCAGCACCTGATCCAGTTCGCTCACCTCGGTGCCGCCTTCAGCCAGGCCGTGCTCGGCACGCCGAACCCTCGAGTCGCCCTCCTTTCGGTAGGGGAGGAGCCCAACAAGGGGACCGCCGGCTTGGTCGAGGCCCACGAAGCCCTGGCCGCCGACCGTTCGATCCACTTCACCGGCAACGTCGAGGGCGCCGATCTGTTCGAGGGGGCCGCCGACGTGGTGGTCACCGACGGCTTCACCGGCAACGTGGCGCTGAAGCTGATGGAAGGCACCGCGCGGGCCGTCGCCGGCGGCGTTCGCCGCGCTGCTCGCTCCAACCCGCTCGCCGCCCTCGGCGGGCTGATGTTGCGCCCGGCCCTCGGCGGCCTGCGCCGTCAGATGGATCCCGATGAGACCGGCGGCGCGATCCTGCTGGGCCTCCGCTCGCCCGCCGTCGTCGCCCACGGCGGATCCAGCGCCGAGGGCATCGCCAACGCGGTGCGCCTCGCCGACAACTGCGTGCGCGAGCGGATGGTCGAGCGCACCGCCGAGGCCCTGCGGGCCTCGGGAGTCACCCGCGCCGACCTGGGTGCCGCCCAGCCGACCTGATACACAATCGCCATGGACCGTGAGGAGGTGATGACGATCGTCCGCGACCACCTGGCCACCGAGCTCGAGGTCGAACCCGCCAAGATCGCGGCCGGCACTCGCTTCAAGGAGGATCTCGACGCCGACTCCCTCGATCTCTACGAACTCGTGATGGAGCTCGAGGACCGCTACGGGATACGGGTCAGCGAGGAGGAAGCCGCCAAGATCCTCACCGTGGGGGACGCGGTAGATTTCGTCGTCGAGCACGTACCCGCCGATTAGGTGGCAAAGACCGCCGCGCTGGCCGAGCTGCTGGATGGACTGCCCGGGGAGCTCGCCACCCAGGCCCTCACGCATT
>JBHEMJ010000008.1:0-5980 GCA_046262655.1 Solirubrobacterales bacterium | reverse complement strand
GTCGGCCTCGCACAGCCAGCTCACCTTCTTCGACGCCTCCAATGAGCAGGACGGCACCCGCGGGGGGCCTGCTCTGGTCCATTCCCTCGACGAGCTCAAGGCCCTCGGGGTGGATGTCGTGCGCCTCCAGGTTTCCTGGCGCTTTGTGGCGCCGAACCCGGATTCATCGACGCGGCCGGCCGGCTTCGACCCCCGAAATCAGAACACCTATGGCACCGCCGGGGCCAACTGGGGATCGATCGACGCCGTCGTCAGGGGCGCCACGGCCCGCGGCATGAAGGTCTCGCTGGTGCTCAGCGGATCGCCTCCGACCGGGATGGTCCCGCGCTGGGCGAGCCGCGATCCGAGCGGCAGCCAGAGTGACCCGGATCCCAAGGCCTTCGAGGACTTCGCCTACGCGGTAGGCCAGCGCTACGGCGGAGCCAAGGGGTCGGTCGGGCTGGCGCAATACATCTCGATCTGGAACGAGCCCAACAGCAGGGTCTTCCTGCGCGCCGGGCGTGGGCAGGGCGGGGCCGCGGTCGCCCTCCTCTACCGCCGGCTGGTGATCGCCGGGCAGGCGGGACTGAAGGCGGCGGGATGGCCCGGCACGCTGCTGATCGGCGAGCTCGGCCCGACCCCGCCGGGCAAGCTGTCGCGGCCGATCCCCTTCCTCAGCCGCGTGTTGTGCCTGAGAAAGGGAAGGCTCGGCAAGGGCTGCGAGAAGCTCGACGTCGGCGGCGTCGCCCACCACCCATATTCCTTCCGCCGGGCACCCTTCGAGGCCGCCCTCAACAGCGGCCAGATCTCGATCGGCAACCTCGGTCTGCTCCAGCGGCTGCTGAACAGGGCACGCCGCGCCGGCGCGATCTCGAGCGGAGCGCAGCTTTACAACACCGAGTACGGCTACCCGAGCCGCCCCGACATCAGCACCGGGGTACCGCGCCGACAGCAGGCGGAGTTCAACTCGATCGCCGAGTACCTGACCTACCGGATGCCGGGAGTGGCCTCCTACGCCCAGTACCTGATGCGAGACGATCCCCGGGGGAGCCTCGCGGGGGGTTTCACCTCGGGCCTATGTCCCCCCGGCGCACCCGACACCGTCTACGCGCATGGGAAGGGATGCAAGCCGGCCTTCGGGGCGTTCCGCACGGCGTTGGTCGTCAGGTCCAGGAAGGTCGCCCAATGCAGCGGCGCGACACGGGCCGGGTGTCTCGCCGCGACCCAATCGGGCCCGGTGACGGTCTGGGGGCATATCCGGCCCGCCACCGGCGTCACCACCGCCCAGATCGTGGTTCGCAACCCCGGGGCCAAGCACGCTGTGCCTCTGCGCACGGTGCGCACCGACGCCTCCGGCTACTTCCAGTTCCGCGCCCGAACCAAGTCGGGCCGCCTGTGGAGCGTCATCTGGAACGGGTTCGGCGGGCCGTTCGTGCGGCCCTATGCCTTCTAGCGCCTGCTAGCCGGGGCCGACGATGGCGGTCGCCACCAGCCCCACGCGACGCCGACGAAGGACCTGGATCATCCAATCCACGCTGCAAACCTAGGGGAAGCTTCGTGAGGCTGCCCGAGTAGCCTCCCCGTCGATATGGAGGACCTCAAAGGATTGATCCTCTCCGGAGGGGCGGGCACGCGATTGCGCCCGATCACCCACACCTCGGCGAAGCAGCTGGTGCCGGTCGCCAACAAGCCCGTGCTCTTCTATGGGATCGAGGCCCTGGTCGAGGCCGGGATCGCCGAGATCGGCATCATCATCGCCCCCGACACCGGCAAGGAGATCCGGGCCGCCGCCGGCGATGGCTCACGCTTTGAAGCCAAGATCACCTATATCGAGCAGGACGCCCCGCGGGGACTCGCCCACGCCGTGCTAACCGCCGAGGAGTTCATCGGCTCCAGCCCATTTGTCATGTACCTCGGGGACAACCTGCTCCGCGACGGCATCAAGGAGCTGGTCGAGGCATTCCGTTCCTCGGATCCCGACGCGCTGATACTCCTCACTCCCGTCAGCGACCCCTCCAATTACGGGGTCGCCGAGCTTGACGGCGAGCGCGTCGTGAGGCTGGTCGAGAAACCGACGGACCCACCCAGCGACCTGGCCCTGGTCGGCGTCTACATGTTCGAGTCCTCGATCTTCGGCGCCGCCCGTTCGATCGAGCCCTCCTGGCGTGACGAGCTGGAGATAACCGATGCCATCCAGGCCCTGATCGATTCCGGCAAGCGGGTCGAGCCACACATCGTCAAGGGCTGGTGGAAGGACACCGGCCGCCTCGCCGACATGCTGGAGGCCAATCGTCTCGTGCTCGAGGACATCGAGGCGAGTAACGATGGCGAACTGATCGACTCCCAGGTCGAGGGGCGCGTGGTGATCGAGAAGGGAGCGAGGCTGGAGCGCACCCGGGTGCGTGGCCCGGCGATCATCGGCGCCGGCTCGAAGATCACTGACTCCTACATCGGGCCGTATACCGCGATCGACGCCGCCGTCGAGATCCGCGGCTCGGAGATCGAGCATTCGATCGTGCTGGCGGGCTCCCAGATCATCGACCTGCACGCGCGCATGGAGGCGAGCCTGCTCGGTCGCAACGTGCGCCTTGCCCGCAGCGACGGCATGCCGAAGACACTCAGGTTCCTGGTCGGCGACAACGCGGACATCTCGATCCCATGAGGGTGCTGGTCACCGGAGCCGGCGGCATGCTCGGCCACGACGTGGTGACCCTCGCGGAGGGCGCCGTGCACGACGTCGTGGCGCTGACCCATGCCGATCTCGACATCACCGACGCCGCTGCGGTCGATCGCGTGTTCGCTTCGGTGCGCCCCAACGCGGTGATCAACTGCGCCGCCTGGACCGATGTGGATGGCGCTGAGCAGCATGAGCAGGAGGCGACGGCCGTCAACGGTGAGGGCGCCCGCAACCTGGCGGCGGCAGCCGCGCGGCTCGAGGCGATGGTCGTCTACCCGTCCACTGACTACGTCTTCAACGGCCGCAGTCCCGAGCCCTATCGTGAGACTGACGAGACCGACCCCCTTTCGGCCTACGGGCGCTCCAAGCTGGCCGGCGAGGCGGCGACGATGGAGGCCAATCCGCGCCACTTCGTCGTGCGCACCTCCTGGATCTTCGGGCCTCACGGCAAGAACTTCGTCGAGACGATGCTCGGCCTCGGCCGGGAGCGCGGCCAGGTGCTGGTCGTCCGCGACCAGGTCGGCTGTCCCACCTACACCGGCCACCTGGCCGCCGGGCTGGTGCGCCTGATCGACGCCACCGCCTACGGCATTCACCACATGGCCGGTCAGGGAGCCTGCTCGTGGTACGAGTTCGCCCAGGAGATCTTCCGCCAGGCCGGTATCGACTGCGAGGTGCTCTCCGCCACCACCGAAATGGTTCCCCGCCCCGCCCCCCGCCCGGCGCACGCAGTCCTGCTCAGCATGCGCGAAACCCCGATCAGGCTGCCGCCCTGGCAACGCGGCCTCGGCGAGTACCTGAAGCGCCGCCCGGCTGCCGCCGAGGCCGGGCAGGCGATGCAATGACCCTGTTGGTCGCCGGCGGGGCCGGGTTCATCGGCTCGAACTTCGTCCACCATTGGGCCGCCGCCCACCCGGGGGAAGCGGTCCGGGTGCTCGACAAGCTCACCTACGCCGGGCGCCGCGAGAACCTCGAGGGGATCGCCGATGTCGAGCTGATCGAGGCGGATGTCGCGGACCGCGAAGCGGTCCGGGGTGCGCTGGAGGGCTGCTCCGCCGTGGTCAACTTCGCCGCCGAGTCCCACGTCGACCGCTCGATCGAGTCGCCCGGGGAGTTCATCCAGACCGATGTGTTCGGCACCTTCGTCCTGCTCGAGGCAGCCAAAGACGCGGGCATCCGCCATCTGCAGATCTCCACCGACGAGGTCTACGGTGACTTCGGCGAGGGCTCTGCCGGCGAGACCTCGCCGCTGGATCCCTCTTCGCCCTACGCGGCCTCGAAGGCCGGGGGCGATCTGATCGTCGGCGCCTTCGCTCGCACCTACGGAGCCGAGGCGCTGATCGTGCGCGCCTCCAACAACTATGGCCCCCGCCAGCACCCCGAGAAGCTGATCCCGCTCTGCATCCTCAACGCCCTGGCCGGCGACCCGCTGCCCCTCTACGGTGACGGTTCTCAGATCCGCAACTGGCTGTTCGTCGAGGACTGCTGCGCGGCGATCGAGACGGTGCTCGAACACGGTGCGCCCGGTGAGGCCTACAACGCCGGCGGCCCCGATGAGCTGCCCAACATCAAGGTCGTGCGCAGGATCCTCGAGCTGACCGGCCGCGACGACTCACTGATCGAATACGTCAGCGATCGTCCCGGCCACGACCTGCGCTACTCGCTCGACTCCCAGAAGCTGCGTGAGTTGGGCTGGAAGCCCGCGGTGCCCTTCGCCGAGGGCATCCAGCGCACCGTCGACTGGTACCGCCACAACGAGGACTGGTGGGGGGAGATCCGCTCAGGCGAGTACCGCGACTACTACGAGCGCCAGTACGGAAAGAAGCTGGCTTGAAGCGGCTCGACACCAGGATCGAGGGGCTCCTCCTGCTCGAGCCCGCCGTCTACAGCGATGATCGCGGCTTCCTGGTCGAGGTCTATCGGGCCGAGAGCTGGGCCGCGGCGGGCGTCGATCTCGACTTCGTCCAGGAGAACCACTCCCGCTCGCGCGGCCGCACGCTGCGCGGCATCCATTTTCAGACCTCCCCGGGACAGGCGAAGCTGGTGCGTTGCCTGCGCGGCAAGATCTGGGACGTCGCCGTCGACCTGCGCAAGGGCTCACCGACCTTCGGCCAGTGGGAGGGTTACGAGCTCTCCGATGAGAACCACCGCCAGATGCTGGTACCGGTCGGCTTCGGCCACGGCTTCTGCGCCCTCAGCGAGACCGCCGACGTTGGCTACAAGCTCTCCTCCTACTACAACCCTGAAACCGAGAAGGGCATTGCCTGGGACGACCCCGAAGTTGGGATCGAGTGGCCGCTGGAGGATCCGCTGCTCTCCGAGCGCGACAGCTCGGCCCCGAGCCTATTGGAGATCTCCGCAGAGCTACCCTGGTAGCGAAGCAGGTCGGGAGAGGTCCCTAAGATCCATGGGTTGGCCACCAAGCCGAAACCGACCCAGAAATCACCCATGGAGCTGTTCTCGGCGCCTGTCAGACGCTGGTTCGAGTCTTCCTTCGAGGCCCCCACGCCTGCCCAGGCAGGGGGCTGGCCGGCAATTGCATCCGGTGCCCACACGCTGATCTGTGCCCCGACGGGATCCGGAAAGACCCTCGCCTCCTTCCTCTGGGGCATCGACAGCCTCGCGCGGCGCCCCCAGGAGCTCGGCCAGGGCGTGCGGGTCCTCTACATCTCGCCGCTGAAGGCCCTCTCCTACGACATCGAGCGCAATCTGCGGGCGCCGTTGGCGGGGATCGGGGCGGAGATCGCGGTCGGCTTGCGCACCGGCGACACCCCGCAGTCCGAGCGCCAGAGGATGCGCCGCAAGCCCCCGGACATCCTGATCACCACCCCTGAGTCCCTCTACCTGATGATCAGCTCCGGCGCTCGGGACATTCTCAGCGGCGTCGAGGCGGTGATCGTCGACGAGATCCACGCCGTCGCCCAGTCCAAGCGCGGTGCCCATCTGGCGCTGACCCTGGAGCGCCTCGATCATCTGGCCGGTCCCGACCGCGACGTACAGCGCATCGGCCTGTCGGCCACCCAGCGCCCACTCGAGCGGGTCGCAGGTTTCCTTGTCGGCCCCCGGCGCGAGTGCAAGGTGATCGACGCGTCCGAGCCCAAGAAGCTCGACTTGCAAATCGTCGTGCCGGTGGAGGACATGACCGATCCGAACCCGATCACCGAGAAGCGAAAGGACGGCGGCGACCACGGCATCCCCCAGCCAGGAGACCTCGAGGGCGGTCCGGTCCGCTCGATCTGGCCCGCCATCCACCCGAAGCTGCTCGAACTCGTCCGCGAGCACAACTCGACCATCATCTTCGTCAACAACCGCCGCGGCGCCGAG
>JBHEMJ010000007.1:0-12771 GCA_046262655.1 Solirubrobacterales bacterium | reverse complement strand
CTTCATCGACCTCTGGGGAAGCGAGCTGAAGCTGCTGCTGTTCGGCTGGCTGATCGGGATCATCGCCTCCTATAAAGGCCTGACCGTGGGCGCCGGCGCCGAGGGCGTGGGCAAGGCGGTCAACGAGTCGGTGGTGGCGAGCCTGGTGGCAATCGCGATGGTCAGCGTCGTCTACACCCAGCTCTTCCTCGCCCTCTACCCGGAAGCGAGCACGGGGCTGTGAGACACCACCGGGGTCCTCATCCGGGTGATCCGCCCCACCACAGGGCTCCGCAATGAGCGCCCGTGGGCAACGGCCCGCGCTCGAGCGCGCCCGTGCCACGATCGAGGCGCCCGAAAGGGTGCCGGCGGTCGACTCGGTCGGCGACTACGCCGGCTTCGCCTGGAAGGGCTTGGCCGGGATCCGCCGCGTAGGCGACTACACCGGCGAGGTGTTGCGCCAGACGGCCTTGCTGGCCACAGGCAGCATGCTGGTCATCGTCTGGGTCTCGTTCCTGGCCGGGGCTACCTGCGGGATCGAGGGGGCGGCGATCTCCCGCACCCTCGGCGCCGGCATCGCCGCACCGCTGTTCAGCGCCTTCTGCACGACCCGCGAGGTGGTCCCTTTCATCTTCGGCTTCATCGTCGCGGCCAAGGTCGGCGGCGGGATCGTCGCCCAGCTCGGGGCGATGCGCGTCAACGAGGAGGTCGACGCGATGGAGGTGATGGGAGTCCCCTCGATCACCTACCTGATCAGCACCAGGATGGTGGCGGCGGCGATGATGATGCCGGTCGCCTACGTGCTCTCGCTGGGCGCCGGCCAGGCCGCCTCGTGGCTGACTTCCTTCGTCCGCACCGGCGACATCTCGCAGGGGACTTGGGAGCAGGTCTTCTACACGGCTCTGGACCCGATCGACATCATCTACTCGGTGATCAAGGGGCTGGTGATCTCCTTCTTTGTCATCGTCACCGCCCTCTACTACGGCTACCGGGTCCGCGGCGGTCCGGTCGAGGTGGGGACGGCGACCGCCCACTCGATGGCGGTCAACCTGATCCTGGTCACCGTCCTCAACATGATCATGACCTTCATCTTCTGGGGCTTCAACCCCAACCTGCCGATCGCGTGAGACCCCACCGCGGTCCTCATCCGTCCGGCTGGTCCCGTTGGGCGGTTTTGTCATGAGGCCCCACCGGGATCCTCGTCTGTCCGGCTGGTCCCGTTGGGCGGTTTTGTCATGAGACCCCACCGGGGTCCTCATCCGTCCGGCTGGTCCCGTCGGGCGGTTTTGTCATGAGACGGCTGCTGGGCGGGGAGGCTCGCTCCGAGTTCGCGCCGGCCGCCGCACGAACGGCTGCGCTGGGGGCGCTGATGATCGCCGTGATCGCGGTCGCGGTCATCGTCACCCGGCCCTACGGGACCTATCAGGTCAACGCCGTGTTCGAGGACACCCGCGGCCTGATCGAAGGCGGCGAGGTGACCGCCGGCTTCCAGAAGGTTGGCTCGGTGCAGGACATTACGCTTGGCGACGACGGACTTCCCCATGTGCGGATGAAGATCGACGGGGACTACGTGCTGCATCGCGGGGCCAGCGCCGACATCCGCCTCACCTCCAACGTCGGCGCGGTCAACCGCGTGGTCGAGCTCGAAAAGGGTGATCCGCAAGCGCCGCGCCTCGGCGACGGGGCCACCCTGGGACCGAGCTCGACCGATCAGCCAGTCGACCTCGACCAGGCGGTCTCCACCCTCGACCCGAAGACACGCGCCGACGCGGCCCGGCTGCTGGCCGGTCTCGATGCCGCCACCCGGGGCCGTGGCGACGATCTCGACCGGTTGCTCCACCACAGCTCGGGGGCCCTGAATGAAACCGCCAACGTGCTCGGCGAGGTCGGCTCCGACGAGCAGGCGCTGCGCTCGCTGGTCGCCGACACCTCTACCGTCGTCGGCGCTCTCGCCCGGCGTCCGGGGGACCTCGGCTCGGCAGCCGAACGCACCGCGACGCTGCTGCGGATCGCCGGCAACCGGCAGGCGGAGCTTCGCCGCTCGGTCGCGGCGATCGGCCCTGCTTTCGCCTCCGGCCACCGCACATTGCTCCGGCTGGACGCCGCCGTCCCCGAGCTGCGCGGACTGGTGCGCGAGAGCCTTCCGGTCGTCTACCGCTTGGGCCCGGTGGCCGACAGGTTGCCGACCACGATCCGCGCCCTGCGGCCGACCCTGGCCCAGACATGGCGCCTGGTGCGGGCCGCCCCCCGCCAGGCGCGGCGGCTGCTGCCCGCGGTCAAGGCCGCGATCCCGCTGCTCGGCGAGCTGTCCCCGACCCTCGGGCAGTTCAACCCGGTTCTCGATCACCTGCGAGTGCGAGCTCCGGAGGTGGTCAGCTTCTTCACCCTCGGCGCCGACGCGATCGCCAACTACGACGTCAATGGGCACCTGATCCGCTTCATCCCGCGGCTGATCCCGATCGACGCGCACGGCAATCCGATCGGGCCCTCCGACAAGGGCCCCGGCTCCGTGGTGCGGCCCTTCGACCGGACCCCCGGATCGCTGGAGGGCGACGCCTGGGGCGACTACGCCTCGAGCTTCATCGGTGGCGGCCAAGCCGTCGGGGCCTACACGCCGTGAACGACACGATGGCCAAGCTCTCGGCGATCACCAGCGCGGTGTTGATCGCGGCGACGGTGGTGATCCTCTACGTGACCTCGCACCCCGGCGCGGGGACGACCACGGTCAAGGCGGAGTTCGAGGACGCCTTCCCGATCCTCGCCGGGATGAACCTGCGCGAGTCGGGCGCCGTGGCGGGCTCGGTTCGTACCGTGGAGCTGACCGATCACGGCACGGCGATGGTGACGCTGTCGCTCAACGAGGGCACCGAACCACCGCGCAGCGACGCCTCGGTGGCGATCCGCCAACAGGACGTTACTGGCGACAGCTACGTCTCACTCGAGCCGGGGCATGCCCCGGCACCGCTGGGAGACGCCACCATCCCCGTCTCGCGAACGATCGTCGCCCCCCGCTTCGATGACCTGCTGAACAGCCTCGGCGACAAGGAGCGGGTGGCCCTGAGGCTGCTGCTGGTCGAGACCGGCAAGGCTCTCGAGGCCCGCGGGGACGACGTGAACCAGGCGGTATTGGAGCTGCGGCCCGGGTTGCAGGCGACCCGTGAGGCCCTGTCGGAGATCGCCTCCCAGAATGGCTCGCTGCGCACCCTGGTCGGTGACGCCGAGCGCGTGACGGGCCAGGCGGCCCCCCACTCCGCCCAGCTGGCCGGGTTGGTCGACTCGCTGTCGGTGACCCTGGGGGAGACCGCCGCCCACAGCCAGGCCCTCGACCGGGGCCTGGCGGCGGCGCCGCAGACCGCGACCCAGGCCCAGCACACGCTGGCACGGTTGCGGCGCACCGCTGTCGCCGCGGCGCCGCTGGCGAGGGCCCTCGGCGAGGGCGCCCCCGACTTGGCCCAGAGCCTGAGGCGCCTCGGGCCCTTCCTCGGGGATACGCGCATAGCCCTGCGCCATCTGCAACCCACCCTCACCCAGACCACCGGCGTGCTGCGTCAGGCGCGGCCCACCCTGCAGGCCGCGCCCAAGCACGTGGTGACGGCGCCGTTCGAGCTCGCCGGCAGCGTCGACGACCTTCTGCGGGCCCTGCTCGGCAACGAGGACGTGCTGAAGACACTGTTCGGCGCGGATGCCTACGGCAACCCACCGGGCAACCGGGACGACGTCGGGCTCGGCTCGATCGCGGTCGAGGGCGGCAACCAGTCCGGTTACCCGGGCAACGACCCGGCCCGCAACTTTCTCCGGGCCGTGGTGATCCCGAGCTGCGAGGCCTTCGGGCTGAAGATCGCCCCTGGCTGCCTGCTCGAGGCGATCAGCACCGGCTCGGCCACGCGGGGCCACCGAGCGGGAGACGGAGAAGCCGCCGCGCCGGGAAGCGCGCAGGCGCCATCCGCAAGCGACGCCAACGGCTCGCCCGCCCAGCTCGGCCCATCCCCGGCCAGTCCGCTCGTCCCCCCGCCCGGCCCGGCGACGCGGCCCGGCAACCCTCTCAGGCTCCTCGACCTCCTGCTCGGCTGATGAGTGGCCGACGAAACAGGGCGATGCGACGGACCAGCCAGGCGGTCTCCGCCGCCAGCGCCCGGGTCGCACGCCACAGGATCATCCTCGGATTGATCGTCCTCGCGATCGGCGGCTTTCTCGCCTACATCGCCTGGATCTCGGTCAACGGTCCTCCCTTCCAGCAGCGTTACAAGATCGAGGCGGTGATCGCCGCTGACTCACCGATCGTCAAGCCGGGCGGCACGGTGCGGATGGCGGGCAAGCTCGCCGGGACGATCACCGCCGTCGAGGCCGACGGGCCCAACCAGCGGGTCTCGATGGAGCTGAGCCCGGAGTTCGCCCCCGTCGGGCGCGATGCAACCGCGCGGGTACGGGTGCGCTCGGTCGTCTACCTGACCTACATCGAGATCGACCCCGGTGACCGTGGCAACCCGATGCCCCAGGGCGAGGCGATACCACTTGCCCAGACCAGCTCGGGGGTCGACCTGTTGCAGGTCGTGCAGCTGTTCGACCAGCGCACGCGCGAAGAGCTGCGCAAGTCGGTGGTAAACCTCGGCGAGGGCGTGGCGGGCCGCGGTGAGGATCTGAACGCCGCCCTGCTGGATCTGCACCCGGCGCTGCGGGCGGGCATCCCCGAGATCCAGGCATTGACCAGCGAGCCCGGGGCGCTGGCGAGCTCGATTGCGAGCGCCCGGCGCGTCGCCGCCGGCCTGGGCGGCGAGCGTGCCGACGACGTCAGCTCGCTGATCGTCTCCGGGGATGCCGCGGTGGGGGCTATTGCCGACCGCCACCTCGAGCTGGGCGCGGCCCTCGAGCAGTTGCGTCCGTTCGAGGACGAGCTGCTGCGCACCGCGCCGCTCGCCGACCCGCTGCTGGCAGATGCCGCCACGCTGGCCCGCCGGCTGGCGCCCGCGGCCCGCAGCCTGCGCCGGGGCCTGCCCCGATTCAACCACCTGCTCTCGCTCGGAGGCGAGCTGCGCCGGGAGAGCGGCCGGATCGGCAGGCGGGTGCGGCCGGTGCTCAAACTGGCCGGCCCCCGCCTCTACGCCCTCTATCCGACCGTCGCCTCGCTGCAGCCGATCCTCAGCTCCTTGCAATCGACGCTGGCGGTCCTGCTGCCCTACTCGGCCGACATCACACTCGCCGGCCAGTCGGTGGTGAGCGCCACCGGGGTCCCCTATCCCGAGGGCCAGACGGCCCCCGGCAACAAGGCGCTGCGCTTCATCCCGATTATGGATTGTCACCGCCCACGCGACCCCTATCCGGCGCCCGGCCAGGCGCTGAAGGACTCGGCGACTTGTTAGTGCGGCGGCGAATGCTGGGGGCGGCGGTGATCCTCGCCGGCATCCTGATCGTCGCCTTCGTGGCCCTACGGCCCGACCCGTTCGCTGATCATTCCAGCGTCTGGGTCGAGTTCGACAGCGTCCAGGGGCTCGGCAGCATCGACCGCGACGTCAGGGTCGCCGGCGTCAATGTCGGTGAGATCGGCAAGGTCGAGCGCGATGGCGATGACGCCCGGGTGCAGCTGCTGCTCGACAAGGACGAGGTCAGCGTCCACAGCGATGCCCGTGCCGATCTACGCCCGCACACGCTGTTCGAGGGCACGGCCTTCGTCGACCTCTCCCCGGGCAGCCCCGGCGCTCCGCTGCTCGCCGACGGCGGCCAGATCCCGCGCTCCCACAGCACCGTCTACGTCTCCCTCGACCAGGCGCTGCGTATCCTGCGCCAGCCGACGCGCGAGGGGTTCCGCGGCCTCCTGCGCAGCGCCTCGAAGACTCTCCGCGGCAAGGCGATCAGCGGCTTGCAGCAGACGCTCGGTGGCGCCCCACCTCTGACCGCCGACCTCGCCCCGGCGGCCCGAGCCCTTACCGGCCCCGACGGTATCGAGCTCGCGGGCACGGTTCGCGGACTGTCCGACACCGTCGACGACCTGGCCGCCAACGAGCGCCAGCTGGTGCCGCTGGCCGGTCGCGCCGACCGCACCCTGGCGGCGCTGGAAACCGGCGCCGGCGCGCCGCTGGACCGCTCCCTGCAGCAGCTTCCGGGGGCGCTCGAGCAGCTGCGCCGCACCGGCCCCTCGCTGGGCCGCACCATCAGGGCGCTCGGCACGCTCGCCCGCAATGCCCGCCCCGCCCTACCGGAGCTGAAGCGGGCCCTGAAGGATCTGGCGCCGCTGCTCGACCGGGCTAACCCGGTGCTCGCCGAGGCCCGTCCGCTGATCGCCGAGCTGCGAATCGTGCTCGCCCGCCTCACCCAGGCCGCCCCGGCGCTGCGCTCGGTGATCACGCAACTGGGCCCGGGAGTGCACACGCTGAACTCCTCGTTGCTGCCCTTCCTCACCTCCGACTCGCGGCTCGGTGTCCCCACCTATCTGCAGCTTCTCTCGGCCTTCACCTCGGGCACCGGAGCGCTGGCTGCCTACCAGACGGCCGCCCAAAACCCCCTCGGGGAGGGACACCTGATCCGACTCGGCGCCTACCTCGACCCGGCCGGATTCTCAAAGACCGGCATTCCTTCCTGCACCGCGGTGGCCGCTCTCGATCCCAACGTCGCCACCGAGCTGCAGGCCCTGGGGCTGTGCCAGCCATGAGGTTCCTCCGAGCACCACGCGAGATCGGCCGGGTGATCTGGGGCTTCGTCAACCCCAGCCGCAGCGCCGGGCGAATACCCCTCGGCCGGCTGGCGATCGCCGTGCAGATCGTCGGGGCGATGATCTTCCTCGGCTACACCCTGGTCAAGAAGGACATCCACCTGCCCTTCACGGCCAGCCGCTACCAGGTGCAGGTGATTTTCCCCGACGCCCAGGGCCTCGACCCCAAGGACGGCCCCTCGGCGGCGGTGGCCGGCAGCCCGGTCGGCAAGGTCACCGACGTCCGCTACGAAAACGGGCGCGCCCTGGTCACTCTCGAGCTCGATCCGGAGGTGCGGGGCAAGATCTTCGCCGACGCCTCCGCTCGCGTTCGGCCGGCCAGCGCCCTGCAGAACCTGCTGGTCAACGTCGATCCGGGCTCGCCACAGACAGGGCGCCTGCCCGACGGCCAGCCGATCCCTCCGCAGCGAACCAGCGACTCGGTCGCCATCGACGAGCTGACCTCGGTGTTCGACGTGGACACCCAGGCATACACGCAGATCCTGATCTCCGAAGCCGAGCGGGCCCTGCACGGCCGGGCCGGATCCCTGCGATCGGGGCTTGCCGAGCTGGGCCGCTTGACCGACACGGCACGCCCCGTCGCCGCCGCCCTGGCCGAGCGCCGGCGACAGTTGACCCGCCTGGTCGGCGACCTCGACCAGATCTTCAGCGCGGTGTCGCTGCGCGGTAGGCAACTCGGCACCGCGGTCGATGCCGGCAGCCGCACGCTGGCGGTGACCAGCGCCCGCCGCCGCGAGCTCGAGCAGCTCTCGGGAAGGCTGGCGCCCCTGGTCGGTGAGCTGCGGCGCTCGCTGGCGGCGACCCACCGCGTCACCGGGCCGCTGGCCCCCGCCCTCGAGCGTCTCGCTCCAGCGAGCCGCTACCTGCGCACCGACGCCCGCCGGCTGCGCCGCCTGTTGCCTCGCGCCGCCAGCTTCACCGAGCAGGCGGCTGAGTTGATCCGCGAAGGGCGGCTGCCACTCAGCCTGCTGCTCACCGGAACCGAGGGCCTCACCGCCAAGGCCAAGGCCCTGGTTCCGGTCGCCAAGGACTTCTCGTACCGCGCCGGGCTGCTGGATCAGTACAAGCACGGCGTTCCGCAGCTGGCCGACACCTTCAGCGGCGCCTTCTCGGTCAGCGACTCCGGTGGCATCTACGGCCAGGTCGACGTGCTCAAGTTCGAGGCCGCCCGCCCCGAGAACTTCGGCATCTCCTCCGCCTCGAGGAGTTCTTCCGGTGGCGGTCACTCGCGGCTGGAGACGCTGGTCGCGACGGCCCTGGAGCAGCGCTGTGCCGACCACAACGTGATGGCCTGCCTGATGCGCTTCGCGATTCCCGGCCTGCCCTCGCAGCCACTCACTACCGCCGGGAGCAAGCAGGGCTAGATGGACCACAGGATCCCGACCACTGGAGCAGCGCTGAGCATCGTCGCGGTGGTGATCGCCGTGCTCAGCTTCGTCTTTCTCAATGCCCGATTCGACGGCCCGAACCCGCTCGGCGGCGTCGCCTCCCCGTATGAGCTCGAGGCGAGCTTCGACGACGTCGAGAACCTGCCGACCAAGCAGTCGGTGCTGAGTCACGGCGTGGAGGTCGGCAGGGTGACCGCGGTCGACTACCACGCGGGCAGCTCGACCGGGACGGTCAAGTTCACCGTCGACGGCGAGTTCGCTCCGGTCTACCGCGACGCCACGGCGCGAATCGGCGAGCGGACGATCCTCGGCGACCCGTTCTTGGATCTCGACCGCGGCCACCCCGCCGCCGGCGAAGCCTCCGCCGGCACCGTGATCAAAGGTCTGCCGAGCGTCGATTTCGACGAGGCGCTGGACTTCCTCGATGCCCGAGGCCGGGCTCATTTGCGCTCGTTGGTCGACACCCTCTCCCGAGGGGCCGCGACCGAGGGCAACGGCGAGCGTCTCAACGGGACCGTCGGCGGGCTCTCGCGCACGGTGACCCAGCTGCGCCGGGTGACCGAGGCCCTGCACGGCCAGGAGGACCAGATCGCCGCCATCGCCGGAAACGGCAGCACGGTGCTGGGCGTGCTCGGCGACCGCGAGCGGGCCCTGCGCACGATCGTCGCCTCGGGCCGGCTCACCCTCGATGCCCTCGCCTCCAACGCCGGCTCGCTGAGGCAGGCAGTGGCCGAACTGCCTGGCCTGCTGTCCGCCGCCCGCAGCTCGCTGCATCGAGCCAGGCCGCTGTTGGGCGAGGCCCGCCCGCTGGTCCGCCGCCTGCGCGCGATCGCGCCCAAGCTTCGCCCGGCGATCGCCAAGCTGGGACCGATCTCCGGCGATGCGGCGTCGATCATCGCCGGCCTGCGCCCGCTGCGCCGAGCCGCCGCGCCGCTGCTGGCCAAGACCCGTGAGGCGCTGGTGCTGGCCGGCCCGGTGATCGATCGGCTCGCGCCCGCGGTTCGCAACCTGGTGCCGTTGCTGGGCTATCTGGCTCCTCGGGCCGACGGTGTTGCGGCCTTCTTCTCCAACATCGCCGGCGCCCTCGACCACGGTGACTCCCAGGGCAAATGGGCACGTTTCTCCTTCAACCTGGTGCCGCCGGAGTTGGCGGGGGGCGCCGCGCCCGGAGTCTGCTCGCCCGAGGACGACATCCCGGTCAACAGCGGCGTCTGCTCAAACGCCTACCCGCTGCCCGGCGACGCCCGCAACCCCGAGCCCTATCTGCCCGGCTCCTACCCCCGGCTGCGGCCCTTCGACCCGCCTCCCCGACCCTGAGCCAAGCTTATTGGCACAGCGCCAATAAGCATGGTAGGCTGGTGCCGATGAGCCGCGGAGCCTTACTCGGGCCGGGCACGGTCAGCTGGAAGGTCAACCGGGAGGGCACCCTGCTGGCCGGGGGCGGACGCGCCCTTCTGCTCCAGGTCGCCCACCCCCTGGTCGCCGCCGGCGTCGCCCAGCACTCCAACTATCAGGCCGAGCCGTGGCAGCGCCTCTACCGGACCATGGACACGATGCTGAAGATCGCCTTCGGCGACCGTCAGACCTCCGAGGGCGCGGCCAAGCGGCTGAGCCGTCGCCACGGTCCAGTCAAGGGCACCGCCCCTGACGGCCGCCCCTACAACGCGATGGACCCGGCGCTGCTGATCTGGGTCTGGGCGACGCTGGTGGACAGCTCGGTGCTGGTCCACGGGCTTCTCTTCGAACCCCTCTCCGAGGCCGACCGGGAGAGATTCCTGGCCGAGCAACAGCTTCTCGCCCACGCCTGCGGGGTGCCGGAGGGTGCCGGTCCGAACAGCTGGACCGAGTTCCGCGACTACTTCGACCGAGTCGTCGCGCAGGAACTCGAAGTCACCGAGGCGGCCCGAGCAGTCGCCGACTCGATCTCGGACCCGAAAATGCTGCCCCGCCCCTTTGGCGATCCCGCGGTGAAAATCAGCCGGGCGCTGACCGCGGGCCTACTGCCCGAGAGCGTCCGCGAGGCCTACGGCTACTCTTGGGACGCGGCCGAGCGGCGCCGCTTCAGGCGAACGATCGCCGCCGGCCGCGCCGGCGTCCGCATCACCCCCGGCCCCCTGCGCCGGCTGCCGGCGACGATCCTCTCCCGGCCGCCCCGGCGCCAGAAGCCGGCGTCGGCCCCTGCCGGGGTCCCCGGCGCCGCGGCGTGAGAGCCCAGAGCACCCGCACCAGGCTCGAGCCCGACATCCGGCGCGAACAGATTCTCGAGGTGGCGCGGCGCCTGTTCAGCGAGCGCACCTACGCGGCCGTCTCCACCGTAGACATCGCCCGCGAGGCCGGCGTCGCGCGCGGCCTGCTCCACCACCACTTCGGCACCAAGCGCGAGCTCTATCTCGAGGTGGTTCGCGAACTGGTCCAGACGCCGCCGCCGATCGTTGCCGTCTCCGCCGGGCGCAGCCGCGAGGAAGTGCTCTCCGAAGGAGTCGAGCTGTGGCTGGACATGGTCGAGAGCAACCGCGGCACCTGGCTGGCCGCGGTCGGTGCCGAGGGCTTCGGCCGCGATCCCGAGATCGAGCGCATCGTCGAGAAGGCTCGTCGTGCCAGCACCAAGCAGGTGATGCGCCTCAGCGGGCTCGACCGCGAGGACTACGACGACCGAGAGGTGCGGGCCGTGATCCGCGCCTACGGAGGCCTGGCAGAGGCCGCGACCACCGAGTGGATCGCCCGCGGCCGGCTCACTCGCGAGCAGGTGAGGGTGTTGCTGACCGACACCCTGCTGTCGCTGCTCGGTCAGGTGCTGCCGAAAATCCGCAGCTAGCGCCGAAATAGCGCCCCTCCTCCACTTCTGGCTACACGCCGCCGCGGACATTGCTACGGTGCCGTAGCTACGGTCACGTAGGAAGGAGAACGGAGCCGCCGCATGTCCCCATTGATCGCCGCCGCCAACGCCGCCTCCGGGGGCGCCGCCCTCGATCAGGTGATCGGCCTGACCGTCGCCGTCTCGCTCGGCTTCGGCGCCCTGGTCGTGCTCGGCAACCGGCACCGCGCCGGGCGGCGCACGCCGCTCGGTGCGCTCGCCGCCTTCTCCGAGCGAGTCTCCGGCATGCCCGGGTGGGCGGCGCTGCCGCTGGCTATCGCCGGCATCGCCCTGGTCGGGGCGGTGTTCGGCTACATGTGGGATGTCGCCTGGCACATCGAGCGCGGCCGTGACGATGGGCCCCTGGCCAATCCCTCCCACTACTTCATCCTCGCCGGCCTCTATGGAATCGTCGCTGCGGGCTATCTGACCACCGTCCTGCCCCGCCTGGGCGAGATGCCGGGCCGCTCGGCGATCCGCATCGCGCCCGGCTGGAAGGTGCCCCTGGGCGGCGTCCTGATCCTTGCCGCCGGCCTGTTCGCCTTCGCCGGCTTTCCCCTCGACGACCTCTGGCACCGCATGTTCGGCCAGGACGTCACCCTCTGGGGCCCGACCCACCTAATCATGCTCGGCGGCGGCATGATGACCCTGATCGGCATCGCCCTGCTGTTCGAGGAGGGGGTCGCCTGCTCGCGCCGGCGCGAAGGCGACAGGCGCGACCCTTCGCGCCGGCCCGCGCGCACGCGGCTGGCCCGCCTGGCCGAGGCGCTACCGGCGATTCCCCTGTGGCCCTCTCGCGCGCTGATCGCCGGCGGCATCCTCGCCGGCCTCAGCATCTTCCAGGGCGAGTTCGACTACGGCGTGCCCCAGTTCGAGCTGGTCCTGCAGCCGCTGCTGATCGCCGCCGCCGCCGGTGTTTCCCTCGTCTGCGCGCGGATCTGGATCGGCCGCGGCGGTGCCTTGGGCGCCGTGGCCTTCTATCTGCTGATTCGCGGCGTCCTGGCGCTGCTGGTCGGCCCGCTGTTCGGCTTCACGACACCGGCGATGCCGCTTTACGCCCCCGAGGCGGTCTGCGTCGAGCTCGCCGCGCTCGCGCTCGGCCCACGGGCCCTGGCGCTCGGCGCAGTCGGCGGCCTGGCGATCGGCACCCTGGGCTTCGCCGGCGAGTGGCCTTGGGTCAACGCCGTCATGCCAATCGACTGGAACGGCTCGTTGCTGCCCGAGGGCCTGCTCCTCGCCGCCGTCGGCGGCCTGGCCGGCGGCTTGATCGGCTCTCTGCTCGGCCTCGGCCTGCGTCGCGAGCTGCCCACCCCGCGGCTGGCGGGCAGCCTCGCCGGCGGGTCACTTGCGGCGCTGATGGCCTGCTTTGCCTTCGGCCTCGCCGACCACACGCCCTCCGGCGCCAGCGCCCACCTGACCCTGAGCGAAGCGGCGCCGGCGCCGAAGCGACAGGTCAATGCCACTGTCCGCTTCGACCCCCCGCAGCTGACCGACGGCGCGAATTGGGTCCGTGGGATCGCCTGGCAGGGCGGCGGCTTGGTCGGCTTCCAGCTGCAGAAGATTGGCGAGGGCGTCTACCGCACCCCCTCCCCTCTGCCGGTCTATGGCGATTGGAAGGTGGGCCTGCGGGTCCAGAACGGCCATTCGGTGATCGGCGTACCGATCTACGAGCCCGCCGACAAGGCGATCCCGGCCGGCGAGGTGCCGGCCAGCTCCAACTTCACCCGTCCGATTCAGCCCGACCGGCGCTTGCTGCAGCGCGAGCGCAAGCCCGACGTGCCCGGCTGGCTGTGGCTGGCGGCTTCGCTGGTCGTCCTCGCCGCGGTGCTCTGCTTCCTCGCCCTGCT
>JBHEMJ010000006.1:0-16331 GCA_046262655.1 Solirubrobacterales bacterium | reverse complement strand
GTCCTGGCTGTTGGCCATGGCGGCGATGATCGAGCCGGCCGCCATGAACAGCAGGGCCTTGAAGAAGGCGTGGGTCATCAGGTGGAACAGTCCCGCGGAGTAGGCCCCGATCGAGACGCCGACGACCATGTAGCCGATCTGGCTCATCGTCGAGTAGGCGATGATCCGTTTCAAATCGGTGGCGACCAGGGCAATCGTCGCGGCGACGATCAGGGTCGCCAGTCCGATGAAAGCGGCGATGTCGGCGGCGGTCGGGGCGATCTCGAACAGAGGGTGGAAGCGGGCGATCAGATAGACGCCGGCGGTGACCATGGTCGCCGCGTGGATCAGCGAGGAGACCGGTGTCGGGCCCTCCATCGCGTCCGGCAGCCAGGTGTGCAGCGGCAGTTGCGCCGACTTGGCAAAGGCGCCGACCAGCAGCAGGCAGCAGATCGCCACGATCAGCGTCCCGTTGTGCTCGAAGTGCCCCGGCGCGGCGTCAAACACAGCGAGCATGTCGAAGGTGCCGAGCTCGCGGAAGATGAAAAACGCCGCCAGCACCAGGCCGACATCGCCCACCACGTTGATCACGAAGGCCTTCATCCCCGCCCGGACCGCGGTGGTGCGCCGGTACCAGAAGCTGATCAGCGCGTAGGAGGCCCAGCCGACGAAGGCCCAGCCGACGATCAGCAGCACGATGTTGCCGGCCAGCACCAGCAGCAGCATCGAGAAGACGAAGAAGTTGAGGTAGCTGAAGAAGCGCGAGTAGCCGCGGTCGCCGCGCATGTAGGCAATCGAATAAAGGTGAATGAGGGTCGAGACGCCGCTGACGATCACCGCCATGTAGACCGAGAGCGGATCGACGAGGATGCCGAGTTGCACCTTGATGCCGCCGGCGTTGGCCAGGTCCCACAGCGAGGAGGACAGCTGGCGCTCATCGACGGGCTTGTCGAGCAGCATCGCCAGGGCGCCGATCGCGGCGGCGAAGGAGAGCAGGATCGAAGCGGTCCCGATCCAGCCTGCCAGCCGCGAGCCGCGGTAGGTGAGCGCCGTGGCGAAAGTCCCGGCCAGCGGGAAGGCGAGCACCAGCCAGCCGTAGGTGGTGGCGCTCATTATCCCCTGAGGCTTCGCAGTTCATCGACGTTGAGCGGGATGCGGCGGCGGAAGGCGGCGACGATGATGCCGAGGCCGACGACCACCTCACAGGCGGCGACCACCATCACGATCACCGCGAAGACCTGGCCGTCCTGGTTTCCCTCCATGCGGCTGAAGGCGATCAGCGCCAGGTTCGACGCGTTCAGCATCAGCTCCAGGCAGAGGAGGATGACCAGTGGGCTGCGGCGAAGCAGCACGCCGGTGGCGCCGGTGGCGAACAGCGCGGCGGAGAGCACCAGGTACCACTTGACGTCCATGTCAGGTGGTCCTTCCCGGGGCTACGCCGGGGGCCGGGGCCGTCTCCCCGGCTTCGAAAGAACCCCGACTCGCCGGGGAACCGGCCCCGACCCCCTGTTGGTCCTCCTCGGGACGCCGACCTGCCAGTACGACTGCTCCCACCGCTGCGAGGAGAAGAAGTAGGGAGGAGACCTCGAAGACGATCAAAAAGCGCTCCAGCAGCAACTTGCCTATCGCCTGCGGCGAGCCGAAGCCGAGCTCGACTGTGGGGCCCTGGGTGTCGATCGCCTTCAGGCCGGAGCCGACGATCGCGATCGACAGCTCGATGAACAGGCCCAGCCCGAGCAGCGGGGCGATGAAGCGCTGCCCGGGGATCGGCTCCCACATCGGCTCGTCGGTGTTGCCGACGTAGGCGGCGACGAAGACGTAGAGGACCATCACCGCGCCGGCATAGACCACGATCTGCGCCGCGGCGACGAACTCCGCCTGCAAGATCAGGAAGAGGCCGGAGAGCGAGACCAGGTGCACGATCAGCGCCAGCACGCTGTAGAAGGGATTGCGCAGCGCGATCACCGCGATCGCGCCGCCGAGGGCGCCGATCGCTCCGGCGAAGAAGGCGACGGCGACCATCAGCTGTCCCTCTCCGCGGTCTCCATGTCGCCGCCGCTCATTCCCCCTCCCGACGCAGCGGCGTGCGGTCGATCGAGTCGGCGAGCAGCATCTCCTTGGTGAAGATCAAATCGGAGCGGTTGTAGTCGGACATCTCGTAGTCGTGGCCCATGGTGATCGCGTCGAAGGGGCAGGCAACCTCGCAGTAGCCGCAGAAGATGCAGCGGGAGAGGTTGATCTCATAGACCTCGGCGTAACGCTCGCCGGCGGAGACGCGGTGCTCGGGGTCGTTCTCGGCGGCGACCACCCGGATGCAGTCGGCGGGGCAGGCGGCGGCGCACAGCGAGCAGCCGACGCACTTCTCCAGGCCGGTGTCCTCGAAGCGGTGCAGCTTGTGACGGCCTCGGAAACGCGGATAGACCGGCGTCTTCTCCTCGGGGTACTGGATCGTCACCGGGCCCTCGATCAGCCGACCCATCGTCGTCCGCAACCCGCGCAGCGTCTCGCCGAACACGCGGTAGGCGCCGGCGACGCCGCCGGGCTCGGGACCGCGCTGGACCTTGACCACCTCGCCCTCGGTCAGGTAGGGGAACTCGCGGGCGTCGCGGTCGATCTGCTGCTGGTTGAGCCGAGCCTGCATCACAGGACCGTCACCAGGATCGCTGTGACCAGCACGTTGAGGGTCGCCAGCGGCAGCATCACCTTCCAGCCGAGCGACATCAGCTGGTCGTAGCGGGGCCGCGGCAGCGTTGCGCGTATCCAGATGAAGAAGAAGATCAGGGTCAGCGTCTTGCCGAGCATCCAGAGCGGATCGAGCCAGCCGGGGCCGGGGCCCATCCAGCCGCCGAGGAAGAAGGTGACCGCGATGGCGGAGACGACGAACAATTCGAGGTACTCGGCGAGCAGGTAGGAGCCGAAGCGCATCCCTCCGTACTCGGTCTGGTAGCCCTGGACCAGCTCGGCGTCCGCCTCGGGGAGATCGAACGGGGCGCGGTTGGTCTCCGCCAGGCCGGCGACGAGGAAGATCAAAAAGCCCACGATCTGCGGCAGGACGTACCAGACCTCGCCCTGGGCCTGGACAATTTCGGTCAGGGACAGCGACCCGGCCATCATCACCGCGCCGAGCAGCGACAGTCCCATCGAGACCTCGTAGGAAATCAGCTGTGCGGCGGCGCGCATCGCGCCGAGAAAGCTGTATTTCGAGGCCGAAGCCCAGCCCGCGAGCAGCAGCCCGTAGAACGAGAGAGAGCCGAAGGCGAAGAAGTACAGGACGCCGATCGATACGTCGATTCCGTAGAAGCCGACCCCATCCTTGACGTTTCCGAAAGGCAGGATCGCCAGGGTCATGATCCCGCTCGTGATCACGATCGCCGGCGCGATTGCGTACAGCAACGGAATCGCTGCATCGGGTCGAAAGCCTTCCTTGCCCGCCAGTTTGAGGATGTCCGCAAGCGGCTGCATCAGTCCAAACGGGCCGGTGCGGTTCGGTCCGTATCGATGCTGGAAGCGCCCGATCAGCTTCCGCTCGACCACCGTCAACACCGGCACGATCATGAACACGACGAGGAAGATCACGATTGACTTCACGACCATGATCCAGCTGGCCTCGGCGAAGCCGACGTCAGCGAGCGGCACGCTCATCGCTGCTTCACCTCGATCCGGCACGGCTGCCCGTTGGCAAGCACGTTCGCGTTGCTCTCATTGGTCCCCTCGATCAAGAACGCCGCCCCCGCGACCATCCGCTCCCGAACCGAGACCTCGGCTTCGACACTGGTGCCGTTTGCTCTGACGGTGACTGGCTGCCCATGGGCGATGCCGAGTTCGTCTGCGTCCTTCTTGGAAATATCCAGCCGCTGTTTCGGAGCCAGGAATTTCAACGCCGGGTTGCGGTCGGTCATGTCGTCCGCCCAGATGTCGCGGTAGGTGCCGAGCAGCAGTCCACTCGCATCGCCGCCCGTGTCGGAAGGGGGGGCGGCGGGCCGCCGAGACCCATCTGGAGGCGCCAGGCCTGCCCGGCCCCCTCCCAGCGCGCCGGCCGACGTGGATTCTTGCCATCGGGCGCCGAAGCCACCGATCTCGGCCAGGGTGAGGGCCGAGTACAGCCCGACCGACCCGGCCATTGCGGCAAAGACCTCGGGCTGGGAGTTGGCCTCGATCTCGTGGCCGAGTGCCGCATTCAGGTCCAGCAGCCAGCGCCAGCCGGGGCGGATGCCCGGTGGGACTTCGATGCCGCGGCGGACGCGTTGGAGGCGGCCGTCCGGATGGGTGACGGTGCCCTCCTTTTCTGCGTGGGACTCGAGCGGAAGGACGATGTCGGCGAATTTGGTCGACTCGTTCTCGAACATCGCCACCGAGACGACGAAATCGGCGGCGTCGAGGCCGGCGGACCAGCCGGCCGACTGGGGGTAGTCGCGGACGGGGTTGGCGTCGAACATCAGCAGGGCGTGCAGCTCGTTGGCGGCAAGGCCGTCGCGGATTGCGTCTGCGCTGTGGCCAGCGGCTGCCGCGGCGAGGCCGGGGCCGGCGCCGGGTATGAAGCCGACCTCGCGCAGGCCGCGGCCATTGGCGCTCTCGGGGATCTCGAGCAGGCCCGAGCCGTGTTGGGCATCGAGGCCCAGGGCGTCTGCGATCTGCGCCAGGGCCTCGACCGCGCCTGGCGTTCGCCAGAGCCGCTCGCCCCACACGATCACCGCGTCGCCCGCGCCCTTCAGCATCGCGGCGACGGCGCCGGCCTGCTCGGCGTAGGGGCCTTCGGCCAAAAAGCCATCGGGACCCAGAGCCACGGCGAGCGCGCCCAGGAAGGCCCCCGCCTGGCCTGGGGCATAGCGGATGGTCTCCTGGGCGCCCCCGTCGAGCGTGGTCGGGCGCTCGGTGGCCACGGCGAGTTTGGCGCCGCCTCTGCGCAGCCCCTTGCGAATCCGCAGGTCCAGGATCGGGGACTCGTTGAGCGGGTCGCAGCCGACGAGCAGAATCGCATCGGCGTGGCCGACGTCGGCGGTCTTGGCGGCCAGGCGCGGACTGGAGAGGCGAAGTAGCAGGCCCGGATCCACCCGGCTCGGGCAGGAGGCAAGGTGGGGCGCGCCAAGACCGCTGCGAAAGGCCTCCTGCAGCAGCCAGCCTTCCTCGTTGGAGGTGCCGCCCCCGGCGATCGCAGCGCTGTCGGCGCCGCTCGCATTCAGGCCCTCGGCGATTCGAGCCATCGCCTCCTCCCAGGAGATCGCGGCCAGCGAGCCGTCACCGGCGCGGGCCATCGGCTCGACGATGCGCTCTTCGGAGGCCAGCATCTGAAAGCCGAACCGGCCCTTGTCGCAGAGCCAGCCGTCGTCGACGTCGGCGTTGTCACGGGCGAGCACCCGCATCACTTGTTCGTCGCGGACGGTCACCTTGACGTTGCACTGGCTCGGGCACAGCGTGCAGACCGAGCCCGCGTCCTCGATGTCCCAGGGCCGCGCCCGGAATCGGTAGGTGTAGGAGGTCAGGGCCCCCACCGGGCATAGCTCGATGATGTTGCCGTGGAAGGGCGCGACGTAGGGCCGCTCGTCGTAGGTACCGACGAAGCTGCGGTCCCCGCGCTCGAGCAGCTGCAGCTGCTCGTCCTCGGCCACCTCCTGGCTGAAGCGCACGCAGCGGTAGCAGAGGATGCAGCGCTCGCGGTCGATCGCGATCAGCGGCGAAAGCTCGATCGGCTTTTTGAAATGGCGCTTGGGGTCGTGCATGCGGCTCTTGCCCGGCCCCCAGCCCATGGCGACGTCCTGCAGCGGGCACTCGCCGCCCTTGTCGCAGACCGGGCAGTCGAGCGGGTGGTTGACGAGCAGGAACTCGACCACCGCGTTTTGGGCCTCCTTGACACGGTCGGTCTGCGTGTAGACGACCATCCCGTCGCGGACCGGCGTCGAGCAGGCGGTCTGCAGCTTGGGGATCCCCTCGACCTCGACCAGGCACATGCGGCAGGCGCCGACCGGCTCGCCCAGCTTGGGCTCGTAGCAGAAGACCGGGATCTCGACGTCGCCCCCCTTGGCCGCGTCGACCAGCATCGAGCCCTCCGGCGCCACAATCTCGCGCCCGTCGACCACCAGGGTCACCGCATTGCGGATCTGCCGGCTCAACTAACCGGGACCCTTGACGGAGGGTGCTCGGTTTCGCCTGCCCTGCCTCCGAGTCCGCGGGCCGTCGGGGCGCTCACCCTGGTTCCCGCCGCGAGTGCCGCTTCGAACTCGCCGCGGAACTTGGCGACCATGGCGCCGACCGGCGCCGCCATTGAGTCGCCGAGCACGCAGAGGCAGTTGCCGATGATGTTGTCCTGCACCGAGGCGACCAAATCGATATCCATCGGAGTCGCCTCGCCGAGCACGATCCGGTCGAGCATCTTCACGGTCCAGTTGGTCCCCTCGCGACAGGGAGAGCACTTGCCGCACGACTCGTGGTGGTAGAAGCGCGCCGTGCGTAGGGCCAGCTCGACGATCGAAGTGCTCTGGTCGCAGACGATGACCGAGCCGGAGCCGAGCATCGAGCCCGCCTCCTGCATGGCCTCGAAGGAGTAGGGGACATCGAGGCCCTCCTCGGCGGTGAGGATGGGTGAGGAGGAGCCGCCCGGAAAGAAGCACTTGAGCTCGCCGCCGTCACGAACCCCGCCGGCCAGCCCCTCGATCAGGTCGCGGACCGGGATGCCGAGCTCTACTTCGTAGTTGCCGGGGCGCTCGACGTGGCCGGAGATCGAGACCACCTTGGTCCCCGGCGACTGCTCGGTGCCAAAGCTCTTGAACCATTCGGCCCCGCTGATCGCGATGTGGGGGACGTTGGAGAGCGTCTCGACGTTGTTGATCAAGGTCGGCCCGCCATACAGGCCCTGGACCGCCGGGAACGGAGGCTTGAGGCGCGGATTGCCCCGCTTGCCCTCCAGGGCATCGAGCAGCGCAGTCTCCTCGCCGCAGATGTAGGCACCGGCACCGCGGTGGACGACCAGCTCCAGGTCGTGGCCGGAGCCCAGGATGTCCTTGCCGAGGAAGCCGGCGTCGTAGGCCTCTGCGACAGCCTGGTCGAGGATGTCGCCCTGCAGGTCGTACTCGCCGCGGATGAAGATGAAGGCGCGGGTGATGTCGGCAGCGAGACAGGCGATCGCGATGCCCTCGATCAGCTGGTGGGGGTTCTTCTGCATCAACTCGCGGTCCTTGAAGGCACCGGGTTCGGACTCGTCGGCGTTGCAGCAGAGGTACTTGTCGATCTCGCCGCGGGGCAGGAAGGAGGCCTTCTTGCCCATCGAGAAGCCGGCGCCGCCGCGCCCGCGCAGGCCCGAGTCCTCCAGCTCCTTGAGCAGATCGGCGGGATCCATCTCCTTGAAGGCTGTGGCCAGCGCTTCGTAGCCGCCGAGGCGCTTGTAGGTGCGCATCGAGTGCAGCCCGGGCTCGTCGATATTGCGAAAAAGCAGACGGGTCTCGCCCTTCGTCTTCTTCATCGCTTCGGCCTCGGTCGCTTGGGCTTGTTGCCGGCGTGGGCGGCGAGGCGCTTGTCGGCGGGGTTTCGCTTGCCGCCGGCGGCGCCCCGATCCTCCAGGCGCTTTCCCGGCAGCACCTCCTCGCCGCGCTTGCGCAAAGCCTCGACGGCTTCGGCGGCGTCGCTGGCATCCAATGGCCCGTAGTAACGCTCGTCGATCGAGGCCATCGGGGCGATGTCGCAGGCGCCCAGGCATTCGAACCCGGTGACATAGATATCCGGGGGCCGCTCGGTACCCGCCGCCTCCTCCGCTTCGCGTCCGGGGGCGGCGGGTTTGGGCCCTTTTCCCGGGGCAGGATCTTTCCGCTGAGCTGCCTGCTTGAAGGCGTCGAGGAGCTGGTCGCCGCCGCGCAGCCAGCAGCTGATGTTGGTGCAGACCAGCACCTGGTGGTTGCCGATCGGCTCGAGGTGGAAGAGGTCGTAGAAGCTCGCCACCGACTCCAGGTAGGCAGGGGTGACACCCATCACCGCGGCGGCTTGGCGGATCCCCTCCGGTGTGCACCAGCCGTATTTGCGCTGCACCGCCCACAGGGCCGGGATCGAGGCCGATCGCGTCTCCGGGTACTTCTTCATCGCCCGCTCGATTTCTCGGCGCAGGCCGACCGGGACCTCGACCTGGGCAACGTCCTCGAACCCAACCGCCCTCACTGCCGCCGACTCCTCCGTTCGACTCCGCCGGGTCGCTTCCGGCTGTCCGCCATCGGGGTCGGCGGGCGTGCGCGCCAACGTGTTGGGCTCCTTGCCGGGAAGACTCACCGGTCGATGCCTCCGAGGATCGGGTCGAGCATGGCCAGGTTCTGGATCATGTCCGCGACGTAGCCCCCTACGCACATCTCGCGCAGGGCCTGCAGGTTGACGAAGCTAGGGTCACGGAAATGGACGCGGGCGGGCTTGGCCGAGCCGTCGGCGACCAGGAAGCAGCCGAGTTCCCCGCGCGGGCTCTCGATCGAGTAGTAGATCTCGCCGGGCGCCACTCGAAAGCCCTCGGTGACCAGTTTGAAATGGTGGATCAACGCTTCCATCGAGGTCGAGAGCTCATCGCGCGGCGGCAGCGAGTACTTGCGATCGTCGGCGCGAAACGGTCCCTCGGGCATCTGGTCGAGGCACTGCTCGACGATCCGCACCGACTCGCGGATCTCCTGCATGCGGACCCGGTAGCGGTCGTAGCCGTCGCCGACGGTGCCGACCGGGATCGAGAAATCGAGCTCGGGATAGACGAGGCACGGCGTCGCCTTGCGCAGGTCCCAAGGCTCCCCCGCGGCGCGCAGCAGCGGCCCGGTGACGCCGAGATCGAGGAGGCGCTGGCGGGGGACGATGCCGACGCCCTTGGTGCGGCGCAGGAAGATCTCGTTGTGGTCGAGCAGCGCCTCGTACTGGTCGACGCGCCCCGGCATCTCCTCGCAGAACTGACGCAGCTTCTGCTCGAAGCCGAGCGGGATGTCCTCCATCACTCCGCCGACCTGGAAGTAGCGCGTGTGCATGCGCTGGCCGGTGCTCATCTCGAACAGGTCGAGCACCTTGTCACGCTCGCGGAAGCAGTACCAGAACATCGAGATCGCTCCGAGGTCGAGGGCTGAGGTGCCGAGCCAGATCAAATGCGATGCGATTCGGTTGAGCTCCAGGTGCAGGACCCGCAGGTACTTGGCGCGCTCGGGGATCTCCAAGCCGACCAGCCGCTCGATGGCGCCGCAGAAGGCTTCCATCTGGAAGAAGTAGGAGAGGTAGTCCATCCGCTCCACGAACGGGATCACCTTCCAGTAGGGGTGCTGCTCGCACGACTTCTCGATCCCGGTGTGCACGTAGCCCATCACCGGCGCCAGGTCGAGCACGTTCTCACCCTGCAGCTCGACCACCAGCCGCAGCACCCCGTGGGTCGCCGGGTGGTGCGGACCCACGTTGATCGTCATCACCTCTTGCTCGGGCTCCGCCCGAGCATCCACCGCCCGGGTTTCTTCGGGGGTCACTCGTACCACCCCGGGTTGTCGGGCTCGTCACGGGTGAAGATCACCGGCTCGCCGCCGACCGGGAAGTCGCGGCGCTGCGGCCAGCCGACGTAGTCCTCGGGCATCAGGATGCGGCGCAGGTCGGGGTGGCCGGTGAATACGATGCCGAAGAAGTCGTAGGCCTCGCGCTCCTGGAAATCCGCCGTCGGAAAGAGCTCGCAGCAGGAGTCCAGCGTGGGCAGGACCTCGGAACCGTTCGCCGCGGCGGGATCCTTCACCAATGCCTTCACCGAGATTCGCTCCACCCGGTCTCGGTTGAGCAGCTCGTAGTGGACGGCGAAGCGTGGCTCGCCGGGCAGGTAGTCGGCCGCGTGCAGACTGGAGAGGAAGCGGTAATGCTGGGAGGGCGTGTCGCGAAGCCAGCGCAGCGCCCAGAGGACATGGAAGGAGTCGACGATCAGTCGCGCCCGGTCCTGCTCGTAGGCGGTCTCCAGCACCGTTCCGGGCTTCCCGGCGTTGATCTCCTGGGCGATCAGCTCGAGGCCGGGCGCATCAGGCATTGCCTGGCTCCGCCGAGGCGTTGGCCGGAAGCTCTGCGACTCGCGCCGCCGCCTCGATCGCCTGCCGCGAGGGCTTGCCGGGCTCGGTGCGCGCCCATTCCTCGGTGCCGATCGCGTTGTAGCGCTTGCGCCAGCCCAGCTCGGGGTCGCCCTTGATCTTGGCCTGCAGCTTGTTGAAGCCGTGGAGCAGCGCTTCGGATCGCGGCGGGCAGCCGGGCACATGGATGTCGACCGGCATGAACTTGTCGGCGCCCTGAACCACCGCGTAGTTGGCGAACATCCCGCCGGAGGATGAGCACGCCCCCATCGAGATCACCCACTTGGGCTCCAGCATCTGGTCGTAGATGCGGCGCACGACCGGGGCCATCTTGATCGAGACGCGGCCGGAGAGGATCAGCATGTCGGCCTGGCGCGGCGAGGCCCGGAAGGCCTCGGCGCCGAAGCGGGCGATGTCGTAGCGGGCCGAGACCATTGCCATCATCTCGATCGCGCAGCAGGCGAGGCCGAAGGTGGCGGGAAAGATCGCGTTGGCGCGGGCCCAGTTGAGGACATCGTCGAGCCGAGTGGTGACCACGCTCTCGTTGACGGCTGCCTCGAGCTCGGCCTCGGTGAGGGTGCCGCGCAGCATGTCGCGGGCGCGCAGCTGGCGGGAGCGAAGCTCTACTTCCAATCGAGAGCCCCTCGGCGCCAGACGAAGACCAGCGCGACGGCGAGTAGGGCGACGAAGGTGACGATCTCTCCGAGGACGAAGACGCTGCCGGCCGACTTGACCAACGTCCCCACCGGATACAGGAAGACGACCTCGATGTCGAACAGGATGAACAGCATCGCGATCATGTAGAAGCTGATGCCGAAACGGAAGGTGCGCGAGACCTCGCTGGGCAGCCCGCATTCGTAGGGTTCGCTCTTGGCCTGGTTCGGGCGCTCCGGACCGAGCACCCTGTTCAACGTCACGAAGGCTCCCCCGACGATCAGTCCCAGAGCGGCGAAGACGAGTACTGGCAGGTAGCTCTGGAGCATGGAATCACCCCTGGTTATACAACTTTGTGCGTCTTTGTCACATAGTGCTTTTCCGCATCAAAGAGCCAACTTTCCGAATCGACCCATGACCTCAGTCCACCTCGTTCTCGGCATCAGCGTCCTGCTCCTCAGCCTCGCCGGCGGAGTCTGGGGGGGCTACTGCTGGCTGAAGGAGAGGGCCTCGCAGGGCTTCTGGTATCTGCTGCGCGCCCAGCAGTCGGCGGTGGCGGTGCAGGTCATGCTGGGCACCCTGCTGCTCTTCCTGGGCAAGAACGCCGGCAACGATCTCCACTACCTCTACGGTGGGCTGCCGCTGGTTGTCTCCCTGTTCGCCGAGGGCGCCCGCGCCGGCGCCGCGACCCAGGAGCTCGGGGACACCGACTTCGACGCCCTTGCGCCCGAGCGCCAGCGTCTGCTCGCGATCGCGATCGTCCGCCGCGAGACCGGCATCATGGCTCTCTCCTGCATCGTCATCTTCTTCCTCGCGCTGCGCGCGGCGGGAACCAGCCCCGAGTTTTAGGCAGAGGCCTACCTCTAGAGACCTCGGTAGCCGCCGCGGTGGAAGATCAGCGGGTCGCGGTCGCTGGTCTCGACCTGCTCGACGGTACCGGTGACGATCAGATGATCGCCGCCGTCGATCAGGTCGTGTAGTTCGCACCGGATCCAGGCGACCCCCCCGGCAATTCGCGGAACGCCCTGGTCCTCCGCCCACGGCACACCCACCCACTTCTCGGGTTCGGGGTCCTTGGTTGCGAATCGCGGCGCCAGCTCCGCCTGGTCCTCGGCCAGTACGTTGATCAAGAAGTTCCCCGACCCCCGCAGGGAGGCCAGGGTGCGGGCGCCGCGGTCCAGGCAGGCGAGCATCATCGGGGGATTCGCGGAGAGGGAGACGACGGCATTGGCCGTCATCCCGGAGGGGCCCTCCTCGCCCATCGCGGTAACCACCGTGACCCCGGTCGGAATGGCGCTCATGGCCTGGCGGAAGTTGTCGGGATGTAGAGGCAAGCGTGGCTGGGGCGCGCCGGGGGTCGCGAAAAGTATGATGCCGCCGCGTGCGCGGGCTTTCCAAGATCATCGCGGTCGCCGCGGTAGTCACCGCGACGACGGGTGCCGCAGGTTGCGCCAGCAAGGGTGTCGACGTCCCCTCCGACGACGCCAACCATACGGGTGCCGTGCTGTTCTCCCAGCGCTGCTCCGGCTGCCACACCCTGAGCGCCGCCGGTACCCAAGGCTCGGGCACCCGGGCGGTCCGCGCCCAGGGGCCCAACCTCGACCAGCGCACGGAGACCTACGAGGACGCCCTCTACGCGATTCAGAACGGGGGCTTCTCGGGCTCGATCATGCCCCAGAACATCGTCGTCGGCACGGATGCGGAGGCGGTGGCCCGTTTCGTGGAGCAGTATGCCGGCAAGCAGGCCAACAGCACGGTCCGCCCCGGCCAGACGGCGACCACCCCCTAGGCAGGGGCGGGGAACCGCCACTTGAGGAGCCGCAGTTGCTCGACCTGAAGCAGATCCGCAAGGACCCCGACGCCGCCAGGGCTGGCTTGGCCCGCCGCGGTGCGGCCGATCAGCTCGACGAGCTGCTGCGCCTCGACCAGCGCCGGCGGGAGCTGCTGCCCCAGATCGAGCAGGGGCGCGCTCGCCAGAACCAGGCCAACGAGGCGATCGGCGGGGCCAAGCGAAAGGGGGGCGAGGCCTCCGAGGAAATCGCCGAAATGCGAACCCTCGCCGCCGCCGTGAAAAAGCTCGAGGGCGAGCTGAACGAGGTCGAGTCTGCCCGTGACGAAGTGGCCGCCACGCTGCCCAACCTTCCCCACCCCGACGCACCGGAGGGGGACAGCGACGAGGACGCCGTGATCCTGCGTGAAGTCGGCGAGGTGCCCCGGTTCTCCTTCGAGCCCCTCGACCACCTCGAGATCGGCCAGCGCCACGGTTGGATCGAGGTCGAACAGGCCGCGGAGCTATCCGGGGCGCGCTTTGCCTATCTGCTCGGCGACCTGGTGATGGTCGAGATTGCTCTCGTGCGCTTTGTGATGGAGAGGCTGCGCGGCGAGGGCTTCACCCCGGCCCTGCCGCCGGTGCTGGTCCGCGAGGCGGCCCTCTATGGCACCGGTTTCCTTCCGGGCGAGCGCGAGATGATCTACGAGGTGCCCAAGGACGAGCTGTTCCTGGTCGGCACCTCGGAGGTCTCGCTGGCCTCGCTGCACGCAAACCAAATCCTTGACGCGGACAACCTGCCCTCGCGCTACGCCGGGTTCTCGACCTGCTTTCGCCGCGAGGCCGGCGCCGGCGGGCGGGACACGCGCGGCATCTTCCGCGTCCATCAGTTCGACAAGGTCGAGATGTTCTCGTTCGTGCACCCCGAGGAGTCCGAGGCCGAGCACGAGCGGATCGTGTCGTTGCAGGAGGGAATCCTGCAGGACCTCGAGATTCCCTATCGAGTGGTGGACATTCCGATCGGCGACCTCGGAGCCTCAGCATCCCGCAAGTTTGACTGTGAGGCCTGGATCCCGAGCCAGGCGCGTTACCGCGAGCTGACTTCGGGGTCGAACACCACCGACTTCCAGGCGCGTCGCCTCGGGGTGCGCTTCCGCCCCCGGGATGGCGGCTCACCCCAACCTGTGCATACACTCAACGGGACCGCAGTCGCAGTGGGCCGCACCTTGATCGCCTTGATTGAAAACGGGCAGACCGAGGATGGCAGCGTCCGGTTACCGCAGGCCCTAAAGGAATATGGAATGCCCGCCGATATACCGTTTACGTGATTAACGCCGTGTCAAATGGCCACCCCAAACGCGTCATCCTCTGTGACGACCACGAGATCGTTCGCGAAGCGATCAAGAGCCGGATGGCGGGCGCCGAGAACATCGAGATCGTCGGCGAGGCTGTGGACGGCGATGAGGTCGTGCGCCGGGTCAGCGAGCTCGAGCCCGATGTCGCCATCATCGATATCGAGCTGCCCGGCATCGATGGCATCGAGGCGACGCGCAAGATCCTCAAGACGAGTCCGGAGACGAAGGTGATCGTCTTCACCGCCCACGCCCAGCCCGACCTGCTGTCGCTGGCCCTGCGTGCCGGCGCTTCCGGCTACGTGCTGAAGTCCGCGCCGGCCGAAGATATCGCCCGCGCTGTCGAGACCGTTGCCGCCGGCGACACCTTCGTGGGCACCGAGCTTTCGGCGTCGGATGGGGAGCTCGAGAAGCTACTCGCGCTGACCCCGCGCGAGCGCGAAATCCTGTTGCTGTTAGCCGAAGGCTTGAGGGTCAAGGAGATCGCCGAACGCCTCACCCTGAGCCCGGCGACGGTGCACACCCACGTGCGCAACGGGATCGCCAAGCTCGAGGTGGACACGCGAACCGAGGCCGTGGCGCTGGCCGTGCGGTTCTCGTACTTGGGCGCCGGCTAGCGCTTCACGGCCGGAGGGATGCTAAGAGGACTTGTCGAGGTTCAGGGCGGCTGAGTTGATGCAGTAGCGCTGGCCGGTCGGGTCCGGGCCGTCGTCAAAGACGTGGCCCAGGTGGCTGCCGCAGCGGGCGCACCGAACCTCGGTGCGCTTCATGAACATGCTGCGGTCCTCGTGCAGGGTGACATTCGAGTCCTCGGAGGGCTCCCAGAAACTGGGCCAGCCGGTGCCGGAATCGAATTTCGTCCCGGAGGGGAAGAGCTCCAAGCCGCAGGCCGCACACTTGTACATGCCCTCGGCCTTTTCGTCGTGGTAGATGCCGGCGAAAGCGGGCTCGGTGCCATGCTCGCGCAGCACGTCGTACTGCTCGGGGGTCAGTTCCTGTCGCCACTGCTGCTCTGTCTTCTCGACTTTTTCCATCTGCCTCAGTCCCGGTCGGGGGTTCAATGTTACGCGGGCCATATATACGCGCAGGGGTATCTTTCCGATCCGTCGGCGGCATCCCCCGGACACACGGTGCCGTGAGACGGCCAACAGGTGCCGGCTAGGGGGCGAGCTCCGGCGCATAGGCCGGATATGCGAAAGGACTGCGCACCTGCAGGCGGGCCATCGCCGACGATTGCGGCCAGCGGTAGAGGCTGAGCGGCCCCGATCTACCCACGAAACTCATGTGGTAGATCATCATCCGCACCCGTCGGTGCTTGCGTTGCCAGCGAAACAGGTGTTTGACGAACAGCGGGTTGTCGCGCTCCTCCACGCCCCATTCGCCGATCGCGAAGGGCTTGCCGCCGAACGTCCGGTAGTGGCGGCTCAGGTACCGGAAGGCCGGGTACTTTGAATAGGTGTCGGTGCCCACCCAGTCCACATAGGCGGGACCGGGCCAGTATTTCTGGGGGCGGTTGGCCCGGACGTTGGGCGAGCCGTAGACGATCGGACACCAGATGAAGGCGACTTGTGGAGCCGGCAGCGCATCCGGCAGGACCGCTTTGCCGGTCTGCTGGATGGCGGGCAGCCCCAGAGTCGCCAGACGCTGGTCGATGGCGGCGCGGGTGTCGCCGCCCTTGACGATCACATACATGCGCCGCCAGGCGAGGCGGTACCAGGCCTGGGTGTGATCGCCGCCCTTCGCCGCGCCCGTCAAGCTCACCGCCGAATAGGCGTTGTGCGAGTTGTTCGGCTCCGCCAGCGGCCGGATGTAGGTGATCTCGCTGCTGCGGGCGATGCGGGAGTTCAGCGACAGGAGGTAGTCGTCTCCCTCTCCCATCGCGATCTGGCGCGGCGTGATCACCTCCGGCAGTCCCCAGCCACGGGCGGTTGAGATCGACAGCACACCCCGCGCGCGGTAGATCTTCCAGCGGTCGAGCGCCTGCTGCGGATCGGTGCCCCAGGTGTGGAACGCCTGCACGATCGGCAGGTGGGGCTTGCCGAGCAGTCCGGCGAAATCCTGGAAGTCCTGCGCGGAGGCGGTGTCGTTGATCCCCTCGTAGACCTGGCCGGCGGGCGGGGCATAGGGGTCGGCCGAGGCCGACGCGGCGCTCAGCGCCAAGGCAGTGACGGCCAGCGCTCCGGCCAGCCCCAGACGCATGAAGCGTCTGTTCCCCGTCCTTTTCTCGTTTGCTGGTCGCACTGTGCGATGCCTCCGCTAAAAGCGAACACGTCTCGTTCCGCCAGGGTTGCGGGATAGGCTGGGCCCGCGGCCGGCCCGGAGACCGCTTGCAAGTCATCTCGCAGATGCGTTGCCGGGCACCCAAAGACAAGCAGTCACATGCCGGCGTCCGCCGGCCGGCCGAGCGGAAGGGGCGCCCCGCGCCCCTCGTACTCCGGAGCGTCATAATCGCCCCATGCCGCTCTACGATTACCGCTGCGAGCAGGGCCACACCTTCGAGGTCTCCCAACGGATGACGGATGATCCGCTCGACTCGTGTGAGCGGTG
>JBHEMJ010000005.1:0-3437 GCA_046262655.1 Solirubrobacterales bacterium | reverse complement strand
GATGGCCGCATGGTGATCGGCCTCGGTGTTTCCCATCAAGTCACCGTGGAGAACTGGTTCGACGCCGAGATCGTCAAGCCGGTGACCCAGATGCGCGAGTACGCCTCGCTGGTCAAGGCAATCCTGGCTGGCGAGCCGCCGTCCGCGGGCGAGTTCTTCAACTCCAAGTTCCAGTTGATGGGCTACCCGCCACGGCCCGAGCTGCCGGTCTTCATCGGCGCCCTCTCCCCGAACATGCTGCAGCTGGCCGGAGAGATAGCCGACGGGGTGATGCTGTGGCTGTGTGGTCCCGAGTACATCGAGCGGGTAGTGGTGCCCGAGGTGACCAGGGGCCGCGAGAAGGCCGGTAAGACGATCGAGGGCTTCGACATCGTCGCCGCCGTGCCGGTGGCGCTGACCGATGATCCGGATGCCGCCCGCGACGCGATGCGCGGCCAACTGCTCACCTATGCCTCCCTGCCCTTCTACCGGCGTATGTTGGAGGCCTCGGGCTTCGAGGACGAGATCAAAGCCTTCGATGAGGGGATGGCCGGGGGCGACACCGAGAAAGCCAAGGCCGGGCTCACGGACCGGATGATCGACTCGCTGATCGGGGCCGGTGACGCCGACGAGGTCCGGGCAGCGGTCGATCGCTACCGCGACGCGGGAGCGCTCTCGCCGTGCATCGGCGGTCTGCCCGGAGGTGACTTCGACGGCTCGATGGAGGCCGTCGCCGAGCTGCTCTAGGCGATCGCTCGGAGGGCGTGGGCTTTGCGCTTGGCGTGCTTCACGCACCGCTTGCGGGCTCTGGGCCGCTTTCTCTGCTTGCACCTCTTCAATGCGCGCCGTAGATTGAAGGCCCTGGTTCCCGCTGGGGCCGGCGGGCCGGGCCGGGATCTGCTCCGCACCAGCTGCGCGTAGGCGTCGAAGGCCGGCTTGGGCGTGTAGTCGTCGTACAGCAAGCCGTAGTGGTGCTGGAAGTTGAGCGATGAGCTGTCGTGGTCGCGGAGGTCGAACCAGCGGTAGTCGCTGACGTTGTAGGTGCCGCGGAAGTCATCCACGGCGCGCGCCATCTCCCCCAGTGCCGCCAGCTGGGCGCCATCGCTGCGCAGCGGACCGGTCGGGTAGCCATTCTCCTCGACGTGGATCGGGAGCTCGGGACCGAGCCCGGCAACCGGCATGAAGCAGTCGCGGAGAACGCTCATCGCGTTGACCATGCCGTCGCGGTAGCCGCCCGGCGGCTCGGCGGGCGGAAAGATCGTGCCGGGGTAGGCGTCGAGCCCCACCCAGTCGACGGCGGCGGCGAACGAAGGGCCGCCGTGGTCGCGCAGGTAGGACCAGAAGCCGTCCTCGCTGAGCGGGTCGCTGCGGTAGAACCAATTGAAGCCGATCGCGAGCTGTCCGTAGTCACGTGCCCGCGCCTCGTCGTGAGCAGCCTCGACGCCGGCGATCAACGCGTCGCGCGCCCCTGCGTAGCCGCCGTCTGAAGAGTCCGGCGAGAGCGTGAAGTTGACCTCGTTGGTCACTTGCAGGGCGACCACGCCCCGGTTCGAGCCCAGCCGGTCGACCACCTCGCGTACGAACTGCGTCCACTCACCGATCTTGCCCTCCTGGGCCGCGGTCGGGTGGTAGCGCAACTGGAGCTCGACCTGGTAGCCGTTGTCCGTGTAGGTCCTGGCCAGCTGCTCGAAGTGCTGGATCCCGGGTTCGCCCAGCGACCAAAAGAAGCGGTTGAGGCGGATCACGAATGGCGCGCCGGCGCCGGGTCGCAGCCGGGCCAGGGCGTCGAGGTCCTGCGCAGTGCTGCCGGGCACCGCCGGGACCGCGGGCCCCAGCGCCCCAGCCTCGCCGGCGGGGGTAATGCCGAAACGCAGTAGCTCGCCCGGTTTCTGCGGAACCGCCGCGGCGCTCGTTTCGCCTGGGCAGACGCCCAGCGCCTGGGCCGGCCCGGGCGCCGCGAGCAGCGCAGCCGCGACCACTACCGTTGCGAGTCCGAGCCTCACGGTCCCGGCCCTCGCTAGCCGGGGTTCTTCTTCGGGATCAGCACCGCGCGCTTGAACTCCGCGACCAGAGTGTTGTCCTGCTTGTAGACGCGGGTGTGGACCTTGACGATGCCGCGGTCGGGCTTTGATTCCGAGGGGCGCACCTCGAGCACCTCGGACTCGCAGTACAGCGTGTCCCCGTGGAAGACCGGAGCCGGGTGGCTGAGCTCCTCGGTGGCCAGGTTGGCTATCGCCTTGCCCGAGACGTCGGAGACGGACATCCCGAGAGCCAGCGAATAGACCAATGGACCGACCACGACGTTCTGCCCCTGCTGCGATGCCGCCGCATAGACGTCGTTCAGATGCAAGGGGTGATGGTTCATGGTGATCAGGCAGAAGAGATGGTCGTCCGCCTCCGTCACCGTCTTGGCCGGCCAGTGCTTGTAGACCGCGCCGACCTCGAACTCCTCGAGGTAGCGGCCATAGGGGTGCGCGCCCGAGGCCTCGCGCTCGGCCTGGTCGGTGATCAGCTCGTGGTTCTCGTCATTCATCTGGTCGGTTCACTTCCCTCGATGAGCTTGGCGGCGCGGGATGGTACCTGGACCACGATCACCGCCGAGCCCTCGAACGGGCGACGCCTCGGACTCCGCCGCCGCACGCAGGCGTTGCGTCGCGGCGCGGCAGCGGGCCAGCTCGGCGTTCAGTGCGCCTTCTTCAGCTTTGCCCGCTCCTCGTGGCGCTCGATCACCTGGGCGAGCAGCTTCTGCACCTGCTCGTCACCCTCGACCTTTATATGGCCGATGTCATAAGCCTGGTGATAGCCCTTGACCGAGCCCTTCTCGGCCAGGTCGTTGAAGGTGGCGCGAGGTAGCGTGATCGTCAGGCGCTCGTCATTGCCGATGTCCTTGGAGATCTTCGGACCCGGCAGCTCGACCCGGAACATCTGCACGTCGCCGCGCCCGACCAGCTCGAGCTTGAAGACCAGCTTCAGCTTGGCCAGCGCCGGCAACTCGCCTGTGAAGCGGTCCACCGCCGTTCTGATCAGCTCCTGTGTCGCCGTGGCCATCGCCTACTTGTACCTCACCACGAAATCGGCTGACGATCGCGGAAGAAACCACCGCCGGGTCCGTCGTCGGGAAGCGTGGCGAGCCAAACCGCGGTGTCGGCGCCCTCGGCGACTGAGCGCGGCGCATTCGAGCCCCCCATGTCGGTGCGCACCCATCCTGGACACATCGAGTTGACCAGCACCTCGCCGTCGGCGGCCAGGGTGCGCGTCAGCACGCTCAAGCCCGTCTTCGAGAGCCGGTAGGGATGGATGCCGCCGTCCATCCCGGTGAGCTGGCCGGCGCCGCTGGAGACGTTGACGACACGCGGGTGCTCGCTGCGCCGCAGCAACGGCAGCACGGCTTGGGTCAGACGCCAGGCGCCGTACAGGTTGGTCTCCAGCACCTCCTTGACCTCCTCGAGGTCGGATTC
>JBHEMJ010000004.1:0-3037 GCA_046262655.1 Solirubrobacterales bacterium | reverse complement strand
ACGAGACCGACGAGGATGCAGACAATGCCGATCGCGTAGTTGACGAGAATGGCCACGATGATGCCGATGACGATTAAAAGCAATGAGAGTTCCATGCCCCTCAACTACCCGCGCGGAGCGTGTGCAAACTGAACCAGCGGCCGCGGCCGGCCTAGGGGGAGGCGTGCAGGGCGCGGCTGGCTGCGTCGCGCAGGCGCTGGTGGATCTCGACATTGCGGTGGCGATCGACGGTGATCGAGATCAATCCGGTGCCGGCCGCCAACGCTGCCGGGAGCTCATCCAGCGAGGTGACAGGCCGGTGTTCGATCCCGCACAGAGCAGCGAGCTGCCCGGGCCCGATTCCCGAGGGGGTTCCGAGCAGTGCCTCGAACTCATCCCCGGAGAGTGATTTCGCCTGGGGCAGGAAATGAAAGATGCCGCCGCCGCCGTTGTCGATGACCACGATTCGCACCGGGGTCCCCAGGCTGCGGAGTGCCAGCAACCCGCCCATGTCGTGGACCAGCCCGAGGTCGCCCAGGATGATCGTCGTCGGCCGCCCGCTGGCCCTGGCCGCCCCGATGCCGGAGGAAAGCAGCCCATCGATGCCGTTGGCGCCGCGGTTGCAGAGGAACCTGACCGATGTCGAGGCCGCGACCACGAACTCCTCTTGGTCGCGGATCGGCATGCTCGAGGCCGTGTATACGAGGTCCCCGTCGGCGTGGGCGGCGCCCAGGGCACGGTGTAGCCCGGGCTCGCTGAGCTCCCCCAGGGCCGCCAACTCGGTGGCGTGGGCGGTGATCACGGCTTGATCGGCGGCCAGCCAGGCGCCGGTCCAGCCGCCGTCCCTACTGGGGGGCGCGAGCAAATCCCTCAGACCGGCAGCCGCCAGGCCCGGGTCGGAGCGCACGATCGTGGTGGCACGCCGCGATGGCTCGTTCCAGCCATGAGGATTGATCACGATTTGGCCAGGGCCGAGGTCCGCGATCCAGCTGCGCAGCGCCTTCGACGTGGTCATGTCACCGAAGCGGATGACCAGGTCAGGCTCGAGTCCTTCCGGCCGCGAGCGGGCGATCGAGTCGTAGGCGGATATGACCATCGAGCGATCGTGGGGGCCAAGGCGCATCTGGGAGGTGGGCTCGGCGAGAATCGGATAGCCACTGCGTAGGGCGAGTTCGGCGATCAGTGGCGCGTCGCCGGTTTCGGGCCGGCGCCCGCAGATGATCACGCCCCGCTCGCTGGCGCCGATCGCCGCCGCGGCCTCCTCGAGCAGGCCGGGCGGAGGTGCTGCGGGGGCAGCGCTGAGCTTGGTCAAGGGCTCCGAACCACGTCCCTCGAGCGCGAGCGCGCTTTCGGTCGTGACCGAGCCTGGATCCTGGTGTGGGGCCAGCGGCTCTCGCCACTCGAAGTTCAGGTGTACCGGGCCGGGGCGGGGATCACCCCTTGCGGTCGCGTAGGCGCGACAAGCAGTCGAGCGGTAGTGGATGAGGCCATCGTCGCCGGCCTCGTGGGTGCCGACGTCGCAGAACCAGCGCACTGCCGACCCATAGAGCTTCAGCTGGTCGATCGTCTGGCCGGCCCCGATCCCGCGTAACTCGGGCGGCCGGTCGGCGGTGAGGATCAGCAGCGGTACCGCTGCTTCGTCGGCTTCGACCGCCGCAGGGTGCAGGTTGGCCGCCGCCGAGCCCGAGGTGCAGAGCACCGCGACCGGTTCGCCGCTTGCCTGGGCGGCGCCGAGCGCGTAGAAGCCGGCGCTACGCTCGTCGAGGATCACTTCCACCTCGATCCCCTCCTGGCGCCACAGCGCTACGGCGAGTGGGGTCGAACGCGAGCCGGGGGAAATCACCGCGTGGCTGACGCCGCAGCGGGCCAGCTCCTCGGTGAAGGCGGAGGCGAGCGCGGTGTTGGCGTTGGTCGAGTCCACGCGCCGAACCCTACGTCCGCCGCGCTGCGAGCAGCTCCTCGTCGATCTCGATCCCCAGGCCGGGCCCCTCGGGTACCGAGAGCAGATCCCGATTCAGAGCCGCGCCCCGCGAAGCAATGGTTTCGGCGAACAGCTCCGAAGTCGCCAGGCCGTGGGCGACCCCCGCATCGTCGATCGCCTGGGCAGTGTGGGCGGCAGCGGCGATGCCGACCGGGCCGTCGAGGGCGCTGGACAGGTAGACGGGGATCTCGGCGGCGATCTCCAGCGTCGCCAGCATGCCGCCGCACTTGGCCAGCTTCACGGTGGCGATCTCGCAGGCCTCGAGCTTCGCGGCGCGGCGCGCGTCGGCCGCCTCGACCACGCTCTCGTCGGCACCGATGCGCAGGCCGGTGCGTCGCCGCACCTCGGCCAGGTCCTCCAGGGCGGGAGCCGGTTGTTCGACGATCTCCAGACGATGGGCGACCATCGCTCGCAGCCGCTGTACGGCTTCCTCTGCACGCCAGCTGGCATTGGCATCGACGCGCAGTTCCGCCTCAGCCCCGACCGCTGCGCGCACGTGGCCGACCTGCTGGATGTCGCCCGCCATTCCCACCTTGAGCTTGTAGGTGGAAAAGCCGCGCTCGGCCCACCGCGAGGCAAGGCGACGCAGGTTGCTCGGATTGCCGGCGGGCAGGGTCGCGTTGCATCGCACGGGGCGCACCTCGGCGGCGCCGAGCAACATCCACACGGGCTTGCCGGCGAGCTTGCCGGCGAGGTCGTGCAGGGCGATGTCGAGGGCGGCCAATGCCTGCAGCGAGGCGCCACGAGCGCGGCAGGCGGCCAACGTGCGTCCGATTGCCCCGGCCTCGATCTCACGGCCCTCGAGCAGCGGCCAGCAGCTCTCGCGAAGCTCGCGAGCGATTTTCTCGACCCCCGGTCCACCACGCAGCGCCAGCGGTGCCGCCTCGCCGAGTCCCGCGGTACCCGACTCATCGCCGATCCGCACCAGCAGCAGCTGGCGGTCGGAGAGTTGGCCGCGGGCGGTCGCGTAGAGCTCGCGGAAGCGCAGTGAATAGGGGACGAGCTCGAGTCTCGCCGGGCGCATGATTACGAGGCGACCAGCAGCCCGGCGGTGACCAACAACGCGAAGGCGCCCAG
>JBHEMJ010000003.1:0-14276 GCA_046262655.1 Solirubrobacterales bacterium | reverse complement strand
GCGGCGTAGGCGCAGAAGCGCGAGGGCGCGGCGGCGAGACGGGCGCCGGGACCGGCGGCGCGGCACGCGCGGCGCAGCACCCCCTCGACATCGCCGCCCCACAGCCCGCACAGGCCGTCAGCTTCGAAGTAGGCCTCGCCGGAGCGCTCGCTGAAGACGCCGGCGCCGATCGCCTCGAGACCGCACAGGAGCTCCTCCCAGGCACGGGAGGTGCGCTCGGGATCGGCGGGGACGAGAACCAGCTCAGGACAGCGGCCGAGCGCCTCGCCGAGGCGCATACCGGGACGCACACCGAAGGCCTCGGCCCGCCCCGAGACCTCGCCGATCACCGCGGCACGGCCGGGCTCGGGGGCGATCGCCACGGGGCTTTTCAACAGCTCGCTGCGCCCCCCGAGGACGCTGGTCAGGGCAAAGCGGGGGAGCAGGACTGCGGCGACCTTCATCGAACATATGTTCGTATAGGGTGCGCACCACGTCAAGGAAATGAGAGCCGGGAATCACACACTTGCGATGATCCGCCGGTGATTCTCCGGATTTCGATACTGGCTATCGCCGCGCTGGGGCTGATTGGGGCGCTGGCGGGCTGTGGCGGCGACTCGAGCGACTCGAACTCCGGCTCTGCCGGCGCCGCCGCCACGGTCCCCGGCGGCGGGGACCAAGCCGATGTCAAGGTCATCGACGGCTGGGCTGCCGCCCTGAAGGCCGGCGACATCGACAAGGCAGCCTCCTACTGGGCACTGCCCAGCACCGCCTCCAACGGGACCGAGCCCGTCGAGCTGAGGACCAGGGAGCAGGTGATCGCCTTCAACCAGACGCTCCCCTGCGGAGCCGACCTGGTCGAGGCGACGACCGACAACGGCCTGACCACCGCCACCTTCGATCTCACCGACCGTCCTGGCGGCGGCTGCGGGCCGGGCGCCGGCGCCCAGGCCCGCACCGTGTTCAAGATCGAGGACGGCAAGATCGCCGACTGGCGCCGGGCGCCAGACCCCGGGGGCGGGGACACCGCACAGCCCACACCTGGGCAGTCCGCCTAGCCAAAAGCGGGATACCACGGCAGCGATCGCCGCCCCGGCCCTCGAACATTTGCCCAAAATGCGCACTCGACGGCCTGAACCGCTTGTAATGCACGTGGCCGGTGCTAGGTTGTCCTCAACGGCACAGCAGCAATGTTGTGCCAAGGAAGGGTCTCGGGCAACCGGGGCCCTTCCGCTTTTCTAGGGTCGGTTCTTCTTACCGCGGTGCCTGTTCTCCGGCGCCGTCTGCTTGTTGGGCGGCACGAATTCGTTGTGGCCGGGCTGGATCTCGTCGCCCGGATTGGCGGCGAACTCGAGCACCAGCGCCGCCGTCTGCACCGGCTTCTCGACCTGGGGCGAGTGCCCCGAGCCGTCCACCATCGCAATCGAGGCGCCGGGGACGTTTTTGTAGGCGTCGGCGGACTCCTCGGGCGAGTCGGCCAGCTGGTCCTCGGCGCCGAAGATGACCAGCAGCGGAATCGGGGTCGTCAACTTCGCCAGCCGGTCATTGAGCGGCTGGCTGTGGACGAAGGCCTCGTAGGCGTCACGGGTCTTGGTCAACGAGCTGTAGGTCATCGCGCGCACGTCGGTGACGATCTGGTCGGGGTCCTCGAAGCCACTGGCCAGGTTGTAGCCGGGGGCGAAGTCGTCCTTGAGGCTGTTGCGGATCTGAAAGTCGGGGGTGGCCCGGTAGATCGCCGGACCGATCAGGGGCCACTGGATCAACTTGGCGACGAAGGGCAACGAGCCGAAGCTGTCGTCGGGCGCTTCGCCGATGTCGACCAGCCGGCCGACCAGCTCCGGACTGTGCTCGGCCAGCGCCGTGGCAATCGTGAAGCCGAATGCATGGCCGACCACGGTGGCGTGATCGACGCCGAGGGTCGACAGCGCCGAGGCGACGGTGGCCGCCTGGTTCTCGACCGAGTAGCCGTTCCTGGGCTTCTCCGAGCCGCCGTGTCCGAGCAGGTCGATGCGGATTACCCGGTGCTGGCGCTCGAGCTCCGGCTGCATCCCGTCCCACCAGTGCAGCGAGGACGCGTAGCCGTGCAGGAGCACGACCGGCGACGCGTCACGGCGGCCGCTATCGGTGACCTGGACCTTGCCCCCGAAGGTATCGACGATCTGGCCGCCCTCGACCGTCGTGTGGGCGTCCTTGGTCTGCCCGCTCAGGGCCAGCGCGTTGAGGCCGAGAAAGACAATCAGCACTGCAACGACGCCGATTGCGATCTTCCAACGGCGTTTCATGGCTGTCGTTACCCTAGCCAAGCGATGGAGAAATTCGTAATCAAGGGCGGTACGCCGCTGTCAGGCGAGATAACCGCGGCCGGCAACAAGAACGCGGCGCTGCCGATCCTCGCCGCCTGCCTGCTCACCGATGAGGAGCTGCGGATCTCAAACGTGCCGCGGATCCGTGACGTCGAGTCGATGCTCGCCTTGCTCGAGCGCCTCGGGGTCAAGGTCGGGTGGACCAGCGAGCACGAGGTCTCGCTGCAGGCCGACGCAATCAGCGGCACCGAGGTCGACGAGGAGGCCTCGACCAGGATCAGGGCCTCGTTCCTCGCCGCCGGGCCGCTGCTGGCCCGTTTCGGCGAAGCCAAGATGCCACCGCCCGGTGGCGACACGATCGGCCGCCGCCGGCTCGACGCGCACCTCGACGCATTCCGCGACCTCGGGGCCAGGGTCGGCGGCAAGAATTGGGTGGAGCTCGCCGCGCCACCAGACGGCCTGAAGGCGACCCGCATCTTCATGGACGAGCCCTCGGTGATGGGCACCGAGAACGCGTTGCTGGCCGCGGCGCTGACACCGGGGCCGACCACGATTCAGAACGCCGCCTGCGAGCCCCACGTCCAGGATCTGGCGCGGCTTTTGACTTCCATGGGGGCCGTGGTCGAGGGCATCGGCTCAAACGTGATGTCCGTGCACGGCCGCGACAAGCTGGGTGGGGCCGAGCACAAGGTCACGCCCGACCACATCGAGATCGCCAGCTTCATGGCCCTGGCCGCCGTAACCGGCGGTGACCTGCGCATCCGCGACACCCAGCCCGGGGACCTGGAGATGATCCGGCGGCAGTTCCGGCGCCTCGGCCTCTCCTCGATGATCGAAGGCAACGACGTCCTAGTCTCCCCGGAGCAGAAGCTGGCAGTGCGCGATGACATGGGCGACGCAATCCCGAAGATCGATGACGGCCCCTGGCCCGCTTTTCCCGCGGATCTGACCTCGATCGCGCTGGCCCTCGCCACCCAGGCTGAGGGCACGATCCTGATCTTCGAGAAGATGTTCGAGAACCGGCTGTTCTTCGTCGACAAGCTCGTCGCGATGGGCGCTCGGATTACGCTGTGCGACCCCCACAGGGCGATCGTCAGCGGTCCGAGCCGTCTTCATGGCGGCCGCGTGGACAGCCCCGACATCAGGGCCGGGATGGCGATGCTCATCGCCGCCCTCGCCGCCGAGGGGACCTCGGAGATCGGCAACATCGTGCAAATCGACCGTGGCTATGAGCGAATCGACCTTCGGCTGCGCGAGCTGGGCGCCGACATCGAGCGCGTCACCACCGACCGGGCGCCCGAACCGGCCCCCGAGCCGGCCGAGGCATAGCCGCCGCGAAGCCGCAGTAGGGGCGCTGGGCTGCCGTTTGCGGACCCGGCGCAACGGCCAACTAAGGTCACACCGTGACTGATCTGCACCCGATACCCCCGGGCACTCGAGACATCCTGCCCGACGAGATGCGCGAGCTGCGAGCCTTGCAGGCGTCGCTGTGCGAGGTCTTCGAGTCGCGTGGCTATGGCCAGGTGGCAACGCCGGCGATCGAATATGACGAGGTGCTGGCCCATGGCGACGGTCGCAGCTCCTCGGCCGCCTACCGCTTCTTTGACGAGCGCGGCGACCTGCTGGCGATGCGCACCGACATGACGATCCCGATCGCCCGCCTGGTCGCCTCCCGCTATGGGGCCGCGGAGCCGCCCTTCCGCTTCTTTTACATCGGCAGCGCCTATCGCTCGGTCCGCCCCCAGCGGGCGCAGATGCGCGAGTTCATGCAGGTGGGGGTCGAGCTGGTCGGGGCGTCCGCTCCGCAGGGCACCGCCGAGGTGATCGATGTGCTCGAGGCGGCACTGGACGCGGCGGGGCTGACCCGGGCTGTCGTCGGACTCGGCGACGCCGACCTCTACCGTGCGCTGCTCAGTGAGCTCGGCGTCGAGGGAGAGCAGCGCGAGACCCTGCTCGACACCCTGGCGCGCCACGACCTCGTTGGCCTCGAACAGGAGATCGGAGAGATCGACGGCCTCGACGAGGTCGGTCGCCGGACTCTGCTCGGACTACCGAACCTCCGCGGCGGCAAGGAGATCCTCGAGCGAGCGCGAGAGATCGGCGGCGAGGCGGTCAAGCGTGCCACCGGTCGCCTGCAGGCGACCTACGAAGCGCTCGAGGCGCGCGGCGTCGCCGAGCGCGTCCAGCTTGACCTCGGGCTGCTGCGCGACCTCGGCTACTACTCCGGCGCGATTCTCGAGGTCTATGACCCGGCCCTCGGGCACATCCTCGGCGGCGGCGGGCGCTACGACCGCCTGCTGGGGCGTTTCGGCCGTGATTTGCCTGCGGCGGGCTTCGGCCTCTACCTGGAGCGGGTGCACCTCGCACAGGCCGAAGAGGAGCGGCTCATCGCAGAAGAGGAGCGGGGACGTGATGAGTGATCTCTCCGTAGCCGGCGCCACCAGCCGCCGACAGGGCCGCCGGCTGAAGCTGGCGATCCCGCGCGGCGCACTTCTCGAGGGGACCCTCGATGCCCTCGACGCGATCGGCACCGACACAGCCGAGATGCGCTCCGACTCCCGCTCGCTCATCTTCGAGACCGAGGAGCTGGTGATCGTGACCATGCGGCCCTCCGACGTGCCGACCTACGTCGAAGCGGGGGCCGCCGACCTAGGGATCACCGGTAAGGACGTGCTGCTGGAGCAGGCCGACCGCGCCGTCTACGAGCTTCTCGACCTCGGCTTCGGCGCCTGCCGCATGGTGCTGGCGGCACGACGAGGCGACCAGCGCATGGGCGAGCACGCCCGCCGGCTGGGCGCAATCCGGATCGCCACCAAATACCCGCGAATCACCGAGCGCTACTTTGAGCAGACCGGGCGCCAGATCGAGATGATCGAGGTCAAGGGCTCGGTCGAGCTGGCGCCGCTCGTTGACCTCGCCGAGGGCATCGTCGACCTGGTCGCCAGCGGTCGAACCCTGGCCGACAACGACCTCGAGGTGCGCGAGGAGATCGTCGCCTGCACAGCCCGCCTTGTGGCCAACCGGGTCTCACACAAGCTGCGGGCGGAGGAAGTGGACGGGCTTGCCGAGCGGTTTAGACGGGCGGTCGGGCGATGAAGATCGAGCGCTTCGAGTGGGACGGGGCCGTCCCCCCGGCACTGGCGGCGAAACTGCGCGCCCTGCAGCCGCCTGCCCACGGAGTCGCCGAGGACGTCGCCGGCATCCTCGCCGAGGTCGAGCGCGGCGGTGACAAGGCGCTGCGCGATGTCTCGGCCCGCCTCGGCGCAAAGCCACCGCGGGACCTTCCGGTCCCCGGCGCCGAGATCCGCGCCGCCGTCGAGCGGCTCGAGCCCGAGCTGCTTAACGCGCTGCAAATCGCGGCGGCCAACGTGCGCGCCGTCGCCCAGGCCCAGCCACCGGCGCAGCATCAGGTCACCCTCGAGCAGGGCCAGCAGGTCGAGCTGCGCGAGTTGCCCGTCGCTTCGGCAGGGATCTATGCGCCCGGCGGTACTGCCTTCTATCCCTCCAGCGTGATCATGGGCTGCGTCCCCGCCAAGGTGGCGGGCGTGCGCCGGGTGGTCGTGGTCAGCCCACCGGCCTCCGACGGCAGCCTCAGCGACGTGGTCCTGGCCGCGGCGGCAATCGGCGGCGCCGATCACGTCTACGCAATCGGCGGCGCCCAGGCGATTGCGGCGCTGGCCCTCGGCACGGAGTCGATCTCCCCGGTGGACGTGGTCGCGGGCCCGGGAAACCGCTATGTCCAGGAGGCCAAGCGCCAGCTGATCGGCCGGGTCGGCATCGACGGTATCGCCGGGCCCTCCGAGCTGATGGTGATCGCAGGTGAGGCTTCCGACACCGAGCTGGTCGCACTCGACCTCTGCGCCCAGGGCGAGCACGGGGCCGAGGGGCTGCTGGTCGCCGTGGCGGTCGAGTCGGCACTCCTTGACCGGGTCGAGGAGCGGGTGTCGGCGCTGGCCGCAGCCCATCGCACTGTCGCCGACGCGCCGCTGGCCTTGGTCGCCGCGCCCGACACGGCCGCCGCGGTGGCCCTGGCCCAAGCCCTGGCGCCGGAGCACCTCGAGATTCTCACCGAGGACGCCGAACAGCTTGCCGCGGGCCTCAGCACCGCCGGGGCGATCTTTCTCGGCGAGAATGGCGCGGCCGCCTTCGGGGATTACATCGTGGGCTCCAACCACGTGCTACCCACGGGCGGCGCCGGACGCTTCCAGGGCCCGCTGGGGCCGGGTGTTTTTCGCCGCCGCATCTCCACCGTGAAGATGCCTTTGGACGCCGCCGTCGCGCTGGCTGACCCTGCCGCTACCCTGGCGCAGGCCGAGGGCTTCCCGGTCCACGGAGAGTCGATGAAGGCCCGGGCGGCAAAGGAAAAGACGTGAGCCCAAGCAAGCGAACAGCTGAGATCAACCGCAAGACCGGCGAGACCGAGGTCACGGTGGGGCTTGGACTCGACGGCGGCGAATACTCCAACCAGACCGGCGTCGGCTTCCTCGACCACATGCTCGACCTGCTCGCGCGCCACGGGCGCCTGGCCTTGAAGGTGAGCGCACAGGGGGACCTCGAGACCGGCTCTCACCACACCGTTGAGGATGTCGGCATCGCTCTCGGCCAGGCGCTCGACCAGGCGCTCGGCGACCGCTCCGGCATCCACCGCTATGGCTCGGCCCTGGTCCCAATGGACGAGGCGCTGGCCGAGTGCGCAATCGATATCTCCGGGCGCCCGCTGGCCGTCTTCGAGGCAGAGCTGCCGCCGGTGACGATCGCCGGTTTCGAGTCCGAGTTGACCGAGGAGTTCTTCCGCGCGCTGGCCGCCAACTCGAAGATGACCCTGCATCTGAGCGTGCGCCGCGGCTCCAATGCCCACCACGTGATCGAGGCTGCCTTCAAGGCATTCGCCCGCGCCCTGCGGGCTGCGATCGAGGTTGACCCTTCGGAGAGCGGCGTGCCCTCCACCAAGGGCACCCTCACAGAGTGAACGGCGGCTCCTCCGGCCGGCCCCGCCGGGGCGTCAGCGGTCGTCCCTCCCCGGGGCCGCCTGGAGCCAGAATCGCTCTTCTCGACTACGGGATGGGAAATTTGCGCTCGGTCGAGAAGGCCCTCGAGCGGGTCGGCGCTGAGGTCGAATGGACTTCCGACCCGAAGCGCGCACGCGAAGCCGATGGCGTCGTGCTGCCGGGCGTCGGTGCCTTTCCCAAGGCGATGAAGCGGATACGCGAGCTCCGCCTCGACGAGCTGGTCAGCGAGCGCGCCGGTGCCGGGGTGCCGGTACTCGGCATCTGTCTAGGGCTGCAGCTGCTCTTTGAGTCCTCCCAAGAAGGGGAGGGGGCCGCAGGACTCGGCCTGCTGCGCGGGGAGGTCACGCGGCTGCGGCCCAACGGCCTCAAGACACCCCACATCGGCTGGTCGCCGGTGCGCTGGCAGCAGCCGGCCGCGGTTTCGACGGGGCTGGGGAAGGAGCGGCCCTTCTACTTCGTGCATTCCTTCGCCCCCCGGCCGGTCGACCAGTCTGACCTGCTCGGCACCGCCGAATACGGCGAGCGCTTCGCCTGCGCGGTGGTCCGCGAGAACATTTTCGGCGTGCAGTTTCATCCCGAGAAGTCGAGCGCCGACGGGCTCGCCCTGCTGCGCAACTTCGCCGCGCTGTGCACACGCCGCGGTCATGGCGGCAGGGATCGCGGATGACCGGTACGACCCGGTGGAGCCGAACGGAGGAGCCGCTGCGGTGATCCTGTACCCGGCCATCGACATCCGCGGCGGAAAGGCCGTGCGGCTGACCCAGGGCGACTACGACCGCGAGACCGCCTATGACGATGACCCGGTGGACGCCGCCACCCGCTGGGTCGCCGCAGGTGCCCGTTGGCTGCACGTGGTTGATCTCGACGGCGCCCGCGCCGGGGAGCCGCGCAACCTCGACCACGTACGCCGCATCGTCGCCGCCGTGCCCGCCAAGATCCAGCTCGGGGGCGGCCTGCGCGACTCGGGCAGGATCGAGGAGGCAATCTCGGCCGGGGTCGAGCGGGTCGTCATCGGCTCGGCGGCCGTCGATGACCCTGAGCGCGTTTCGGCTGTCGCGGCGGCGCACCCTGATCGCGTCGTTGTCTCCGTCGATGCTCGAGCCGGGAGGGTGTCGCGCCAGGGCTGGACCGAAGCGACCGCGATCAGGCCCCATGAGCTGATCAAGGGTCTGAGCGATCGCGGCATCAACCGCTTCATCTATACACCGGTCGAGTCCGACGGGATGATGGAGGGACCCGGCCTCCACGGCTTGGAGGAGGTTGTCGATACGGCCGCAGAGGCAGGGGCGACTCTGACCTACTCCGGCGGCATCGGCAGCCTCGACCACCTGCGCGACCTGATCGCGCTCGACCTGGCGGCGCTGACCGGGGTGATCGTCGGCCGCGCGCTGTACGAGGGGCGCTTTACGGTGAGCGAGGCTCAGGCCGCCCTCGGCGAATCCGTGCCATAGCATCGCCGCTGGCCCATCCCTCCACCAAGGAGCCGCGATGAACAGCGATTATCCCGTCCGCTTCGACGTCGACTATCCGGACCGCGATCTGAACCGGTTGTCGAGTTTCTTCCGGATCCTCGCTGCAATCCCGATTCTCATCCTGGCGGCTCTCATCAGCGGAAATTTCTCGGCCGATTTCGCCAACAACGGGGCCGCCATCGGCGGGGCCTTCGGGGGCTTCGTCGTGATGCCGACCGTGCTGATGATCCTGTTCCGAAAGAAGTACCCCCGGTGGTGGTTCGATTGGAACCTCGAGCTGGCTCGCTTCACAAACCGCATCGACATCTACCTGACCTTGATGAACGACCAATACCCCTCCACCGACGAGCAGCAGAGCGTCCACCTCGACATCGACTACCCCGATGCCGAGAAGGACCTGGCTCGCGGAATGCCGTTGGTCAAGTGGTTCCTGGCGATCCCCCATTTCATCATCCTGTTCGCGCTCGGGATCGCCGCCTTCTTCGCCGTCATCGGCGCCTGGTTTGCAATTCTGTTCACCGGCCGCTACCCCCGGAGCCTGTTCGATTTCGTTCTCGGAGTCCACCGCTGGTCGAACCGGGTGTTTGCCTACGCGCTGATGATGGCGACCGACCGGTACCCACCCTTCAGCCTGGAGCCGTAGCGAAGTCCGCGCCGAGCCGGGTCTCTAACCTCGGCGGCATGGTTCTGAAACGGGTGATCCCCTGCCTGGACGTCGACGGCGGACGAGTGGTCAAGGGAACCAACTTCGTCGACATCCGGGACGCAGGTGACCCGGTTGAGCTCGCCGAGCGCTACGACGCCGCCGGCGCCGACGAACTCGTCTTCCTCGACATCACCGCCTCCAGCGACCAGCGCGAGACGATCGTCGAGCTCGCCCGCCGCACCGCCGACAACGTCTTCATCCCGTTCACCATCGGTGGCGGCATCCGCTCGGTCTCCGACGCCCAGGGAGTGCTCGACGCCGGGGCCGACAAAGTCTCGGTCAACTCGGCCGCCCTCGCCCGGCCCGAGTTGATCACCGAACTGGCAGAGGTCTTCGGCTCTCAGTCAGTGGTCGTCGCGATTGATGCAAAACGGGCCGGCGAAATCTCAGCATCCTCCGCGCCGGCGTCGCATGCCCCCGGCTCCGGCGGCGAACAGCCGGAACCGAACCGGCGAAGCAGAGCGAGGAAGGCCGGGGTGGATGTCGGCTGGGGGGTCTACGTCAACGGCGGTCGGGCGAGAGCTGAGGGCCGCGAGGCGGTTGCCTGGGCAAGGGAAGCTGCTGAGCGCGGGGCCGGAGAGATCCTGCTCACGAGCATGGACCGCGATGGAACCGAAGGCGGGTATGACCTCGCGCTGACCCGGGCGGTCTCCGACGCAGTCGGGATCCCGGTGATCGCCTCCGGCGGCGTGGGCAAGCTCGAGCACCTGGTCGAAGGCATCAAGGAGGGCGGCGCCGACGCAGTCCTTTGCGCCTCGATCTTCCATTACGGCACCCACACCGTCGCCGAGGCCAAGGAGGTCATGCACCGGGCCGGCATTCCGGTCAGGCGCTGAGCTGGGAGAGGGCGCTCACGGAGCCCTGTTTGCGGCCTTTTCCTTCTGCGCCTTTTCAGCCCGCTTCTCTGCCTTGGTCTGCGAGCCGCCCGGCTTCACCTTCATCGCCACGATTCCCGCGTAGGTCGAGAAGTAGATCTGCTTGCCGTCGGAGATCGGCGTGTTGTAGGCACCGAAGTCATCGCCGAAGACCCGTTTGCCCGTCATCGTGGAAAAGCCGGCGGTGGCGCGCTTGCTGACGTTGGCCACGTAGTAAATCTGGCCGATCACCGCCCCTGCCCCGATCACGCTGCCGCCGGCATCCTTGACCCAGCGCTCCTCGCCGGTCTTTGCATCGAGGGCATAGACCTTGCCGTCCAACCCACCGAAGTAGACGGTCGGGGGCGATGCCACCGTGTCCGCGAGCGCCGCTGATGCGTACAGCTCCGAGCCGGTCGAATGGCTCCAGGCCACCTTGCCGGTCTCGGCCTCGAAGCTGTACATGCGGCTGTCCTTGGAACCGATGTAGACGCGGCCGAAGGCGACCGCGGGGGTCGCGTAAAAACTGCCGGTGCGCCCGAGGCTGAGGCCCTGGCTCGAGGATTGCCACTTGATCGAGCCGTCGTCGAGGTTGACGGCGGAGAGAGTGCCACCGTAGTCACCGACGTAGGCGATGCCGTTGTCGATTGCCGGCCCGCCCTTGATCGCAGAACCCAGGTCGCGTTGCCAGATCGTCTTGCCGGTCGCCTGGTCGAGGGCGTAAAGAATGCCGCACTCGCAGCCGAACACGACCCTGCCGTCCTCGACCACCGGGGAGGACTCTGAGCGTCCCGGCAACTCGCGCTTCCAGATCTGCCTACCGTTGTCGACGTCGAGCGCCTGGATCTGCCCGGGCTCCAGGTTGACCACGAACAGGCGGCCGTCGGAGAAGGCGGGGGAGGAAGCGTTGAGCGTGCCGATCTTGCGCGTCCAGTTGGTCTTCCCGCTCTTCGCGTCGAGGGAGAAGGCCAGCCCGGCATTGTTGACGCCGAAGATGCGGCTTCGGACCAGAATCGGCGAGAACTCCATCAGGGCCCCGGAGGTGAACTCCCAGCGGCGCTTGAACGGCGGGCGAATCCCCTTGCGGGGCAGGTAGCGGACCTTGGCGTTGTTGAAACCGTAGGTGGGCCAATCGACCACTCCGCGGGTCACCTTCGCCTCGAAGGGATCGAACTCGGCGTCACGGTTGAGGATGTCGCCGGGGCGCTTCAGCGACGAATAGGCGAGCAGCGCGCCGACGGCGACCAGCGCCACCACGGCGCCGCCGATCAGCCTCCAATTGCGCCCGAAGCGCACAGCCCGGGGTTTGCCGCCCGGCAGTCGGCGACGCAGCTCTTCCAGCTTTCGCTTCAACCTGGAAAAGGGGCCTTCCGGCTCGGGCGGCGGCCTGTTGATCTGCAGGGCCCTGGCCAGCCGCCGCGCGAGTTCAATCCGAGAGATCATCCTGGGAACGGGCATGGTAGGGAACCGAGATGGTGGCGATTGATCGCGCAGACATAGACGCCGATGGCCTGGCAGAGCGCCTGGATGCCTTTCCGGGAGTCTCGCGCCTGCGTGAAGCAGCGCGGGGCGTCAACGCATTCCTGGTCGGGGGGGCGGTACGCGATGCCCTGCTCGGTGCCGGTCGCGCGGATCTCGATGTCGTGGTGGAGGGCGAGCTCACGCAGTTGGCCGAGGCGCTGGGAGGCGAATTGCGCGAGCACCAACGCTTCTCGACCGCGACGCTGGTTCTCGAGGGGAGCCTGCAGGTCGACATCGCCCGCTCACGCGCCGAGGACTACCAGCGCCCCGGCGCCCTCCCCGATGTACGCCCGGCGCCACTGGCCGACGACCTGTCCCGGCGCGATTTCACCGTCAACGCGATGGCAATCCCCCTGGCCGGGGGCGGCGAGCTGATCGACGCCCAGGGCGGACTCGAGGACCTTCGGGCGGGGGTGCTGCGGGTGCTTCACCCGCGCTCCTTCTCAGACGACCCCACGCGCGCCCTGCGCGCCGCCCGCTACGCCGCCCGGCTGGGGCTCGAACTCGAGACTCGCACCGACGAGCTGCTGCGCGCCACCACCGACCTCACCACGATCTCCGCGGACCGCCTCGACGCCGAGCTGAAAAAGATCGCCGCCGAGCCCGAGGCCGCACGAGCGCTGGAGCTGCTCGGAGAGTGGGGAGTGCTCGAACTCGACGACTACGCCGCCGAGCTGGTCCGCCGCCTCGACGCCCTGCTCGCCGCACCGCCTTGGGCAGGCTACGCCGACCGCGTCGCCGCCGTAGCCGAGATCGCCCGCGGGGCCGTTGCCGAGCCGGCCGCGCTACCCGACTCGCCGCCCGGATCGCCGTCGGCGTCTCACCGCCTCGCTGCCGGCCATACCCCGGAGAGCCTCGCCATCGCCCGCGCGCGCGGGGCGAGGTGGCTCGATGATTACGCAGGCAGCTGGCGGCACGTCACCCTCGAGATCGATGGTGATGACCTGCTCGAGGCCGGGGTGGCGCAGGGCCCGGCACTCGGCCGCGGCTTACGGGCGGCACTCGATGCCAAGATCGACGGCGAGGCCTCCGGCCGCGAGCAGGAGCTGGCGGTCGCCCTGCGGGCGGCGCGCCGGTGAAGTGGCGCGAACAGGACGGCATGCGCTGGCTGGAGGCCGAGATGCCCGGCGCCCGCGCGGTTTTCACCACCCGCCTGGGCGGAGTCAGCGAGGGGCCCTTCAACAGCCTCAACCTGGGGCTGCGCACCGCTGATGCTCCAGAGGACGTGCGCGCCAATCGCGCAGCACTGGCCGGCGCGCTCGGCCGCGATCCGGCCGGCGTGCTGATCGGGTCTCAGGTGCACGGGGCCGGGCTGGTCTGGCATCAGGGCGCGCCGGTGCCCAGCCCTTACGCCGACGGCGTGGAGCCCCCCGACGAAGCCGACGCGCAGGCGACCGCGGCACCCGGTCTGACCCCGCTCGTCCAGGTCGCCGATTGTCTGCCGGTCGCGCTCGCCGGCGACCGCGGCGTGGCGATGGTCCATGGCGGTTGGCGCGGGCTGGCTGCCAGTATTCTGGCCAAGGCCGCGGAGGCAATCGGGGCGAGCGCAGCGGCGATCGGCCCCGGGATCGGTCCCTGTTGCTACGAGGTTGGAAGGGACGTCCTCGACGCATTTGCCGATTGCGGGGACGCCGGGCGCGGCCGGATGCTCGACCTGGTTGCCGTCGCCTCCCGGCAGCTGGCGCGTGCGGGCGTCGGCGAGGTCAGCGTCGCCGGGCTCTGCACGAGTTGCAACCCCGAGCTGTTTTTCTCCCACCGTCGCGACGGCGGTGTCACCGGGCGCCAGGCGGGGCTCGTGTGGACCGAGGCTGAGTAGTGCCTCGCCAGATCACCGGCATCGACTCGAAGCGCGTCCGCGCCAACCTCGAGGCGGCGCGCCAGAAGCTAGGGCCGGAAACGGAGATCCTCGCCGCGATCAAGTACATCCCGGTCGAGGAGTTGGGGGCCCTGGCCGAGGCCGGCGTGACGCTGGTCGGGGAGAACCGCCAGCAGGAGCTCGAGGCAAAGCGTGAACGCTGGGGGGACACTTTCCAGTGGGACTTCATCGGCAACCTGCAGAGTCGCAAGGTCAAGCTGCTGTTGCCCCAGGTGCGGCTGATCCACTCGGTGGACAGCGACTCTGCCCTCGAGCAGCTTGGTCGCCACGGAACTCCCGAGACGGAAATCCTGGTGGAGGTCAATCTGGCGGGGGAGCGGAGCAAAGGGGGAGTGGACCCCGGCGAGCTGGGGGCGTTCATCGAGCGCTCACCGGTGCGGGTCGCCGGCCTGATGACGATGCCGCCGTTCAGCCTGGACCCCGAGAGCTCGCGACCCTATTTCGCCCGCCTGGCCGCTCTGGCCGGCGAGCATGGCCTCGAGCGGCTGTCAATGGGAACCAGCCAGGATTACGAGGTGGCCGCACAGGAAGGCGCCACGATTGTGCGTTTAGGCAC
>JBHEMJ010000002.1:0-4086 GCA_046262655.1 Solirubrobacterales bacterium | reverse complement strand
CTCCATCGCCTCGCTTGAAACACCGTAGTTCCCAGTCATTGGATAGGTGAAGACGACGATCTGGCCGGCGTAGGACGGATCGGTGACGGCCTCCTGGTAGCCCGTCATCGCGGTGTTGAAGACGACCTCGCCTACCGCCGGCCCGCCCTCGGCGCCACAGAGAGCGCCCTCGAGGCGGGTTCCATCCTCGAGCAGGAGGTAACCGCTCATTGCGAAGCCTCCCCCAGGGACCGAGCTCCGTGATCGGGACCCCGGTGGGGTCTCATGACGAAACCGCCCGAAGGGACCGAGCTCCATGATGAGGACCCCGGTGGGGTCTCATGACGAAACCGCCCGAAGGGACCGAGCTCCATGATGAGGACCCCGGTGGGGTCTCATACCGCTGCCCCGATGGCAAAGCTGCGTTGCCGGTAGGCGACCCGGCCGCCGGCAACCGTCATCAATACCCGCCCGGTCACCTTGTGCCCGGCGAAGCAAGAGTTCGCGGAGCGGCTCTCATAACCGTCTTCGCCGATGGTCCATTGCAGCTCGGGGTCGACCAGGGTGATGTTGGCCTCCGATCCGACCGCCAGGCTCGGGGCCGCGAAGCCGAAGGGCTCGGTCCCCGCAGTCATCCGCTCGATCAATGTCCCGAGCTCGAGCACGCCGGAGCGAACCAGATCCGAGTAGAGAACGGCGAAAGCGCTCTCCAGCCCGATCACGCCCATTGCCGCCTCCTCGAAGGGGATCTCCTTCTCCTCGGCGGCGTGCGGAGCATGGTCGGTGGCTACGCAGTCGATGGTCCCGTCCCGCAGACCTTCGATCAGCGCCTGGCGGTCGTCCTCGGAGCGCAGTGGCGGGTTCATCTTGAACCGCGCGTCGAGTGAGCGGACCTGCTCGTCGGTCAGCGTAAGGTGGTGGGGACTGGCCTCGCAGGTGATCTCGGTCCCAGCGGCCTTCGCTGCTGCGACCGCCTCCACAGAGGCGCGCGCCGAAAGGTGCTGGACGTGAATCGGCATTCCCTCGGCGGCGGCGATGGCGGCGTCGCGGGCGATCATCGTCGCCTCGCTGAGCGATGGGATGCCGCGCATCCCGAGCAGCGCCGAGGCCTCGCCCTCGTGCATGACCCCGTCGGCCGAGAGCTCGGGGTCCTCCTCGTGCAGGGCAATCACACCGCCGGCCAGCCGCTGGTACTGGAGCGCGCGCCGCAGGACCCGGGCGCTGGCAATCGGCAGGCCGTCGTCGCTGAAGCCCACCGCGCCGGCGGCTCTCAGCTCCGCCATCTCGGTCAACTCCTCTCCCGCCATGCGCTGGGTGACGGTGGCGAAGAAGCCAACCGGGATCGCCGCGTCGTGGCTGGCACGCTCGAGCAGAGAGCCCAAGATCGAGGCGGAGTCCACCGGCGGGCTGGTGTTGGCCATCGCCAGCACCCGGCCGTACCCGCCCGCGGCAGCGGCGCGGGTACCGGTCTCCAGGTCCTCCTTGTGTTCCTGGCCCGGCGTACGCAGGTGGACGTGGGGGTCGACGAAGGCGGGCAGGGCGAGCAGGCCCTCGGCCTCGATCACCTCGGCCCCCTCCAGCACGGCGCTTCCCGGCTCGGCGAGCTCGGCGATCTCGCCCTCGCGAACGACGACATCGCGCGGGGCGTCAAGCCCGTGCCGCGGATCCAGGGCGCGGACCCCGCGCAGGATCAGCTGCTCGGGATCGCCCTGGCGCCAGGCCAAGGAGCCGCTCATGCCGGCTCCTCCCGGGTCGACCGACCTCGCTGATAAGGACCCCGGCGGGATCTCACGCCGGCTGTCCGATCGTTGGTGGGGTATCTGGAATCTCGGCGTCGGCCCCGCGCGCCGGCTTCTCGCGGCCGGCAAGCAGCTCGTAGAGGATCGCCATTCGCACCACCAGGCCACTTTCGACCTGGGCGCTGATCAGCGACTGGGGCGAGTCGATCACCTCGTCGGCGAGCTCGACGCCGCGGTTCACCGGTCCGGGGTGCATCAGCAGCTGCCGCGGGCCAAGCCGTCGCGAGTCGATCTGGTAGATGGCCGCGTACTCGCGCAGGCTTGGCACGAAGCTCTCGTTCATCCGCTCCCTCTGCATGCGAAGCGCGTAGACGATGTCCGCCTCGCCGAGGTTCTCGAGGTCATATACGACCTCGCAGCCGAGTGCCGAGGCGATGCCGGGCGGGATCAGCGTCGGCGGCCCGCAGAGAGTCACCTTCGCCCCCATGCGGGCGAAGCCGGTCGCGCAGGAACGGGCAACCCGGCTGTGCAGGACGTCGCCGACGATCCAGATCCTCTTTCCGTCAAGCTCCCCGAGGCGCTGGCGAAGCGTGTAGATATCGAGCAGCGCCTGGCTCGGGTGCGAGTGCTTGCCGTCACCGGCGTTGACGACCGCCGCCTCGGTCCAACGAGCCACCAGGTCCGCGGCACCGGCGTGCGGGCTGCGGATGACAATCGCCGCCGGGTCGTAGGCCGACAGCGTCGCCACGGTGTCGCGCAGGCTCTCGCCCTTGTCGACCGCGGAGCCGGCGGCCTTGATCGAAACCACATCCGCCGAGAGGCGCTTGGCCGCCAGCTCGAAGGAGGAGCTTGTGCGCGTGCTCGACTCGAAGAACAGGGTGGCAATCGTGCGCCCGCGCAACGTCGGCACCTTCTTGATGTCGCGACGGCCAACCTCGGCAAAGCTCTCGGCGCGACCGAGGACACGCTCGATCTCCTCCCGGGAGAGGCTGCCGATGCGCAGCAGGTGCTTCATGCCCTTACCTCCTGCTTGGTGGGCACGATCGCCACCTCGTCGCGGCCGTCGGTCTCCTCGAGGCGCACGTTGACGCGCTCGGTAGGAGCCGTCGGCAGGTTCTTGCCGATGTAGTCGGGGCGGATCGGCAGCTCGCGGTGGCCGCGGTCGACGAGCACCGCGAGTTGGACCACGGCGGGGCGCCCGTAGTCGAACAGGGCGTCGATCGCCGAGCGCACTGTGCGCCCCGTGTAGAGGACGTCGTCGACCAGCACCACCGTGCGCCCGGCGAGCTCGAAGTCGAGGTGCGAGGCGTGGACCACCGGCTGTCCGTCGGGCGGACGGTCCTCGACGTCGTCGCGGTAGAAGGAGATGTCGAGATCGCCGATCGGCACCTGTTCGCCGACCAGCTCCCCGATCAGGGCGTGCAGGCGCTTGGCGATCAGCGCGCCGCGCGTGTGGATCCCAACCAGGGCGAGGCCGGCATCGGAGGGATTCTTTTCGACGACCTCATGGGCGATACGGACAAGCGTTCGCCGCAGGTCATCGTGATCGAGTACGACTCGCTCTTGCACTTGGCGCCTTCCTGGCCTCTCTGGACCGGGTTAAAGGGGCTGACGTGGCGAGGGTAGCAAGGCTTACGGATCGCCAAGCGCCTCGACCACCGACTCGGCTGCGCGCCGGTATCGGGGATTCGGCCCGATCTCGACCTTGTGGTCGCCGACCAGCAGATCATCGCCGGTGAAGCTCGAGCTGACGCCCGCCCGCGGTGTCTTGTCAATCAGCTCAGCGCACTTGTAGGCCGAGAACGGCTTGGCCTTGGCCAAATACACGTTCGCCGGCGTGACGAGCACGATGCGGCCTTTCTGCAGCTGTGCCGGGGCACGCAGGAGACCAAAGATGCCGGCGGCGACGACGCTGGCGGTGGAGGGCTGAGACTCCCAGCCCCAGGCCGCAGCCTCCACCTGCTCGCCGGGCTCGATGATTCCCTCGGCGCCCGCCTGGTACTTGTCGTGCTGCCGTTCATCGAGCATGGCGTGGGAAGCCTACCCGGGCGCTCGGGCGCCGCCTTCGACCAGCCGCGGCTCCCCGCGCTCCGGGAAGGGAATCTCGACCACGTCGAAGTCGCGAGGGGCGAAGGACGCTGGGAAGGCCGTCCGGGCCTCGGCCACCACGTCGCTGACGTTGTACCGGGAGCTGATGTGGACCAGGGCAAGGCGCTGGGCGCCCGCCGCCGCCGCCAGCTCGGCGGCCTCTACCGCGGTCGAGTGCCCGGTTTCCCTTGACCGCTCGGCCTCCTCGGCGGCGAAGCTCGCGTCGTGGACCAGCAGTTGGGCGTCATTGGCCGCAACTCGGGTCATCTCGCACGGGCGG
>JBHEMJ010000001.1:0-19191 GCA_046262655.1 Solirubrobacterales bacterium | reverse complement strand
CGACTGAAGGCTTCGTGCATCCGGCGGACCACCTCTACGTTCTCCTGCGACACCGGTCGCAGGCCCTCAGTCCATCGCCAGCGGGCCCTTGACGTCGGCGTTCAGGAACTGGTTGACGAACTCATTTTCGGAGTCGAACAGCTCGTCGGATGGACCCGACTCGACGATCCGCCCCTTCCACAGGACCGCGATGAAGTCGGCGATGCGCCGCGCCGTCCCGAGATCGTGGGAGATGACCATGTAGCAGCCCCCGTTCTCCTCGTGGATCTCGCGGATCAGCTCGCAGAGCAGTGCCGTGCGGACCGGATCGAGCCCCGAGTCGGGCTCGTCGAACATGACGATCGCCGGATCGAGGACCAGGGCGCGGGCGAAGCCGGCGCGCTTGCGCATTCCACCCGAGAGCTCGTTGGGCATCTTGTAGTGGGCCTCGCCGAGTCCGACCTCGCGAAGACGACCGTTGACGATCTCGCCGATCTCGTCCTCGCTCTTGTCGGTGTGCTGGCGCAGCGGAAAGCAGACATTGTCGTAGACGTTCATCGAGCCGAACAGGGCGCCGTCCTGGAACAGCAGGCCGAACTTCTTGCGCATCTCGAACAGCTCGTCGTCGGACATCTGCGGCACCGACTCACCGTGCACCAGCAGGTCGCCGGAATCCGGGTAGAGCAAACCGACGATGTGCTTGATCAGCACGCTCTTGCCGGTGCCCGACGGGCCGAGCACCATCGAGATCTGGTCGTCGGGAAGGCCGAGATTGATTCCGTTGAGGATTCGCGTACGGCCGAACTGCTTGACCAGGTCAATGACCTCGATCGCATCCTTGCCGCCATGGTCGCGCTTGGCGCCGGTGTGCCACTTGTAGGGGTCGTCGTCATCGGACTCGACGCCGGGAATCGAGTAATCGCGATTGCCGAAGTCCTCGGAATCGTCCATCCCCTGTGACTCGAGGGGATCGGCCTGCTCGCTGCGATCCCTTTCGCTGCGATCGTTCTGATCGCCCTGGCCGTTCTGGTCTGCCTGATCCTTCTGCCCGTCCTGATCTGCCTGATCCTTCTGCTCGTCCTCATTTGCCTGCCAACCGGGCGGCGGCTGGGAGGAGCTCGCCCGCTTTCGCGACGCGGTCCCCTTGGACCGGGTGCCGGCCTTGGCCCGAGTGCCACTCGCGCGCTTGCGTGAGGTCGTGCTCGCGCGCTTGCGTGAAGTCGTCTTTTTCTCGGCCATCTTCGCTCCTTATCCGCCGATGGGCGCTCTCGGGTTCGCTCCCCAGAAGACCAGCGTCCCCATCATCCCGATGATATGGACGAGGACGATGTTGAGCACCATCGACTTCGCCGTCGCGGTGCCCACACCCACCGGTCCCCCGGAGGCCGTGTAGCCGTAATAACAGCCGACCAGCACGATCGCGGTCGCCATCACCATTCCCTTGATCAGGCTGTAGATCAGGTCGGGCGGGTTCTGGAACATCCAGAAGATGAGGAAGTATCCGCCCGAGGAAACGTCGCCGATCTGCTGGACCACGGCCAACCAGCTGGCGAAGTAGCCGACCCCGACCGCCGCGATGTACATGAACGGGAGCACCAGCCAGGCGGCGAGCAGACGCGTGGCGGCCAGGTAGGCGACGGGCTCGACGCCCATCACCTCGAGCGCATCGATCTCGTCGGAGATCCGCATCGCGCCCAGCTCGGCGACGATCCCGGTGCCGATCTTGGCCGACAGCATGTAGCCGAACGCGTAGGGGATGACCTCGCGCAGATCGCACCAGGCGGCGAATACGCCGGCATAGGCCGGGGCACCGATGGAGCGCTGGAAATAGGCTCCCTCGATCCCGCAGGTGAGGCCGAGGATGAACACCAGTCCCCAGATCACGATGGTCGAGCCGAGGATGAGGATCCCGGCCTGGCGCAGCGACTCGCCGAAGAAGCGGAAGACGCGGCCAGAGTAGACCAGGCCCATGACCCGGGCGCAGAATCCGAAGATCTCGCCCATCGAGCTGAGCCAGCCCCTGGGAACCGCCAGCCAGCCGCTCATCGCGCCGCCCCCCGGCGGGCCCAGCCAAAGTGGATGAGGACCCGGTGGGGTCTCATCGCGCCGCCCCCCGGCGGGCCCAGCCAAAGTGGATGAGGACCCGGTGGGGTCTCATCTGATCGTCTGCAGCTCCGGGTGGGTGGCCAGCAGGGTCTGTGTGAAGACGTAGTTGAAGGCGAAGACGCCCATGAAGGCGATCACCACCGCTTCGTTCACCGCCCTGCCCACCCCGGCAGCGCCTCCCGACGCAGTCATCCCCTTGTAGGAACAGACGATGGCGATGATGGCGCCGAACAGGGTCGTCTTCAGGACCGAGCCCCAGAGGTCGGTCACCGAGGCGTTGGCGAACAGGGTGGCGAAGAAACCGCCGAGCGGCTCGTTGTAGAGCAACTCGGCGCCGATCCCGCCCATGATCCCGAAGATCAGCGCGTAGATGTCGAGCAGGCCGGTGATCAGCATCAGGGCCAGGAAGCGCGGCACGACCAGGTTCTTGATCGGATCGACGCCGAGCACCTGCAGGGCGTCGAGCTCCTCGCGGATCTTGCGGGCGCCGAGGTCGGCGGTGATCGCGGTGCCGGCGACGCCGGCGACCACGACCGCGGTCACGAAGGGAGCGAACTCGCGGATCGAGGCGAGCACGAAGAAGCCACCGAGGCGGTCCAGGGCCCCGAACAGCGAGAGAAAGTTGGCGGCCTGCAGGCCTGGGGCGCCGAAGCCGAAGGCAAGGGTGGAGATCAGCATCGGAAACCAGCAGAGCTGGAGGGCGAAGAGAAACTGGCTGATGAACTCGCCGCCGTACGGGTAGGGAGGCCGGATCGCCGAAGAGATCGTCTTGGCGGTGAGGATGACCATGTCGCCGACCTGCTCAAACAGCGACTTGGCCGGAAGGAACGCTCTATCGGCTACGGATCTGACCAATCTCTCTCCTTGGCGAAGGTTATTAGATCGGCGGACGAACCGCCAGCGGCAACCCTCGCCCGATCTCCGGGGCCCCCGGTGGTATGTTGCGCGCGCCTTTGGGGAGGAGCGAAGACAGACCCAGTTTCGCTCTCACGGCCGGCCGCAAGCCGGCGGTGGTGTCAGCGGTTGCGCTGATCAGCGCCCTGTTGGTCGCTTGCGGAGGCGGCCAGCGCCAGGACTCCAACGAGCCCACCGGCGACTACCCCGTCCAGATCACCAAGGCCGAGTTCCCCAACCGCCAGCGTCTCGCGGGCACCTCAGACCTGACCCTCGAGGTCCGCAACTCCGGTGACAAGGATATCCCTGACCTGGCGGTCACGATCTCCACCGATCCCGAGGCCGACGAGTCATTCTCCGTGCGCGACGAGCAGCCCGGCCTGGCGATCCCCTCGCGCTCGGTCTGGGTGCTCGAGAACGGTTATCCGAAGCTCGGCGGGGCCAGCGCCCCGGCCGGCGCCGAGGCGGCCCAGACCAAGACCTTCAGCTTCGGCGCGCTGCCGGCCGGCGAAAGCCGGCTGATGATCTGGCGCTTGACGCCGACCATCGCCGGTACCTACACCGTCAACTACAAGATCGCCGCGGGGCTGGAGGGCAAGGCGAAGGCGGTGACTTCAGACGGCAGCATCCCCGAGGGCGAGTTCGTGGTCAAGATCTCCGACGTGCCGCCGCAGACGCGGGTCGACGAGTCGGGGAAAGTGGTGCCGATCAAGCCCACCGACATCATCGGCCAGGCGGGGTCCGCCCAGCAGCGCGGCGAGGTCGGCGCCGGGGGCGGAAGCGGAACCAGCGCCAAGCCCGGCCAATAGCCTCGGCGTCGTGGGACCGAAGATCTCTGCCATCCTGGCGGTCGCCCTGGCGACCGCGGCCGTCGGATGTGGCGGCGCTGACGAGGCCGCCACCACCAAGCAGCCGACCGCCGCCGACACCAGCGGCAGCGGGGTCAAGCTCGAGCCGATCGCCGCGAAAAATGAGAGCTTCGGCCAGCCCGTCTACGTCACCCAGCCACCCGGGAACAGTCGCGATCTCTACGTGGTTGATCGCACCGGCAAGGTCGAGATCGTCCGCGACGGCAGCAAGCTGGCCACGCCATTCTTCGACATCTCCGCAAAGGTGGAAACCGACGTGGAGCGGGGGCTGCTCTCGATCGCCTTCGCCCCCGACTACAACACCTCGGGCCTGCTCTACGCCTACTACACAGACCGGCAGGGCAACCAGAACGTGGTCGAGATGAAGCGCTCGGATGACCCGGACAAGGTCGATCCCGCCTCCGAGCGCCAAGTCCTGCAGATGGCCGATTACGCCCCCAACCACAACGGCGGCCTGCTCACCTTCGGCAGTGACGGTCACCTGTATATAGGCACCGGCGACGGCGGCGGCACCGGCGACCCGCGGCGAAATGCACAGAACCTGGGCAGCCTCCTCGGCAAGCTGCTGAGGATCGACCCGCAGGCCTCGGGCGATAAGCCCTATTCGATCCCAGCGGACAACCCCTTCGCCGGCAAGCCCGGAGCCCGGCCGGAGATCTATTCCTACGGGCTGCGCAACCCATGGCGCTACAGCTTCGACTCGAAGACCAATGCGCTGACCATCGGCGACGTCGGCCAGGATGAGTTCGAGGAGGTGGACATAGTCGCCGCAGGCGATGGAAAGGGGGCGAACTTCGGATGGTCGGCTTTCGAAGGCGACGCTCCCTTCAACAGGGACCAATCGGCACCGGCGGCGGTCAAGCCGGCCCTCGTCTACGACCACCACCAGGGCTGCTCGATCAATGGGGGCTACGTCGTCCGCGACCCCTACCTGCCGGCTCTCGAGGGACGATATGTCTACTCCGACTTCTGCTCGGGGAAAATCCGCAGCTTCAAGCTCACCGCCACCAACGCCACCGACGACAAGCCGACGGGCCTCGAGACCCGGTCGCCAACGTCGTTCGGCGTCGACAACGCCGGGCACGTCTACGTGACGACGCTGACCGGTGACGTCTTCCGGCTGGCGCCGGGCTGAAACGGTGACTATTTACCCGCCGGCGTGTTCAGTGGACCAAGCATGAACCTGAAAAAAGCCAGCATGTGGCTCGCCGTGACTGCCGTGATCGCGGTCGCCGCCGTCCCCGCCGCCCCGGCCTCGGCCAAGCTGAAGCTGAAGAAAGTGGGCCGCTTCAACGCGCCGACCTATGTCACCTCGGCCCCGGGGACCCCCGGGGTCCTCGTCGTAGAGCAGGGCGGCAAGGTGATCTCCGCCGAGGGCCGCAGGCGCCGCATCTTCCTCGACCTCAGTCCGATCGTCCGCTCCGGCGGCGAGCAGGGCCTGCTGTCGATCGCCTTCCCTGCGGACTATGGCGCCAGCGGTCTCTTCTACGCCTATTACACCAACGCCGACGGCAATATCGTGATCGCCGAATTCCGCCGCGCCTCCAGGTTCCGGGCCGATCCCGCCTACCACCGCCAGGTGCTGCTCGTCCCCCACCCCAACTTTTCCAACCACAACGGCGGCCAGCTCCAATTCGGCCCCGACGGCCAGCTCTACATCGGCACCGGTGACGGCGGCGGCGCCGGCGACAGCGACAACAGCGCCCAGACCACCGACAATCTGCTCGGCAAGATCTTGCGCATCGACCCCCGCCAGCGCGGCTCGAGCCCCTACACGACGTCCAACTCCAACGCTTTCACCGCCGGCCCCGGCCGCGACGAGATCTACGCGATCGGCCTGCGCAACCCGTTCCGCTTTTCGTTCGACCGCGACAAGATCGTGATCGGCGACGTCGGCCAGGACCGCTTCGAGGAGATCGACTACGAGGCGGTGGTGGGGGCCAACGGAGCCAACTTCGGCTGGAACGACTTCGAGGGCTTGTCGCCGTTCTCGGGCGCAATCCCGCCTGGTCCGACCCGGCACGACTCGCCGATCCACGCCTACGATCACGCCGGCGGGCGCTGCTCGGTGATCGCCGGCTTCGTCTCGCACTCCAAGAAGCTGCGCAGCCTGCGCGGCAAACTTGTCTACGGAGACTTCTGCGACGGCCAGCTGCGCACCCTGGTGCCCACCCTGGGCGGGGCCCACAAGATCCGCCGGCTGGGACTCAACGTGCCGATGCTGAGCTCCTTCGGCCGGGCCACGAACGGCGCCATCTACGCCGCTTCTCACAGCGGCCCGGTCTACCGCCTGCGCCAAGCCAACTAGCCCTCCCGCCCCGGCGTCGGGGAGCCGGCCATCTGTAGTCTGCCCCGACCTTGGCGGCGCCCACACGTCCATCTGTCGCCGCGCTCTGCGTCATGGTCGGCGTCTCGCTGGCTGCCTGCGGGGGGGGCGACGGCAAGCCGACCACCACGGCCGCCGCGCCACCGGTCAACGTCACCCCCGCGGCACAGCGGGTGGCGCGCCTGGACCGGATCGCCAAGATCGGTCAGCCGACCAGCGTCACCACCCCACCGAATCAGCCCGCCACGCTGTTCGTCACCACCAAGCCGGGGCTGATCTATGTGATCGACCACGGCAAGCTTCAGGACGAACCGTTCCTCGACGACAGCGACAACGTCAACAGCGAGGGCTCCGAGCAGGGCATGTTCGCGATCGCCTTCCCGCCCGACTACGCCAACACCGGCAGGCTCTACGTCTCTCATAACAACGACGACAACAGCGTCCAGATCGACGAGTATCGGCGCTCCCCCGACGATCCGCTGAAGGCCGACCCGGCCAGCAAGCGACCGATCATCAACGCTTCGCACGGCCACGGTGAGCGCACCCAGCACAACGGCGGGGAGCTGCAGTTCGGTCCCGATGGCCTGCTCTACATCGGCCTCGGCGACGGCGGTCCGGTCGAGAAACCCTTCGTCTCCAATCGCGCCCAGCAGCGCGCCTCGCTGCTGGGCAAGATCCTCCGCGTCGATCCCGCCCACCCTTCCGGGACCAACCCGTACACGATCCCGAAGGACAACCCCTTCCTCGGCAACCCCGGCGAGCGCGGTGAGATCTACTCCTACGGATTGCGCAACCCCTACCGGTTCTCGTTCGACTCGGCCACCGGCGCCCTGGCGATCGGCGACGTCGGCGCCGCCGCCCACGAGGAGATCGACTACGTCGACAAGGGAAAGGGCAGGGGAGCCAACTTCGGCTGGCCCCATTACGAGGGCGACGCGCTCTTTCGCAAGGACTACCCGCTAGACCCCGGCGGCCCGGGTGGCCCCCTGACCAAACCGATCCACACCTACACCCACGACCAAGGGTGCTCGGTGATCGGCGGCTACGTGATCCACGACCCGCGCATTCCAAAGCTCGACGGCGAATACCTCTACGGCGACGCCTGCTCGGGTGATCTGCGGGTCTTCGAGCCCTCTGCCTCGGGCGCCAAAGGTGATCATTCTCTCGGGCTGCGTCTGCCACCCACCAAACTGTTCGGAATCGTTTCCTTCGGTCAGGGCAGCGACGGGCGCATCTATGCGGCCAGCTTCAGCGGCGGTGTCTACGCACTCAATCCAGAGCCCGCCGCGGGGTCCTGATGCCAAACCGCCGCCGGCGGAGAATCGAGACCGTGATCGCGGCACTGCTCGCGGCCACCGCCGTGGTTCTCGCCTCGACGCGGACCGATGACCGCGACCTCGGGCCCAAGCATCTGGCTCTCGAGCGAATCGGCAAATTCGACCAGCCGACTTTCCTCACCCAGCCCCCGAAAGAAGACGGCCTGCTGTTCGTGACCGAGCGCCGGGGCGTGATCCGGGTAGTTCGCAACGACCACCTCGAGCCTCGGCCATTCCTCGACATTCACCGCCGGGTCAAGCAGAAGGGCGCCGAGCAGGGGCTGCTGTCGATGGCCTTTGCCCCCGACTACGACGCCAGTGGCCTCTTCTACGTCGCCTATACGGGCATATCGGGCGACCTGCGCATCTATGAGTTTCAACGCACTGAGGACAAGCTGGTCGCTGACCGCGATTCAGGGCGCAGCGTGCTGCGCATCCACGAGAACTCCTCCAAGCACCACGGCGGCCTGTTGCTGTTCGGTCCCGACGAGCACCTCTACGTCGGCTCCGGCGACGGGGGGCCTTCGTTCGATCCCCACCGCACCGCGCAGGCCCGCTACACGCTACTCGGCAAGATCCTCCGCATCGATCCGCGAAAGGCCGGTCACAGGCACTACACGGTCCCCAACGACAACCCGTTCGTCGGCCGCCACGGCCGCGACGAAATCTATTCCTACGGGCTGCGCAACCCGTGGCGCTTCTCCTTCGACCCGGCGACCGGCCTGATGGCCATCGGCGACGTCGGCCAGGACCGCTTCGAGGAAATCGACCTGGTGCCCGCGGACAGCGCCAGGGGAGCAAACTTCGGCTGGTCGGCGTATGAGGCCAACGGCAAGCTCTACGGCGGCGTGCCGCGAGACAAGACCGTGGCCCCGGCGCTTGCCTATCCCCACGGACCCGGTTGTTCTGTGACCGGGGGGTACGTGGTCCGGGACCCCCGCCTGGCCCACCTACACGGCCGCGAGGTCGTTGGCCGCTACATGTTCGGGGACTACTGCACGGGCAAGATCAGCATCGTCCGCCCACCCCCCGAACAGGGTGGGGAGGCGGGCCGGGACCACGCGACAGGCCTGGTGGTACCGCGTCTCACCTCATTCGGCGAAGACCGTGACGGCCACCTTTACGCCCTCTCCCAGGACGGCCCTGTCTACCGGATCCGCGCCACCCGCCGGCACGGCTAGCCGGGGCAGCGGAGCTTCGACGGCGCGGCTCCGCGGCGGCGGGGGCCCACCCCAGCGCTGCTGGTGCGGGCCCCGGCCGTGCGGGTCACTGCGTTCCTGCGAGCTACGCGGGGATCTCCTTGTCCTCGTGAGCCTGCAGCACCAACTCACCCTCTTCACCGGTGCGGATGCGAATCGCCTCTTCGACCGGCAGGATGAAGATCTTGCCGTCGCCGACGTCGCCCGTACGGGCGTGCTTGAGAATTGTCTCGACGACGAGACCCTTGTCCTTCTCTTCAACCACGCACTCCAATTTGATCTTGGGGCGCACGTTGACCGTCAGGGTGGAACCGCGGTATGTCTCTACCACGCCCTTCTGTCGTCCGGAGCCCTTCACCTCGGTGATCGTCAGGGACGGAAATCCCTTCTCGAGCAGCTCGGACCGGATCGGTTCGAACGCTTCGTGACGGATGAACGCTTCGATCTTCTTCATCGGTTCATCACTCCTTATGCGTTCGTGTTGGTGGCGGGCTGGTCGGCCGTGAGGGTGCTGATCGCCGGCTTGCCGGCAGGCAGCGGTCCACTCGCGGCACCTGGATATTCCGGAGACGGAATGAACTGCTCCGGATAGCCGTACATCCCGTGCTCCGAGATGTCCATACCGGCATCTTCCTCTTCTGCCGTGACTCGGAGGCCGTAGGTCTTCTTGATGATCCAGAAGGTGGTGAAGCTCATCACGAAGACAAACGAGAATGCGATCGAGAACCCAACCGCCTGGGCGACGAGCTGGGTGAACTTGCCCGAATACCAGAGGCCCCCGGCGGGATCGCCGAACGCGTTGTACTCGGCCAGCCGGGGGGCGGTGAAGATCCCGCACGACAAAGTGCCCCAGATGCCGGCCATGCCGTGCGCGGACAGCGCACCGACAGGGTCGTCGATGTACTTGTCGACCCAGAAGACGCCGAGCACGACGATGACGCCGGCCACGGCGCCGATGATCGGCGCCGCCCAGATCTCGACGTAGCCGGAGGGAGCGGTGATCGCGACCAGTGCCGCGATCGCACCGTTGCCGGCCATGCCGATATCGATCGTCTTCGTCTTCAACCGTGCGGTGATGACGGCGGTGAGAACGCCCGCCGCGGCCGCCAGGTTGGTGATGAAGAGGATCTCCGCGAAGCGAGCGTCGCCCGCGTTGAGCGTGGAGCCCGGGTTGAACCCGAACCAACCGAGCCACAGGATGAGCACGCCGAGACCGAAAAGCGGCATGTTGTGCCCGGGGATCGCCCGCGGCTTGCCGTCGGCTCCGTACTTGCCCCTTCTTGGCCCGAGCAACAGCAGTGCGGCCAGGGCGCCGGTTGCTCCGATCAGGTGGACCGCGGTCGAACCGGCGAAGTCCTGCATGCCGGCAATGCCGGTGCCCAGCCAATCACCGTTCTGCAGGAACCCACCGCCGAACACCCAGTGGGCGCCGATCGGATAGATGATGCTGGCGAAGATGACCGAGTAGATGATGTAGACACCGAACTTGATCCGTTCCAGCGTCGTGCCCCAGACAATCGCCAGCGAAACGGCACAGAAGACGAACTGGAAGAACCACTTCGACTCGATCGTCGCGTTGGAGAGGGACATCACCGGGAACGAGTCGTGGAACGTTGTCACGTCACCCACCGTGGTGGAGTTGGCGCCGAGGTGGCTGAAGAAGAAACCTCCGTCGTGGCCGATGAAGCTTCCAAGCGGACCGCCGAACGCAAACGCAAACCCGACCGCCCACCAGCAGATCGCGGCGATCGAGAAGTTGGTCAGGATCTTGGCTACGACGGTGCCAGCGTTCTTGGCCCGGGAGAACCCGATCTCGAGGAACGCGAAGCCCGCCTGCATGAACATGACCAGAGCCCCGGCCACGATCACCCACATCGTGTTGGTGCCAACGGTCGGATCGATTTTGAGGTCGATTGACTGCTGCAGGTCCGTGGAATCGGCGAACGCCATGTGCGGCATGACGAGAAAAACGCCAAGTAGCACCAGCGGTATCGCCGCCAGGTACCTTCGTCTCATGTTTTTACATCCTTTCCTAGGCCGCCTGGGGACCTCCCCGACGATCGCGGTTACTGTCGCCCCCCAAGCTAGGGACGGCGGCCGCGAGGGTCTTTGGACCGGTGTCGGAAAAGAGCGGCGCGGTTTTCTGCCCGCAGTCAGGTATCAATCCGCACTAATGCCTCGTTGAACAAGACGAATGTCGATAAAGGACGGTCGATTTTCATCCCACGACTTCTAGCCGTCCCGCACTCGATGGCCCATCCTTGATGCTGATGAAGTCTGCCCCGGCAGTTGATGGAGAAATCGCCGCCGGCGGGGCCGGCGGGCTGCCGCCTGCCTACGACGAGGCACTGGACGCGAGCGGTGAGGTTCGCCCCCACTACCGGGATCTCCTCGAGGCTGTGCGCTCGGCCGGCCCGGCCGCGCTGTGCTCGCGGCTGGAGGCGAGCAGCGCCGCGGCGCATCTCAGCTTCTCGGCAAACCGCTTTCGCCTCGACCCGCTGCCCCGGCTGCTCGAGGCCGGCGAGTGGGAGTTGCTGGGGCGGGCGGCAACCCAGCGCGCTGCGGCGCTCAACCTGTTCCTTGCCGACATCTACGGCGAGAGGCAGATCGTCGAGGCCGGCGTCGTGCCCGAGCGCGTCATCACCGGGGCCGAGCACTACGAGCCGGCGATGTGCGACGTCGCCGTAGCGCCGGGCGGCTGGGCGACCGTGATCGGCTTCGATCTGGTGCGCGATCCCTCGGGGGCTTTCCGGATCCTCGAGGACAACGCCCGCAGCCCGTCGGGCATCGGCTTCGCCTCCGCGGCGCGGCGGGCGCTGGTCGAGCTCGATCTGCCGGGCGAGCCCCAAGGGGACCCCGAGGAAGCCGTCCCCGCCCTCGGCGAGGCGCTGCGCGCCGCCGCCCCCCAGCAAAGCGCCGGGCTCCCTTCGGCTGCATTGCTGAGCGAGGGGCCGGAAAGTCCCGCCTTCTTCGAACACGAGCTGATCGCCGGCAGGCTCGGGATCCCGATCCTCACTCCCGGCGAGCTGAGAGAGGTGGATGGTCGCCTTCAGGCCCGCGTCGACGGCGTGCCGCGCGAGATCGACATTCTCTACAGGCGCACCGACGGCGAGCGGCTGACCGGGCCCGACGGACGCCCGACCGAGCTCGGGGGGTTGCTGCTCGGTCCACTGCGCGCGGGGACCCTCGCCTGCGTCAACGCCTTCGGCTCTGGCGTGGTCGACGACAAGCTCACCCACGCATACGTCGGTGAGGCGATTCGCTTCTACCTCGGCGAAGATCCGCTGATCGACTCGGTGCCCACGTTCGATCTCGGCGACCCGCCTCAGCGCGCTGAGGTCCTCCAGCGACTGCCCGAGCTGGCGGTCAAGCCCCGCAGCGGGCTCGGGGGCGGCGGCGTGCTGATCGGCCCGCTGGCCGGCGGCGAGCAGCTCGCGGCTTCCCGTCGCGAAATCGAGGGCCGGCCGGAGCGGTTCATCGCCCAGGAGACGATCTCGCTCTCCACCCACCCGAGCGCCATCGGCGATCAGCTTCTGCCGCGGCACATCGACCTGCGGCCCTACGCGATCAGCGTCGGCGACCAGGTCCGCATACCGCGCAGCGCCCTGACCCGCTTTGCCCCGGCCGCAAACGAGATGATCGTCAACAGCTCACGCGGCGGCGGCGCCAAGGACACCTGGGTGCTCGCATGAGCCGGCTCAATGGCAACCGCCCCCTGATCGGAATCACCACCTCCGAGGTTCGACGCGCCGAAACCATCGAGCAGACCGCCGAGGGCGACCCGCCACGCCACGAAATGGCGCTCGGCCTCACCTACCTGCGGGCCATCGAGAGCGCCGGCGGGATTCCGGTCGTAATGCCTCCCTTGCACTCCGATGCCATCGAGCCGCTGCTCGACCGCCTCAACGGCATCTGCCTCTCCGGCGGCCCGGACCTCGACCCGGAGTCCTATCACGGGCCGCGCCATCCCAACCTCGGGCCCACCGAGCCCGAGCTCGACCGCTTCGAGCTGGAGATCGCCGCCGCCGCCGATCAGCGCGGCAAACCGATCCTGGCGATCTGTCGCGGCGCCCAGGCGATCAACGTCGCCCGCGGCGGCTCACTGCTCCAGCACATTCCCGAGGCTCAGGAGAAAGCCGTGAACCGGGTCGCCCACCGCCAGAAGGAACCCGGCGACGTCGTCACTCACGAGATCGAGATCGAGGCCTCGAGCCTGCTCGGCCAGGTCATCGGCGGCGAACAGGCGGCGGTCAACTCCTTCCACCACCAGGCGGCCGAACAACTCGGCGCGGGGCTGGTACCGGTCGCCTGGGCTCCCGACGGCATCCTCGAGGGCCTCGAAGACCCCGAGCGTCCCTTCCTGGTCGGCGTCCAGTGGCATGCCGAGTGTCTCGTCGATCGTCCGGAGCAGCTGGCCCTGTTCCGTGCCTTCGTGGAGGCTTCGGCAGCCTCCGAGAACGGTGGGCGATGAGCCCTACCCAGCGAGCCATCCCCGCCTGGGCCGACTGGCCAAGCGCCCCCTCCACCCCCTACACAGTGGGGGTCGAGGAAGAGGTGATGATGCTGGAGCCCCACTCGTGGGCTTTGGCGCACGCAATCGACAGCGTGCTGCCGACCCTGCCGCCGGAGCTGGTCGGCAAGGTCAGCGCCGAGACCCATGGCTCGGCTCTGGAGCTGCAGACCGCGGTCCACGAGGACGTCTCCGCTGCCCATTCGGACCTGCGGGTGTCCCGGGACGCGCTGCACGAACGATTGGAGGCGATGCAGCTGCGCGTCGCCACCGCCGGCACCCATCCGTTCGCGATCTGGCACAACATCGTCGTGTCCGGCGGGGATCGCTACCAGTTCGTCTACGGCTCGATGCGGGAGCTGGCCCGCCGCGAGCCCACCTTCGCGCTACACGTGCACGTCGGCATCGGCGAGCCCGAGGCAGCGATACGCGTCGCCAACCGTCTGCGTGTCCACCTGCCGCTGCTGTTGGCCCTGTCCGGTAACTCGCCCTTCTGGCAGGGCCGCGACACCGGACTGGCCTCCGCGCGCACTCCCCTGTTCCAGGCCTTTCCGCGGGTCGGAATCCCGCGCGCATTCGGAGACTACGGCGACTACGTCGAGACGGTAGACCTGCTGATCCGCTGCGAGGGCGTCCCCGAGCCGACCTTCCTCTGGTGGGACGTGCGTCCGCAGCCGCGTTTCGGCACGGTCGAGGTTCGCATCATGGACTCGCAGAGCCGGCTCGATGAGACCGCGGCCCTGGTCGCCCTCACCCAGTGCCTGGCCAAGCTCGAATCCGAGCAGGGATTCGCCAGCCATAAGGCGATCGTCACGGGCGAGGTGATCTCCGAAAACCGCTTCATCGCGGCTCGCGACGGCGTCGAGGCGAGGCTGATCGACCCGGACATCGAGGGCCGGGTCGCGGTGCGCGACCTGCTCGCAGACCTGCTGCCCCTTTGCCGGTCCCACGCGCAGGACCTCGGCTGTGAGCCCGAGCTCGATTGGGTCACCGAGCTCGCCACCCGCTCCGGTGCCAAGCGCCAGCTGCAGCGGGCCCGGCAAGGCTCCCTGACCGGCCTGGTGGCCCACCTGGCCGAAGACTTCCAGGCCCACCACGACGCCTGAGACCGACCCGCATCCCTGATGCGGGGTCCCACATCACTGGCTGGGCAGCCAGGAGTAGTCTTCGGACGTCCGGAGGTCGAGGAGAAGGGGTCGCAACGTGGCGCTGCTGAACAGGAGCAGGAACAAGACTTCGAACGGGAGCGCCACCGGCGTCCCGGCGGAAACCCACCGGGACAGCTTCGAGGTGATCAACCCGGCCACCGGCGAGCCGATCGCCACCGTTCCCGTTGACGGGCCCGACACGGTCCACGCTGTCGCCGAGCGGCTGCGCGCCTCCCAGCCCGAATGGGAGGCCCTCGGCATCAAGGGCCGCAGCAGGTGGCTGAACCAGCTGCGCGACTGGCTGTTCGACAACCAGGAGCAGGTCGCCGAGACGATGCAGAGGGAGACGGGCAAGGTACGCGCCGAAGCCGGCAGCGAGGCGGTCTACCTCACCGATCTGATCAACTTCTACGGCAAGAAGGCGCCGAAGATGATCGGCGACCAGAAGGTGCGCGCGCATTCGCCGCTGATGGCCTCCAAGAAGCTGCGGATCCAGTACCGGCCCTTCCAGCTGGTCGGCGTGATCAGCCCCTGGAACTTTCCCCTCATCCTCTCCCTCGGCGACGGCATCCCCGCCCTGCAGGCCGGTGCCGCGGTGCTGATCAAGCCCTCCGAAGTGACTCCGCTCGGAATCACCGAGATCATCGAAGCCTGGAAGAGCGAGATCGGCGGGCCGGACGTGATCGACGTCGTCCACGGCATGGGCGAGACCGGATCCGCCCTGGTCGACGAGGCCGACTTCATCCAGTTCACCGGCTCGGACGTGACCGGCAAGAAGGTGATGGCGCAGGCCGCCGAGACGCTGACCCCGGTCAGCCTCGAGCTGGGCGGCAACGACGCGATGATTGTGCTCGAGGGCTCCGACGTCGACCGGGCCGCCGCCGCGGCCGCCTGGGGCGGCTTCGCCAACTGCGGGCAGGTCTGCATGTCGGTCGAGCGCACCTTCGTCGCCGAGCCGGTCTACGAGGAGTTCGTGACCAAGTTCGCCGCAGAGGTCAACTCGCTGAACATGGGCATCGACGGGCCGGAGTACGGGATGGAACAGGGCGCGATCACCTTCCCGAAGCAGATGAAGGTCGCCGCCCAGCACGTCGCTGACGCCAAGCAGAAGGGCGCGCGAGTCGTCGCCGGCGGCGCGGCGGTGGACCGCCCCGGCGACTGGTTCGAGCCGACGGTTCTCGCCGACACCGACACCTCGATGGAGGTGATGAAGGAGGAGACCTTCGGCCCGGTGGTCGGCGTGATGAAGGTCAAGGACGCCGAGCAGGCCGTGCGGCTCGCCAACCAGTCGCGGCACGGGCTGACGGGCTACGTCTTTGGGCGCAAGCGCGAGGCCGAGCAGGCTGCGCGGCGGCTCGAGGTCGGCGCCGCGGTGGTCAACGACGTGCTGGTCAACTTCCTCGCCTCCGACGTGCCGATGGGCGGCTGGAAGGACTCCGGCGTCGGCTACCGCCACGGCGAGTACGGGATCAAGAAGTTCGTGCGGCCCGAGTCGCTGGTGCTGACCCGCTTCGGCGGCAAGCGCGAGCTCCTCTACTTCCCCTACACCCAGAAGCGCCGGGAACAGCTGGCCAAGGTCGCCCGCTTCTTCAATGCGCGCGACCTGAAGCGCCGCCTGGGACGCAAATAGCGCCCGCCGCTTTGACCGAGTACGAAACGCTGAAATACGAGGCGGACGGCCATGTCACCGTCCTCACCTACGACCGCCCCGAACAGCGCAATGCGGTCAGCCGCCAGATGAACAGCGAGCTGCACGACGCCTGGCAGCGCTTCCGTGACGACGAGGATGCCTTCGTGCTGGTCATCACCGGCACCGGCGACGCCTTCTGCGCCGGCTGGGATCTGCAGGACGCCGCCGATCTGGGCGAGGCGGGACCACCCGACTGGGACGAGTACCGCACCAGCATCATGAACACGCCGGGCGAGTGCGGCTACACCCGCAAGCTCGACGTGGTCAAGCCGGTGATCGCCGCGATCAACGGCTGGGCCGTCGCCGCCGGCCTCGAGAACGCGCTGCTCGCCGATATCCGCATCGTCGCCGATAACGCCGTCTTCGGTGCCCTCGAGCGGCGATGGAACATCGTCGCCGGAGATGGGATGACGGTCAGGCTGCCGCTGGTCGTCGGCTACGGCCGGGCGATGGAAATGATCATCACCGGCCGGCCGGTGGAGGCCGAGGAGGCCCTGCGGATCGGCCTCGCCAACGAGGTCGTGCCCCAAGGCAAGGCCCTGGAGAGGGCGCTCGAACTCGCCCACCAGATCGCCGCGCTGCCCCAGGGCGCGATCCGATCAGACAAGGAGACGATGATCCGAAACGTCGGGCGCACCTACGAGGAGCAGCTGCGCCAGGAGGCCGAAGCAACGATCTCCATGTTCGCGCGTAGGGACTCGCATGCGATCGGCGCCAGCGCCTTCAAGCAGGGCCGCACCCCCGAATGGCCCAACCACGGTCTCTAAAGGAGAGATCGACGGATGACAGACGGGGCGCCCCGGAAGGTGGGCGCCCCGCCTGCGGTCGACAGACCTGGTGGAGGAAGCTCTTGGGCGAACGCTTTGGTCCGGCCGGCCGGCAGCCATGGTTCGCGTCTTGAAGGCCCGACGATAGTAGCAAGCGCTAATCAAACGCTAAGCGGCTGCTAATGCCTTCTGCCCCATGCGCAGGCCCCACCGGAGGGCGCAAAGCGGTTCCGCGTCCCTGCTAGGCTGGGCCGGTAGGTCCATCTAGAGCGGTCGAGGGACCCGGCCCGCGGAAACCGCAGCAACCGGCCAAGATCTGAGGATCGAGGCGCGGTGCTAACGCCGGAGACGATGGAGGACAGCAGGTGAGCGACAAGACAAGCGAACGCGACTACCTCGAGGCGGTCAACTCACGCGTGGTTGTCTTCGACGGTGGCATGGGCGCCACCCTCGAGGAGTTCGATCTGACCGACGAGGACTACGGAAACGTCGGCGGCAAGTGCCACGAGGCGCTGGTCCTCAACCGCCCCGAGGTGATCGAGGGTGTTCACGCGTCGATGCTCGAGGCGGGCGCCGAGGTGCTCGAGACCGACACCTTCCAGGGCAGCCGTCTGAAACTCGACGAGTGGGGGCTCGGCGAGCATGTGATCGAGATCAACCGCAAGGCGGCCGAGATCGCCCGCAATGCCGCCGGCCCGGAAAGGTTCGTGGCCGGGTCGATCGGCCCCACCGGCTTCCTGCCGGCCTCCACCGACCCGACCCTCGGCGACATCTCTTTCGGCAAGCTGGTCGAGGTCTTCGACGAGCAGGCGGGGGCCCTGGTCGAGGGCGGCGCCGACCTGCTGATCATCGAGACCCAGCAGGACATCCTCGAGACCAAGGCGGCGATCTTCGGCGCCCGCCAGGCGTTCAAGCGCATCGGCCGCCCCGTGCCGATCCAGGCCAGCCTATTCATCCTCAAGGAGTCGGGGACGATGTTGCTCGGGACCGACATTCCCTCGCTGACCACCACGCTCACGGCCCTCGGCGTAGACGTCCTGGGCCTCAATTGCTCGACCGGGCCCGAGGACATGCGCGCCGCAATCCGCTACCTCGGCGAGAACTCGCCGCTGCCGCTGCACTGCATCCCGAACGCCGGCATCCCCCACCAGGGACCCGACGGCGAGACGATCTTCCCCGCCGAGCCCGGTCCGCTGGCCGAGACGCTCGGCGAGTACGTCGAGCGCTACGGGGTCGGGATCGTCGGCGGCTGCTGCGGCACGACGCCGGAGCACATCCAGGCACTCTCCGAGCGTGTAGCCGGTCTCGCCCCGGCGGAGCCGGCCTCCCCCGGCCCGGTCCAGGTCTCGAGCATGATCACCGCCGCGCCGCTGGCCCAGGAGCCGGCGCCGACGCTGGTCGGCGAACGGGTCAACTCGCAGGGCTCGCGCAAGGCCAAGGAGCTGCTGCTGGCCGACGACTACGACGGCCTGATGCAGGTCGCCGAGGACCAGGTCAGCGGCGGCGCCCACCTGCTCGACGTCTGCGTGGCGCTCACCGAGCGTGACGACGAGGACGCGCAGATGAGCGAGGTCGTCAAGCGCATCTCGCTGTCCCAGCCCTCACCGATCCAGATCGATTCGACCGAGCCGAAGGTGATCAAGGCCGCCCTCGAGCACGTCCCGGGGCGGGCGATCGTCAACTCGGTCAACCTCGAGGCCGGGCGCGACAAGCTCGACACGGTGATCCCGCTGGCGGTCGAGCACGGAGCGGCGGTCATCGCACTGACCATCGACGAGGTCGGAATGGGCAAGACCGCCGAGCGCAAGCTGGAGATCGCCAAGCGCATACACGAGCTGGCCTGCACCGAGCACGGGCTGGACCCCGAGCTGCTGATCTTCGACCTGCTCACCTTCACGCTGACCACCGGCGACGAGGAGTGGCGACCCTCGGCGGTCGAGACGATCGAGGCGATCCGGCAGGTGAAAGCCGAGATCCCGGGCGTCAAGACCTCGCTTGGCGTGTCCAATGTCTCCTTCGGGATCTCGCCTAAGGCCCGGGCGACCCTCAACTCGGTGTTCCTGCACCACGCCGTCGAGGCGGGGCTCGACCTGGCGATGGTCAACCCGAACCACGTCACCCCCTATCCGGAGATCCCCGAGCAGGACCGCGAGCTCACCAACGACCTCGTCCTCAACCGCCGCGAAGACGCGCTCGAGCGCTTCATCGCCCACTTCGAGAGCCAGGGCGACGACGCCGCCGAGGAGGGCGCCGCCGACCCGACCGCCGAGATGGAGCCCGAGGAGGCCCTGCACTGGCACATCCTGCGTCGCAAGAAGGAGGGCGTCGAGGACCAGATTGACAAGTCGGTCGAGAAGATCGGCGCCGTGCCGACGCTAAACACCGTG